>JAYTCW010000273.1:0-10737 GCA_043736295.1 Planctomycetota bacterium | reverse complement strand
CGGCACACTTCCGGGAATCAGGTCCAGGCGGCGCGAATCCTGGGCATCACGCGTGGCAGCCTCCGTAACAAGATTCGCAGTTTGAACATCGAGATCTCTCGGTCGGTCTGGTCGGAAGACGACCAGCCTGACCTCTAGGCGACCACATGGGTCCGGAATACTCGGCCATCGGGTTGACTTGCGGCCACAAGTAGCGCTGTCCAATGAGTTGGCATCGCGATTGCAGCAAACACACTCTGAGAGTTCGCCGATGGGGAAACAGGGAGTGTGATGTGGAACAGTCTGGATCTTCTGGTTGGATTACGCCGCACCTGGCGGAAGCGGCCCAGTTCCTCCCGGCACAAGGCCCGATTACAGCGTTTGTGTTCCTGAATTCGTTGATGGCGTTAGAAGACCTTCCGTTTGAGCAGGGGCTGGAGCGGGGGCGCGAGCTGTTCGGGTGCGAGACGTACCTCTCCGAAGATCGCTTCCGAGAGAAGCTGGCTCGAGGGCGGATTCGTTCGGAGGACTTGGCCGAAACGGTTCGGGCCGACCTCGCAGCGCGAGCGGAGACCCCCATCGGCCCCTCGGGAAATCTGTTCGATTTGCACTTGGCGATGCTGTCCAGTCCAGTACGGTTGGCCCCCGCCAACGAGTTGAACTGGTTCGTCGCGGAAACGGATGCTCTTTCCAAGTACCGCGAAGAAGTGGCTCCCGAGGCGGCGGAACGAGAGACGGAGCAGACCCGGCACTGGGCCATGCGCGAGGTACTCGGCCACAGCTCGAACGTCTGGAGCCAGCGGTTACCCCAGTTGGCAGACCCGAAGATTGAAGACTGGTCTCACGATCGCTGGACGGAGTTTTCACTGCGAGCGTTGTGGGAAGTTTGCCAGCACGGAGTCCGCGAGCTGCCGATTCCGGCGACACCGTCGACCGCGATCCGGCACCGCGACTGTCTGCTGGATGCTACGGGAGAGGATATTGACCGGCAGGTGCAAGAGGTGCTGATTCCGTTCAGTGCGGGGTTCATCGATCAGGGGCTGGCGACGTGGGAACTGCCGAATCGTGATGCCGGGTATTGGGAGACTTTTAAGCAGTTGTATGGCGATGCACCACCGGTCGAGCGCTGGCTCGCTGAACTCCCGAGCGAGATTCGGAGACTCGCTGCATGGAGTCCCGTCGAGGTGATTGCTGAGTTGCTCCGACAACTCGGCGTGTCCGACGCCGAGGGGCCGGAGTACCTGACCCGCGAACTGCTGGCCATGAAGGGTTGGGCGGGCACGATCTGGCAGGCCGAAGATCGCGGCGACCGCATCGGGCGACCGATGCCCGCCGGAACACTGTTGCAATACATGGCCGTGCGGCTGCTGTTGAACTGTCTGGCGCTGCGAGATGTCGCTCGTCGCCAGTTGTCGTACCGGGGGCCACTCGCCGACCTGCGACGGACTCTCCGCGATCGAATGGCTGCCGCTTCCTCGACCACGATCGAGGAGCGGGCGTTCGTCGTGTTTCAACTGGCCCAAGTTCGGGGCTGGTCTGCGGCGACGATGTCTGGGTTGCCCGTGGCGGGTTGGTCGGACTTGATTCAAGAGATTGAGGCGTTCGACGAGTCGCAGCGTCGCCGACTGTTTCATCGGGCCTTTGAACGGAGGTTCCGGGTGCAGGCTCTGGATGCTCTGGTCGTCCATAACAGAGGCCAGCGGGTGGAGCAGCGACCGACTCCCCAGTTTCAATCGGTGTATTGCATCGACACCCGCGAGGAGTCGTTCCGCCGTCACCTCGAAGAGGCCTGCCCCGGGGCGGAGACGTTCGGAGCTGCGGGCTTTTTTGGCGTGGCGATGTACTACAAGGGAGTCTCTGACGCTCACTTTCAGGCACTCTGTCCGATTGTAGTGCGGCCCAAAGTGTGGGTCATTGAGGAGCCAGTCTACAACCTGCTGGACACTCACGAGCGCAGGGCCAGTACCCGTCGCCGACTGGCGAACGCCTCGCATCAGATACATGTTCGCTCCCGGTCGATGGCGGTGGGGGCGCTGCTGACTGCCAGTCTGGGAGTCTTCGCCTCGGTGCCGTTGGTGGCTCGGGTGCTGTTCCCTCGCATTACCGCCAAGATCCGTCATGCCGTGGGCAGTGTGGTCGCCCCCCCGCAGGTCACACGACTGCGACTGGAGCGGCTGACGGAAGCGCCGGGACAAGACGGCGACAGCATCGGGTATACCGTCACCGAGATGGCAGACATCGGCGAACGCATTTTGAGCGAGACCGGTCTGCGGAGTGGTTTTGCCCGGTTGGTGTTCTTCTTTGGACATGGGTCGTTCTGCATGAACAACCCGCACAAGTCGTGCTATGACTGCGGAGCCTGTTCGGGGAGTGCGGGCGGGGCCAACGGACGGGCGCTGGCGGCGATGCTTAACGACGTGCGAGTGCGTGAGATTCTCAAGAGACGCGGACTCGTCATCCCCGAGACGACCTACTTCGTCGGCGGACTGCACAACACCGCGACCGATTCGATCACCTGTTTCGATCTCGATCTGGTGCCCCGTTCGCATATCCCCGACCTCGAAGCCGCGCGCGACAAGCTCGACGCGGCGTGCCAACTCAATGCCCAGGAACGCTGCCGCCGCTTCTACTCGGCACCGCTGAACATTACCCCGCTCAGTGCGCTGGAGCATGTCGAAGGGCGGGCCGAAGATTTGGCTCAGACACGTCCAGAGTTCGGCAATGCGTCGAATGCCATGTGTGTGGTCGGTCGTCGCGCTCGCACGGAAGGTCTCTACTTAGATCGCCGGTCGTTCCTGACCTCCTATGACCCGACCATTGATGATGCCGAGAGTACCATCCTGGGCCGCATCCTCGGGGCGGTCGTGATTGTCTGCTCGGGGATCAACCTGCAGTATTACTTCTCCTACGTCGACTCGCCGGGGTGGGGAGCAGGCACGAAGTTGCCGCACAACATCACCGCGCTGCTCGGTGTGATGGACGGAGCAGCCAGTGATCTACGAACCGGCCTACCGTGGCAGGGGGTGGAGATTCACGAACCCGTCCGCTTGCTGCTGGTCATTGAGGCCCGCCCCGAGGCCATCTCCAAGATCATGGGCCGCAACCCGGCGGTGAAGAACATCCTGCAGAACGGCTGGGTGCAACTGGCTCTGCTCGACCCCGAGACGAGCGCGATCAGCGTCTATGAGAACGGCCAATACATCCCTTACCAAGCCAGCACCGACACCCTGCGACAGGCAGCCCGCTCGGTGAACGCCTTTCAGGGGTGGCGTGAAAATTTGGAGTTCGCCCAGATCGGACGAGGGACTCCGGCTCTCAGCGGCACGTCGAGTCCATTGGGCGGCTGACACTCGGTTTCCTTCTCACCCCACTCATTCTTTGAGCGACAGCGTCTGGATTGCACGACATGACTCTCTTCACCCTGCTCGGCCTGATCGTCGTGGCCGCACCGACCTTGCTGGTCGCCGTCCTCGGTGGCGCGTCGATTCTCGGTCGACCACTTTCGGAAGACTCGACCAGCCGACTGGTGCGAGTCTCGATCATCACCGGTCTGCTGGCCTCGATCACGGTCCTTGGTCTGATGCTCAGCGGAGATCAGAAGCGAGTCCCCATCGATCTGGGAAACTGGGTCCAGCTGGAAGACCACACGCTGGGGACAGCACTCGCTGCAACGCCCCATTCGGTCCCGCACGAGGACCACGCCCACTATCACTTCTCGTTTAAGCTGGAGTTCGACCGTCTGTCGGTTCCGCTGGTGATCTTGACGTTCCTGCTGTGCGGGACGATTGGAGCTTTTGCCGACAAGTACATGCACCGCGAGATCGGCTTCAATCGGTTCTATGTGCTGTACGCGATCTTCGTGCTGGGCATGGTCCTGACCTCGCTGGCGGGAACGATCGAGACCTTGTTCACCGGTTGGGAGCTGGTCGGTCTTTCCTCGACACTGCTGGTCGCCTTCTACCACGAGCGACCCAATCCGTGCCGCAACGGGCTGCGGGTGTGGATTGTGTACCGGCTTTCAGATGCGGGATTGCTCCTCGCGGCATTGCTGCTGCATCATCAGACCGGTGAAGGAGACTTCGACAAGCTGATGGGGACCGGGGCCTGGCCGGAAGGGGTGGCGACCCTGACCTCCGGGCAGGCGTTCACGGTGGGCTCGCTGTTGCTGATCGCGGTGGCTGGCAAGTCGGCGCTGATCCCGTTCTCGGGCTGGCTCCCCCGCGCGATGGAGGGGCCAACGCCTTCCAGTGCGGTGTTTTACGGAGCGCTCTCGGTCCACCTGGGAGCTTACCTGCTGTTGCGAGTCAGCCCGCTGATCGCGCTGTCGACCCCGCTCGCCCTGATGATTGTGGTCCTGGGACTGACCTCCGCATTGTTCGCAGCCTTTGCCGGTCGTGTGCAGACCGACATCAAGTCTGCACTCTCATTCGCCTCGTTGACCCAAGTGGGTTTCATTGTGGCTGAGGTCGGGTTCTTTGCCTGGCTGGGGAAGCGGATCCACATGCCGACGCTGTTATACATTCCCTTGATTCATATTCTGGGCCACGCCTGTGCCCGGACATTGCAATTCGTCCGCGCTCCGACCTTGCTGCATGATTACCGTGTGCTGGAGAACGCTATTGGCACCCGCCTGGCCTTCGTGCCACCGCGTTGGACCGCGAGTCTGCCGGAGCGGTGGCGGACGCGGCTGTACCGGTTGGCACTGCATCGAGGCAACCTCGACGCGGTCCTGATTAAGTACATCGTCGATCCGCTGGTCAGTGTGCTGAACTGGTGCGACCGACTCGATCGCCGTATCGCGAGGCAGATCAATGGCACCGTAAATGGGCCGAAAGAGGGAGACGGATAACACGCACCGGGGCCATTGATGCTCCGCTTCGAAGACTTCGCGTCGCAGCTCAACAGATTTCTCCCTCGCACTCCCCTCAACCATCAACTCTCCTCATGCACGAACTTCACTTCCCCTGGATCGAACTCGCCATCCTGCTTCCACTCATCGGAGCAGTCTGGGTGGCGCGGCTGCGCGATCCGGTGGTGGCGCGCGTGCATGGCCTGTTCTTCTCCAGCCTCGCGTTTCTGGCCGCAGCTGCTGAGACTCAGGACTTCTACACGCTGCATACGATGCGGGCCACGGACAAGTGGCATTTCCTGACGCAGATGATCGGGCGCGAGTTGTTTGTGATTGACGAGGTCAGTGCCCCACTGATCCCGTTGACCGCTCTGCTGTATCTGCTAACGGCACTGGCCACGCTGCGGACCCAGGTGCCTCGGTTCTCGTTCTCGACGATGCTACTGGGAGAGTCGCTGGCGCTCGCCCTGTTCAGTGCTGTCGATCCCTGGGTCATCATCCTGCTGTTGGCGGCCAGCACCATCCCCCCCTACTTCGAACTTCGCAGCCGCAATCGACCGACTCGACTGTATGTGCTGGCCATGTCCATGTCTTCGTTGCTCATGGCGCTGGGATGGAGCATTGTGCAGTCTCGTGGTGGCGGGACGCAGTCGTTGACCGTGCTGCTGCCACTGATTGTCGGGATCTCGATTCGCTGCGGAGTCTTTCCGTTTCAGGGTTGGTTGAGTGATCTGTTCGAGAGCGCCACGTTCGGGACAGCGCTGCTCTTTTGTACTCCACTGGCGGGTGCCTATGCGGCCTTGAGGTTGATCGTCCCGGTCTCGGCGGACGGGTCGCTCCATACCCTCGGCCTGCTCTCGCTCTTTACCGCTGTGTACGCCAGTGCAATGTCGATGGTGCAGAACGACGCCCGCCGGTTTTTCTGCTGTATGGTGGTCAGCCATACGGCGATGGTGCTGGTCGGGCTCGAGGTGGCGACGCCGATTGGCCTGACGGGAGCGTTGTGTGTGTGGCTCTCTGCCGGGTTGTCGCTCGGGGGCTTTGGTTTGACGCTGCGAGCGCTGGAGGCTCGTCGAGGTCGCCTGAGCCTGACGCACTATCAAGGGCTGTACGAGCATGCGCCCGCTCTGGCGATTTGCTTTTTGCTGACCGGGCTGGGCTGTGTGGGCTTTCCGGGAACGATCGGGTTTATTGGGACTGAGATGCTGATTGACGGCGCGGTGGAAGCCTACCCGCATGTGGGGCCGCTGATTGTGATCGCGGCGACCTTCAACGGGATCGCGATCATGCGGGCGTACTTCCTGCTGTTTACGGGGACTCGTTATCGGTCCTCAGTCTCGCTCCAGATCAGTGGTCGCGAGCGGGTGGCGGTTCTGACTCTGGCCGCTTTGATCCTGGGCGGTGGGTTAATTCCGCAACCCGGTGTCTCCACCGCTTTTCATGCAGCGACGGCTTTGCTGAAAGAACGTGCGGGCCGAATCCAGGTGCAGGCGACAGACCATTGAGTGTCATTTGTTGGCCCCAGTTCGCTTTCCCCCGCTGCCCCCGCCACCCTCGTGTTTTCCTGACGGATGACGACAAGTGGCGCTGTCCAATTCAGGATCGTTTGAGAAACAAGAGTCGCCTTTCGCTCCGCGAAAGATCGCTCTTTTGCGGAGCAAAAGGCGACGATGAGACAGTGAATTATTGAACGATTCTTACGGAGTCGGCACGCTCTCTGACGGCTTCTCATCCACTTCCATCAGCGACTCATCCCAGTGGCAGTCCATGGCCAGCCACAGGGCGCGCGTGTGTCGAAACGCCAGCGCCGGAAAGACACAGCAGAACCCAGCCAGCGGAAAGGCCAGCTGGGTGTTCGTCCAGCGAAAGCCGACGTGCAGCACGCTGTAGAGGATGATGATCGACAGCCCCGTCAGTCCGTAGTTGATATAGATCGAGCCGAGGAAATAGCCGGGATCACGTTCGTACTTCAAGTGGCAATGAGGGCAGCGTTCCAGTGTCGAGAACGGGCCATCGAACATCTTCCCGTGGCCACAGCGCGGGCACTTCAGTCTCAAGGCCCGGCCCATGAGCGTTCCCCAGGGAACAGTCGGGTGTCGACGCGGGACGGGAGGCTGATCGCTCATGAATGCGAAGCTATCGAAGTCGAGAGTTGAGAAAAGCCCACCGGTTGCAACCGGTGGGCTTTCGAGTGAAATGAGAAACTACCCCCGGAAGGTCGTAAAGATCAACGACACGTTCTGGCCGCCGAACCCGAAGCTGTTGGACAGTGTGGTCTCGACTTTGCCTTCTCGAACATGATTCGGGACGTAGTCGAGATCGCAATCGGGATCGGGGTTCACATAGTTGATCGTCGGCGGCAGCAGGCCATCTCGCATCGCCATCAGACAGACAATTGCCTCGGCACTTCCCGCAGCCGCGATGAGATGGCCCATCATGCTCTTAGTGCTGGAGACGGGGGTTTTGTAGGCGGCGGATTCGAGGGCCTGCTTGATGGCGCGGGTCTCGACCTTGTCATTGACGGCGGTACTGGTGCCGTGGGCGTTGACGTAGTCGATCTGGTCGTAGTTGAGTCCGGCGTCCTTGAGTGCCAGGCGGATGCAGGCGGTGGCTCCGCGTCCCTCGGGATGGATGTCGGTGATGCGGTAGGCGTCGGCGGTCGAACCGTAGCCCGCGACCTCGCCGAAGATCTGGGCCCCGCGCTGCTTGGCGTGTTCCAGCTCCTCAAGGATCAGCATGGCCGCACCCTCGCCGAGGACGAATCCATCGCGGTCGCGGTCAAAGGGGCGCGAGGCCTGCTGCGGGTGGTCGTTGTTCGTCGACAGCGCGGTGAGCAGATTGAACCCGGTCAAGCCGAACGGGTGGATCATGCTATGAGCCCCACCCGAAAGCATGATGTCAGCTTCGCCTTGGCGGATGATCTCGGAGGCTTCGCCGATCGCCTGACTGCTGGCGGCACAGGCGGTGAGGCAGTTCAGGTTCGGTCCCTGAGCATTGAACAGGCTGGCGAGGTGGCCCGCAGGCATATTCGGTTCCTGCTCCATCTCCTCATTCGCATTGAGGTACTGCAAGCCGTACTTCGTGAACTGCTCCATGTCGAACGCGCCATCACGCTGAGCGAGAGCGATCAGCCGCATGAACAGATAGAAATCCTGCTGTCCTTCTCCGGCTCCCAGATAGACACCGAATCGAGTCGGGTCCGACAGATCGCCAATGCCCGACTGCTTGACGGCCTGCACTGCGGCCCCGATGGCATAGCGGATATTCCGCCCAGTGTGCTGGAAGCGAGTGGTGTCGTCAACGTATTCAGCGAGGTCAAAGCCTTTAACCTCTGCGGCGAACTTGGTGGGGAAGTGCGAGGCATCAAAGTGGGTGATGCGGTCAATGCCACTGGTGCCTTTTTGCAGGGCACTCCACATCGTGTCGACCGACTTGCCGATGGGCGTGACACAGCCCATTCCCGTGACAACAACTCGACGCCGCATGGTCATTTTCCGATCCGAATCGAACAGACTTCCCCACTCTCAAGCGGAGGGTGAGAGTGATCTGGGCACTCCGGCAATCCAGAGCGAACCTCGAATCTATTCTAGCGGAACGCGGGATGCAAGAAGAGGCCAACCGGTCGGGGACAGCTATCCAAGTGAGTTTTTCGCGTTCTCTGGTCTGTTCAAGAGGAGGAGTGCGGTGCAGGACTCCCGATGACGGAGTTTGTAAATGCCGTAAGTGTCATTTTCTTTGTGGGTTATGACATTTCGTGATTCGGTGAGCGCCTTCGTCGCCTAGACCCCTAGGTTCCGGCGGAACGGACCTGAGGGTCCGCTCGACTTCTCGGCACGAACGCAATCGTGGAATGCTCTAGGCTCACGATGCGGCACGAGCGATCTCCTCTAGGCGGTCGCGGACCACGCGTAACACATTCTGTGACGCTTCTGTCTGGCGGGCCACTCGCCTTGGGACATCATCGCGGTCCAGCGGTGGAGTCAAACTCAGTTCCACTCGCTCGCAATAGATGGTCACCGGCTCCGAGGCACTCCCGGTCCGCTCCGCCCAGCCGATGTACAACACCCCGTCCAAACCGGCGGGAGCGCCCGGCCCGAGATGGCCCGTCACCGAGACCGACACTGACGCCTCGGGTGTCATGGCAAGCACATCTTCCGCCATCCGGATTGCCGTCTCTTCGCAGACATCTCCTCGCTCAGGGTCGTCCAGGATCTCTCCCTCGACCCCAATCCAAGCGGTCTTCGTCGCATTCCGATAGACCACAGCTGACCCGCAGAGCCACTGCGAGGCTCCCGGAATTCCGGCCAGTGCCGCGGACACCAGTCCGGCTGTGCAACTCTCGGCACAGACGATCCGCCGGTTCGTTTGCTCCAGCAGCGGCAGAATCTGACGGGCCAGCACCAGTAATCTGACAATCGGCATCGTTGTGGCTCCAATTTGTTTTCCGTGGGATCAGGACTTGTCCACGCTTTGATTGGCGGTTGTGGCACGTTTATCGGGAGGGCAAAGCTCCTGCTGAGCCGCGAGTCAGGGACGACGTTTTCTCGCGTGAGCGGCTTGGCAGGAGCCTCGCCCTCCCGAGAGAGGCGATCCCCCAAGTGTGGCGTGGACGAGGCACTAAATCTTACACCGGATGCAGTCTTCGCCGTCCACCGAGCAACTGTTCGACAGCTCATCGTTAATCAAGTCGACCATCTGCCGCAGTCGAGCGAGAGCGCGGCGATTGAAGTTAAAGGCGATGCGAGGCAAATTCGCCAGGTGCGGTTCATCGGACTCGAACGGGTGGGCTGGGACCGACTCGATGTGGCCTTCCACGATGATGTCCCGGAACTCAGTGTTGAGTCGCTTGAGGAACTCGGGACTGGGGGCCTGGTGCAGCCGCAGATACAAACGATCCTTGACGTACCGCATGCTGTTGTAGACGGTGTAGAAGCCGATCACTTCGTCAAACGCCTCTTCGACGCTGCGGGTGACCTTCATCAGGGAGAGGTCATCCGGAGAGATCAGCTTGGTAGCCAGCAGGTGCTTCTTCATGTACTCCACGAGGTCGGTGAAGTAGCTATCACCCAGAGCGTCAACAGCCACGATCGGCATCAAGTCGCGTTTGCCAGTTTGGATCAGCGTGATCGTTTCATACAGTTCGTCCAGTGTGCCAAACCCGCCCGGGAACAGGACCACTGCATGGACTTCCTTCACGAACAACAGCTTGCGAGTGAAGAAATATTTGAGATGCACCAGTTTCTTGTCATCGTTGATGATCCGGTTGGCCTCCTGCTCGAACGGGAGCATGATGTTGAGGCCCATCGACTTCTCGCGACCGGCCCCCACATGAGCGGCCTCCATGATGCCGCCCCCCGCTCCCGTCACAACGTACCATCCGGCATTGGCCATGCACCGCCCAAACTGGACGGCCTGCTGGTACGAGGGATGGTCGGGCTGCATGCGAGCGGAGCCAAAGACTGTGACCTTGCGCATCCGCCGGTAAGGCGTAAACATCTTGAAGGCATACCGCAGTTCCTTCATGGCCCGCGACATGATGCGGATGTCGCCGGGTTCCGCCTGGTCCCGTTCGAGTTTGTCGACGGTCTCTCGCATTTCGTCGAGCATCTGAGCGGTACGCGTCAGATCGGGCGTTGGGGAATCGGTGGGAAACGGTGTCCCCTCAGAGGCCAAGGGGCGGCTGATACGTTGCTTGAACATCGGGCGAGCTTCCGGAAATGCGAATGCGAGGAGGAATCGCAATCAGTGTCCAGCAGTCTAGGTCGCAAGTGTCCGGAGTCCAAGCACAGTTCACAGGGAGCGAGTTACTCGAGTGCGAGACGCACTTTGCGCCGTGGGTCGGATGTTCTAGAAGACCGCCTGCGGCGGTTCTTTTGGTCGTCATTGGAACTGTCTTCATGGTCAGCACT
>JAYTCW010000272.1:0-6580 GCA_043736295.1 Planctomycetota bacterium | reverse complement strand
CTGTTCTGGGCCGAGGAGAGTTCCTTCTTAGCCTTCTCGGCCGATTCGCGGAGCCGCTGGAGCGCCATGGCGTCCTTGCGGAGGTCCATGCCGTTCTCTTTCTTGAAGCTGTCGGCGATGAAGTTGATGAGAATCTCATCGAAGTCGTCGCCGCCGAGGTGCGTGTCGCCGTTGGTCGCGAGGACTTCGATCGAGCCCGCTTCGACTTCCAGGACCGACACGTCGAACGTCCCCCCGCCGAGGTCGAACACGCAGATCTTTTCTTCCTTCATCTTCTCCAGGCCGTAGGCCAGGGCGGCAGCTGTCGGCTCGTTGATGATGCGGACGACATAGAGGCCGGCGACCTGTCCGGCGTCCTTGGTGGCCTGGCGCTGGGCGTCGTTGAAGTAGGCGGGGACGGTGATGACGGCCTTGTTGACCTTGTGGCCGAGGTAGTTCTCCGCTGACTCCTTGAGCTTCATCAGGATGCGGGCCGAGATTTCGGGCGGGGTGTATTGCCGCCCGTTGATGTCGACTTTGACGTACTCTTCGCGACCGCCGATGACCTTATAGGGGACGATCTTTTCTTCCGATTCGACTTCGGAGTGCCGCCGCCCCATGAACCGCTTGATCGAGTAGACCGTGTTGTGGGGGTTGGTGACGGCTTGGCGTTTGGCCGGGTCGCCGACGAGGATGTCCCCCTTGTCGGTGAAGGCCACAACGCTGGGGGTGATGCGGTTCCCCTCCTGGTTGGGGATGACCTTGATTTCGCCGCCTTCCATGACCGAGACGCACGAGTTCGTGGTGCCGAGGTCGATGCCGATGATCTTTTCGCTGACAGCCATGGTGGGAGTCCTGAGGAGGCCTAGGGCCGTGGGGCTAGTGCCTAGGGCCAGAGGAAGGTGTTGAGGTGTGACGTGTACGGGTTATGCAAAGCGGATGCCGGAGACGGAGTGATTCATGGAGTGAGCTGTAACGCCTTTTTTTGTATCGATTTGCGACGTGTCACTGTGGGTGATGCGCGCCAGGTTGTCAAAACGGCAGTTGCCGCACAGTGGGAGGAATGCGGCCAGGGTGCAATAATGGCGGTCGACAGCCCCATGGTTGCTACCCGTTGGGCCAAGGCGATTGCCTTTTTTTTAAAGGTAGCGTGGGCTTTAGCCCACGCAGTCCTCGGGTTTTCTTTGAGTTCGCGTGGGCTAAAGCCCACGCTACTTAAGCAGTGTTCAAAAAGGCGAGACGCCTGTCCATTGGGCTTTGACGGGCTGACAGCGGGGGCGGTATGCTCATGGACTGGCGAATCCGAGCGGGCAGACGCTGTGTGACTCGGGATTCAGGTGGGATAAAACGCATGCGGACTGGTGACTCAGGGATGTACGATCACGGCCAACTTGTTGAGTCTGACCGCTGGAGTGTTGTTCGCTGTCTTCGCGGCGCGATCCAGCGGGGTCTATCCTGTGTTGTGGGTGTTCTCCTGCTGCCGGGATTACTGCACGCGGCGGAACCGGTCCAGGCATTCACCGAAGGGTTGCGTGATCGCGGGTATTACGACATCGCTTTGTCGTATCTGGACCAATTGGAACAGGACGGAAAGCTGTCCCAAGAGCTGAAGGAGTTGTTGCCGTACGAACGGGCGCAGACTCTGCTGGCGAGCGCCCGCGACCTGAACAATGTGGATGCACAGCGGCAACAACTGGATGCTGCGGAGGCCGCGTTTCAGCAGTTTGCTCTGGGGGCACCGCAGCATCCCCTGGCCGCTCAAGCCAATACTTGGCGCGGACGGATTCTGTTCGAGAAAGCTCGCGTGGAGATCTTCGAATCGGAAGACCCGTCGCATCAGTCAGATCGACAGCTGTATCAGGAGAAAGCCCGCGTGCTGTTGAAAGAGGCTCGCAAAGTCTTCGACAATGCGGCCACACAATACAAAAAGGCGCTGGATCTGTTCCCCGCCTTCATCCCCGAAGAGGAGAAGGCCACCCAGGCAGCTCGCACCAAGGCCGAGAACGCCTATATCGAGGTGATCTTCGATGCGGGCAAATGCACCTATTGGGAAGCTCGCACGCATGATCGCGGCAGCCAGTCGGCCACCGGAGCGCTGCAAAAGGCATCCGTGGAATTCACCGAGATGCACGACCGCTACCGGAACAACACGGGGGGTAAATTCGCCCGCTTGTGGCAGGGAAAATGCTTTGAAGAGTTGGACCAGATCACCCAGGCAATCGGGGTGTACGATGACTTACTGACGCTGTCACCGGATACTCCGGTCAAAGCGGCGTTGTATGATCTGGCATTGCGATTCAAGCTCATCTGTTTGAATCACGAGCAGAAAAAAGATTACCCGCTCGTCGTGACTTTGGCCGAGGAGTGGCTGAACAATGCCAAGGGCCGCACTCGAACGGAAGTCGGCAACGGCATTCAGTGGGAGATCTGCCGCGCCCTGGAAAAAATCGGCTTAGACTCCACGAAGACCGAGGCCGAGCGGACGGCCGCCCTGACCCAGGCCCTCTCCCGCACCAGACTGCTCAGCCGGACCGCGGGGGAGTTCAAGGCCCCGGCCAACGCCATGATCCAGCGGCTGCTGCTGTCTCTGAACCGCAGTGCCGACGAGCCCGTCGATTTTGATACGGCCTACGGCATGGCGGGGAAATTGTCGGACGATCTTCGCCAGTTGAGAGAGCAAATCGCAGCTGCCCAGCAGAGTGGAAACACGGAAGAGTCGAAAGCGAAACAGGTGACTCTGAAGACGAGTGCCGCCGAGATGGCGAGATTGTGCGACTTGGCTTTGCGGATGGCCAAGTCAACCACTCCCGCTGCGGATATCCAGAGAGCGAACTTACTGCTGGCCTATGGGTATTTGCTGGACGATCGGTCGCTCGAAGCTGCGGTGATCGGTGAATACATGCTGCGGACGCTGGCGGTTCGGAGTCCCGAGACGGCCAAAAACGCGGGCTTCATTGCGATGGCGGCCTTCGACCGGGCCTACCAGAAGGGGGCGAAGGGGCAACGCGAATTCGAAACTCGCAAGTTGATCGACTCTGCCAATCTGCTGGAGCAGAAATTCCCCGAATCGGATCAGGCGAACGAAGCGCGGTTGACTGTCGCTCGGGTGATGTGGGACGAGCGAAAACTGGACGAGGCAGCCACTTGGTGGAGCAAGATTCCGGCGGGGGCCACTCACTACGGAGGCGCTCAACTCAGTACGGGGCAAGCGTACTGGGGGCAGTATACGACACAGATCAACCTGCCCGAGAGTCAGCGACCCGAGATGGCGAAATTCGTCGAATGGAGAGAGGCTGCGGTCCGACATCTCGAAATCGGGATTACCGAGCGGATGAGATCGACGCCGGCCGCTGTCGCGACACCGGACGATCTGACTCGTGGGAAGTTGACCTTGGCCCAGATTCGTAACCTCAGCGGGGTCTACCGGACGGTCGACAAAACGCTGGGGTCGATTGAACTCCTGACCTCCGAACCACACTCGGTCGTGGCGGCGATTTCCGTCCCGCCAGACACCCCACGCCCCCAAACGCCCGGCAGCCCGAAGAGCCGCGCGATGGCCAGCTTTGCGTACCAGCAACTCTTGAAGGCTCAGATTGGCGTCAAGGATCTGGAAGCCGCGCGCGAGGCTCGACAGTTGCTGGAGGAAGTGGCTGGCTCGGACGATGCCGAAGCACTCACTCAGATTTTCGTGGAGTTCGGGCAAGAACTGGAGAAAGAACTGAAGCAACTTAAGGCGGCTGGTGAGACGAGTCGAGCGGATGAAGTGCGTGAAGGTTTTGAGTCTTTCCTGTCAGACCTCTTTCAGCGAGAGGATGGGCAGAATTTCACCTCCCTGTTCTGGATTGCCGAGACCTTCACCAGCCTGGCGGAAAGCTCTGCCGAGGATCGCTCGCGGTCGCAGGAGTTCCTAGCCAAAGCGGGCGAGGCGTACCTCAAGATTATTGAAAAATCCAAAGCGGACAAAGCCTTCACTCAGCCTGATCAGTTGCTCTACAGCAAAATGCGACTTGTGAACTGCAAGCAAGCCCAGGGGGAATTCTCTGCGGGGGAACAACTCCTCAAGGAACTTCTGAGCGATAAACAGGCGATTGAATCTCCCAATGTGCAATTCGCTGCCGCCAGCTTGTATCAGGGGTGGGCCAGCAGCAGCGAACCGGATGCGTGGAAGAAATATGAGATCGCTGTGCAGGGCGCGAAATCGCCCGTGGTGATCTGGGGCTGGGCCTTCACCGCCAGACGCTTGCAGAAGGTCCAGCAGAAGAAGCCCGATCCTCGCTATGCCTCGATGGAGTATGACGCCCGTTACAATCTCGGACTGTGCCAACTGGCACTCGCCCGGCAGTTGTCAGTCCCCGCTGATCGGGAAAAGGCCCTGACACAAGCGAGGTCGGGAGTAGGGACGTTCGCCCGAATTACGAAGTCGTTTCCGCCGGATCAGTACGAGCGGTTCAACACGCTGTACCGCGACATCCTGCAAGAGAGCGGAGAACTGCCGGTCGATCTGGTGATCGGGGGAGCCGGGGGAGCTGCGGCCCCCGAAACGGTGCAGCCCGAGCCCGGAAACGTGCCCGTAACCAGCGATCCGGCTCCTGGGGCGGAAACCGTCGCGGAATCGAAGCCGACTCCCGGGGCCACCACGAACTATGGCATGATTGCGTTGCTCGGCTTGGTGGGGGTCGGGGCAGTTCTGGGGATTCTCAGGATGTCTCGCAAGCCCCCGAATCGCTACACGTCACGGCGTTCGGTGGAGACGATTATCGCCTCAACACCAGATGAATCGGAGCGGGATTCTGGAGCAGTCAGTGAACCGCGTCCGGTTCCCTCTACAGCTCCTCCCAAACCGAAACCGACGCGACTGCCTGGAAAGCCGAAATCAGGCCCCTCCTGATTGGGGGGCTCTCGTTTCCTCGCGGCTGGCCAAAGTCATACACTACTCACATCCCACTCTACACTCCGAGAACACCCATGAATCGCAAGTGGTTCCCTCTCGCCATCCTGGCTCTGGCGATGTCCCCGGTAACGGCCTTTTCGATTGACTACGTCACGCGGCGTGGAGACGAGAAGCGTGTCGGGGGGGAGGTCAAGACGAACACCCGCATTGAGGTCGTCGTCTTCCAAAAGGTCGGCAACAAAGAAGAGAAGATTGCCGCGAACGAGGTCACACTCGTCGAGTGGGATGGCGAGCCCGCCGAGTTCGGGCTGGCACGCGGTGACGAGTTCGTAGGCAACTACACGAAGGCCCTGGAGCGGCTCGCGGAATGTGCCGACGCGGCCAAGGGAGGCGATCCTAGTCTACGGGCCGACATCGAGTTCTTCACGGCTCGCGTATCAGCCAAAATGGCGATCGATGATCCCACACTCGCGAAGGATGCTGTGGCCAAGCTCAAGGGCTTCGTGACAGCACATCGCGAGAACTTCCGCTTTTATGAGGCTCAGGCGTTACTCGCCGAGGTCGCCCTTCGTACCAAGGATGACCCGATTGCGGACTCGGCGTTCAATGCCCTGGCACAATCCCCGTGGCCAGATACGCAAATGGCGGGCAAGATCGGCTTGGCACGGGTACTGCTCGCGTCCAAGAATACCACAGGGGCGAAGGCCGGGTTTGATGCGGTCGTGGCTCTGGACGCCAAGACGCCTGCTGCACTGGCTCGCCGACAACAAGCCATGATCGGCCAGGCCCGCTGCCTGCAACTGCTCACACAACACGCCGAGGCGCTCAAAATCATCGAACAAGTCGTTGAGCAGGCCGATGCCGACGAGACGCGAACCCTCGCGGAAGCCTACCTGCTGCAAGGCGACAGCTTGGTCGCCCTCGGACAGAAGGAGAAGGACGCTGTACTGGCCTACCTGCACGTCGACGTGATCCCTGCCCTCGCTGCTGAGGGCGATCTGCACGCAGAAGCGCTGTTCCATCTCTCCAAGCTCTGGGGCACCATCGGCCAGGCCGCTCGAGGAGCAGAAGCCTCGGCCAAACTCGAACAGCTCTATCCCAATAGCGACTGGACGAAAAGGTTAGGCGGGAGTTAGCAGCCTCTTGATCACCGTGGCATGGGCGTCTCGCCCATGCGTGTTCTCCGAAATTCACGGGCGGGACACCCGTGACACATGACATTTTAACAGGCTGCTAAGGCTGGCGGGGCGATATCACTGGGGATTGTGCCCGAGGTGCCTGAGTGGCGGATCCCATTCGCGATGCGGGGCCTTGTGCTGGCACATGAGCATGAATGGTTTGCTCGGATCGCGCTGCTTAAGCCACTCCAAACTGAAGTCAGTAATGAGGTCGGTCGTGTACCCCTCGTGCTTAACCTTCTTGCCATTGTGAATCATCGGCGGGTTGTAATAGATCCCCTGGCCGGGCAGGATGTGCCACTCGTCAAAACCAGTCGGGTCGCTGTTGAGGTGCCACTTGCCAATCATCGCGGTCTGATACCCGGCCCCTTGCAACAGCTTGGGGAACGTCACCTGGCTCCCATCGAAGACGCTGTTACTGTTGTTGTAGAACCCGTTCCGGTGGCTGTATTTTCCGGTGAGGATGCAGGCCCGGCTCGGCCCGCAGATCGAGTTCGTCACCAGACAGCGATCAAACCGCATCCCTTGCTTC
>JAYTCW010000271.1:0-8831 GCA_043736295.1 Planctomycetota bacterium | reverse complement strand
CCCGCGATGGTCAGCGGACGCGGGGAGATCAACGCCGCGATCTGCGGGATGTCGCCGACATCCCGCAGGATGCCGGGAGCCATCAGGCCGAGTCGCTGGCCGCGATAGGGGACGTTCGAGACGTAGCTGGCCAGAGAGTTCACGGTCGCCACGCGAGTGATGCGCGGGTCGACCGCTGCCGCCGCGAGAACCACCGGGCCAGCAGTGCCGACGCCGATGACGGCGATCTCACCTCCGGATTCGGTACGAGTGGCTGTGATGGCACGCTGTAGATCATGGCACCACTGCCCGAGGAGCGGACGCCCGACCCACAAGCCCCACTCCCCTGAGTTGTGATCGGGAGCATGTCCGATGATGTCACCGGCGGGAGTACCGTTCTCGGTGGCACGCAATGTCGGATCCAGCACAGCCCAATTCGCCTCGGAACATTGTTCCCCCAAGGCTCGGACAAGTTCTCTGTTCTGCGGGTCCAGGTTGACGATGATCGCTAGATTCACCGGCAACTCGCTGTCACCGATGACGGAGGTGATCCCAAAGGACAGAGTCACACCGGGCTCGCTCTCAAGGGACCGCCTCGCCGCGGAGATTCCATCCACTGAAGTGAGTGAAACGTCATTCGTCGGTCGCCCTTCGGCACTGGGATTGTTCCGAAAGACCGACGACTGCTGCAGCGCCTCGCGCATCTTCGGCAACAGCGCCTCCCAAGCCTGTGTATCGACCGGCTCCTCGATCCGCTTCACCAGCCGATCCCCCTCCGCAGCGGCGAACATCGGCAGCGTGATCCAATTGTCGGGCCGCGTATCGCCGGGGTAGCAGCGGATTGACTCGGGGTCTTCGAGAGTCATGGCCGGGTCGGGGAGCGGGGAGCCGTCGCCTTCGCCCTTGAGCTTCAGCGTCATCCAGCCGTACATCCGCTCGCGCATCGTTTTGCTGTAGTCGTGGCCGCAGTCGAACACGGTTTGTTGCAACTCCGCCGATTGGCCGTGCAGGTCGAAGAATGTCTGGGCCACGGCCAGCGACTTGCGGGCCTCCTTGACCGAGAACTGGTTCGCGTCCTTAGTGGCATTAAAGATCATCAACCCGCGCGGGGCACACAGACCGAGAATCTCCCCCTCGCAGCACCAACTGGCCGCACCGGGGACCACCTCGCACATACAGCACGCCGCCCCGAGGTACGCGTTGTACGTCCCGACCGAGCAGACCGGCACGACCGCCTTGAACCGCGTGTCCCAGGCTCCGGCGTACATCGTCTGGTTCCCGCCGCCGCTGGCTCCGGTGATCCCGATCTTATCGGGGTCAACTTCGGGACGGCTTTGCAAGTAGTCGACCGCTCGCATGTTCTCGTACACCTGAATCCCCGACAGCGGCTTGCCGGTCGGCAGCAGCGTGGCCGCAGTCATCTCGCCGTGGTACTCGCCGAGGGCCTCACCAACCCCGCGTTCGCCCGCTCCGAAGGCATCGACCGCCAGCACGAAGAACCCGTGCTTGGCCAGGCCGATGCAACGGGCCTGGACCTGCGGAGCCTGCTTGGCTTCCTTCCAGTGACCGTGTACGCACAGCACCGACGGGAGTTTGCCTTCCTTCTTGGGGACGTAGGCATGGGCTGTCATCCAGACGCCGGGGTAAGTTTGGATCAGGAGCCGCTCCAACTTGTACCCGTCGCGATCGAGTTCGCCGAGCTTCTGCGGAGCCAGTTCGCACGGCACCTCCGGGAACCCGCCCCATGCTTCGTAGAGCCGCTTCCGTACGACCGCCAATCGCCGCTGAGCCGACGCCAGATCGTTCAGCGGAGCCCCGCCCGCTGCGACATCACGTTGAGCCGAGGCGCGGATGAATTCGAGATAGGCGTTCTTCGGCGGCTCCTCGGAAAAGGCCAGTGACTGCACACTCAGCCATAGCCCGAGAAGTACTCCGCATCGATTCCAGAGTCGATTCCACATTCACAAACTCCTGTAGGTATGACGCCCTCGCGGTAGGCGCATTCGACGGCAGCCGATCCTGTTGTGCAGCATATCGACACTCGCAAATCGATGCGCGTGAGTATGCAGAATGGACAGCTGTCGTGAGTGGGTAGTTTTTGTGGCAAGGCCGATGGAAGCGTGCGATTAGAGCATTCCACGATTGCGTTCGCGCCGAGCAGTAGAACGGACCCCTAGGTCGGTTCCGCCCGGACCTAGGGGTCCAGGCTACGTGGGCGCTTACCAAATCGTGGAATGCTCTAGAGCCCCCTGGCCTCGCTGTTGAGTCTGCTGACGCTTCAAGATCCAGACTGCCGCGCCAGTAATTGCTGGACGTTTTTCAGGAGACCGACGATCCAGTCCCCAGACCGTATCGCAAAGAGATCGAACTCCAATAGTTCATTCCACTCTCATTCAACCAGAGGCGATTTACGGCTTGGCCGCCTTTTCCTTGTCCCGCTTCGCTTTGTAGTCGGCTAGGATACCTTCGGGGTCGTCGTTGAAGGCTTGCTGGCAACCGGTGCAGCAAACGTAGTAGGTCTTGCCGGCATGCTCGACTTTGATAGTGCCCAGGCCACCCGTGACGACGCATTCCGGCTGTCCCCCGCCGGGTCCGGCGAGGCGGGTGCCTTCGCGGGTGTAGCCGACTTCGGCGATGCGGGTGTAGCTCTGCTGGTCCTCTTTGCGTTTCTCAAACAGGATCAACGTTCGCAGTTCATTGAGTGAGGTAATCGTCACCCGGTGGACCTCCTTCTGCTCATCAGGAGCCGAGACGACCACCAGCTTTCCCTCCTCGATCTGGCCCGAGAGTTCCCGCACGATTTTCTCGCCATCGGTCCATTGCAAGTGGTACTTGCCGGGGGCAACATCAGCAGTGATCTTGAGTGTTGTCGCTAGCTTCCCCTTCGTCACCGTGCCAACGAGTGCCGACTCCGTGGGCGAGAACTTCCACGCCCAACTGGTGTCCTCGCGCCAGGCTCCGGCACTCGACCCCCGGCGAGTTTGACCGGTGCCACGCCAGCCACCGATGAGACCGTTCCAGTGAGCGAGCGCTTCCTTCTGCGCCTTCAACTCGGCGGGCGTGGGAGCGGGCGCCGCAGGATCATCGGCGAGGAGCGGCACTAGACTCACGAGGAGGAGAGTCAAAAGCAGCATTCCAGCCACGGTTGCCCCCGCCATTGTTGTCAGACGATGTCTCATGGACCGATTCCTAGTACGAAGTGGTGTGAGAGGGACATGTCGTGCAACCCCATTGGCTAAGAACTCGGTTCAAAACAACTTCCCGATTGGATTCTGAACACGAAGATCGCGAAGGAAGCAAAGATACGCTGGACGGAGCCCTTTGCATCCTTCGCGACCTTCGTGTTCAATTCCTCTGTGAAAATCGGGAAGTGATTGTGTCCCAAGTTCTAAGGCGGAGTTTGCGTCCTGGCGGCTTTCAAGCCCACCGGCTTCCCGTCCAATTCCCAATCCTGGTGCAGCGGGATCTTCAGGTGAGTCAGAGCTGTCGCCACCACATCGACCTGGTAGGTCTGCGTCTGTGCCGCGTTGACCACTGCGGAAGGGCCACTGACCGCCAGGAACGTCCGCCGGATGTCGGGGTTGGTATGTCCGTCGCCGTGATCGGTCCCGGCCCCGCCGTGGTCGGTGCAGATCAGAATCAACCAGTCTTCGTTCGCGTAGGTCTTCCGGCTTTCGAGGGCTTGCACCACTTGGCCAATGTGGCCATCGACGCGCTCGATCGCCTGCGTATACTCCTTGACTGTCGGATGGAATCCAAAGGTGTGGCCACACTCATCCACCTGCCCCAGATAGAGAAACACCAGATCCGGGTCGAGGTTCCGCAGATGTTCGCAACATTGTGTCGTCAGTTCGGTATCGTGTTTGGTGTAACTCTCCGCCCCCTCGGCAGGCTGGTTCACCGTTTTGTCTGATGCGACGAGAATTTTTTCGGCGATCGGTCCCCAGTCACTGAACGAGGCGGTCTTGATCTCCGGCTTCGCCGACTTGGCTCGGGCAAAGAAGTGCGGATAGCGCTCATAATTCGAGCCCACAAACCGGTTATTGTTGACCCCATGCTTGTCGGGCCAGACCCCGGTCAGCAGGTTCGACCACCCCGGCCCGCTGACGGTATTCGCCTTGTCGGTTCGAGTCGGCGACAGAATGTCCGTGCCGACAAACCGCGTGCCACGCGCAATGATCGCGTCGATGTGTGGCGTCTCACCTGCGACCAGAGCGTCGTGCCGACAACCATCGACGCCGATCATCAGGACTTTCGGACGAGTCGGAGGCGGCGACTCCTCGGCGCGAGACACGGAAGCCCACCCACCAGTGGCGAGCCAAAACATCACAACTGAGCAGAAGAGTCGTTTCATGAGAGACATCATTTCCCGGAACGTCGCTCTCTGCAACCGTGCAGGCCCCCTTGACCAGGGCGACGTAACGTGAACCAACCGTCGCCGAGTCTCTCGGCGCTGGTATCCTTTCGATCTACTCCTGAAACGGGATACACTGCGATTCACGCGTTGTGTCATGTCGGAAGTTCACCGAGCGAAATGGGCGAGGTTCCCAGTTGAATGTACTCGACAATCGATGTCTCGCTGTGATCCGCACGGTCGGCCTCTCCAAGGCATTTGTCCATGAAGGGGTCGAGGTCCAGGCGTTTCGAGATGTCACGCTTCAAATTCCCCCAGGCCAGATGGTCGCTATTATGGGGCCCAGCGGCTCGGGCAAGAGTACGCTGCTCCATATTATGGGTGGGATCGAGCCACCGACTTCAGGAGAGATTTGGATCGATGGACAGAATCTGGCTGGGCTCCGAGATCTGGAGCTGACGCTGTTACGTCGTCGGCGGATCGGCTTCGTCTTCCAGTCATTTAACCTGGTCCCCACGCTCAGCGTCGTCGACAACGTCACGCTGCCGCTGATACTCGATGGATTGAATCAGCGGGAAGCTGCGCCGCGGGCTTTGGAGTGTTTGCAGCGTGTCGACATGTCACACCGGCTGCGGCATTTGCCGACCCAGCTTTCTGGAGGCGAGCAGCAACGCGTGGCGATCGCGCGGGCACTGGTGATCAATCCCGCACTCGTGCTGGCCGATGAACCCACCGGAAATCTGGATTCGGTTCGAGGTCGCGAGATCACGCGATTGCTCTGCGATGTCGCTCACCAGAGCCACCAGACCGTGGTCATCGTCACTCACGATTTCCGAGTTGCGACGCAAGCTGATCGACTGATTGTCTTATTAGACGGTCGGGTCCGTTTCGATGGTCGCCCCAGCGATGATGCCGAATGGATGGCGGCACTCCAACTGGAGATCGAAGGATGATCCCGTGGAGCTTCTGTTGGAACAACATCCGGTTGCGGCCCGTGCGCACTTTGCTCACCATCCTCAGCATTGCCGGAGGCGTCGCAGCTGTGGTGGCGGTATTGCAGTCCACGGCAGCTACTCGCCAACAGCTTGACTCGCTGCATCAGACACTGGCTTCCCGTGTGTCGATGGAGATCGTGTCCGAGGATGCTGCGGCGTTCTCGCTGGCTGATTTGCCTCCGGTCGCGGAGCAATCGGGGGTGCAAGCGGCCATTCCGGTCTTTCGTGTTTTTGCAGTCTTCGTCGCCGGACGCCAGCAGGTGAAAGGGATCGCACTGGGCGTCGATCTGGAGCAATACAAGAGCATTCGCGATTTCGAGATCGTGTCGGGCAGGAAATATGCCACCCCCACGGAGGTCTGCCTGGAAGCGGGTCTGGCTGACCGCCTGGGACTCTCCGTGGGAGATGACCTGAGACTCCGTGTGCGCGGGCAACGGGGAATGCTGCGGAGGCAGATCGTTGGGATTCTGAAACCTTCGGGGATCGGTGCGGTGGAGGAAACGGCCTCCGTATTCATGCCGCTGGCTGCTGCTGCCCAGCTAGAACAAGCTCTCGACTCGGCGAGTTCTTTGAAGATCGTACTCCGACCGGGGACCAATTCAGATCACATCGCATCCCAGCTCAAGCCTCAGCTTCCGAGCCATCTGATCCTCTCCAAATCCGCTTCGGCCGCAGACCTGAGTCGACCGATTGAAGCCATGATCAACGTCAGTCTGAATGTGGCGGCCATCCTTTCGGTGGTGGCGGCGATCTTTATTGTGATCAACACGTTTCAGATGTCCGTCACCGAACGGCAGCGGCAAATTGCGTTGTTGAGAATCGTGGGTGCGACCACGGATCAAGTGCGAGCCTCCCTGTATCGCGAGGCACTGTTGCTGGGTGGTCTCGGGACCGTGGTGGGGCTGGGGCTGGGGATCGCAGGGAGCAGCGCGCTGGCTCAGGGATTACAGGGGGTCTTTGGATTGACTCACGCGGTGCGAGTGCCGATCCAGACCCACGCCCTGCTGGCGGGGGTGGCTTTTGGTCCGTTGGTCACGTTGATCTCTGTCTGGCATCCCGCACGTACCGCCTGCGATGCACCGCCTCTGCGGGTGCTGAAATCCGCGATCGCGCCGCTGCGGGCCACCTCACAGCGGTCCGCAGCTGGATGGGGCATCGCGACGCTCTGTGTCGCGGGCGTGATGTTTGCCTGTACGTCACTGGGGATTTTCGTCGAGGAGACCTCGATCGCGGGAATCTCACTGGTGCTGATTTCCAGCCTGATCTTTTTGCCATCGCTGATCCGCCCCGGGTCCTCTCTTTTGTTTCAGGTGATCGGTCGTTTCTATCCCGTGGAGGCCCAGTTGGGGCGAAGCCAACTGTTGGACAACTTCGGGCGCACGACGCTCACCACCGCCGTGTTATTTGTCGTGTCCGCGACCAGTATCGGCATTGGCAATACCACTCTGACGGTCACCGCTGATGTTCAGTCGTGGTTGGACCGGACACTGACGGCGGATTTTCTGTTGCGGGCCAGTCGACCTCGGGTAGATATGTCTGCCTCAGAGTCTTTACCAGATGATTTGGAGACACGGCTGAGTGGCATCTCCGGTATTGAGTTCATTGATCGAATTTCGTTTTCACTCGCTGCGATCGATGGAACGACCGCGACCTTGATGACCCGCCAAGTCGCCGGCTACGACGAGTTGCCGATTGATCTCGTGAGTGGGGATTCAGACCGAGTGCGAGAGCTGCTTCTGGCCGAACAGGCGGTGCTCGGGACCGTCCTGGCGCAGCGTCTCGAATGCCAGCTGGGCGATACGATTCGATTGGAGGTGTCTGGCGTCAGCCATTCGATCCAGGTCGCTGGCATCGCCCGTGAATACACATCGAGCGGATTAATGATCATCATGGATCAAGCCGCCGCCGAGAAACTGTTCCCCATTCGGCCAGCCCAAGTCTATGGCATTCGGACGGAGCCGTCGGCCACGGAGCGCGTGGGCCAGGAACTCCGTGCCGTTTCCCGAGAACAAGGACTGATATTTCAATCCTTGTCCGATCTTCGGGAACTCGTTCGGGGCATGATTTCGGGTCTGACCAGTCGACTGTGGATGATCTTGACTCTGGCACTGGTGATTGCCGGATTCGCTATCGTCAATACCCTGACGATGAGCGTCATTCAGCAAACGCGACAGCTCGGGGTACTGCGAGTGGTCGGGATGTCTCGGTCGCAGGTCTTGAAGATGTTTCTGTTTCAGGCACTCGTCCTCGGTCTACTGGCTCTGGTGCCGGGAGCAATCGTCGGGGTGTTGATGGCGTTTCTGATTACCATCTCATTTCAGGGTGTCACCGAACTCGGAGTGGCGTTTGCCGTCGATCTCCGGCTACTGGGCGGCTACTTGGCCATCGGATTGACGCTTTCTCTCCTGGCCGCCACGCTCCCTGCCATCCGGGCCGGACGCCTGAAGCCGCTGGAGGCGATTCACGAGGAGTAAATCACTCCGCCAGATAACCTGTGGATGAAATGTCCGAGGTCTCGGTGAATGTGAACGGCACACCGACGCTCGACACGGACACCAGAGTCATCACCGTCCTCAGAGGGAAGTGGGCGAATCATTCAACGCCTGGCTCGTCCTGGCCAGCTACGCGATGATCTCATGAACCACTTGTCCATGGACATCGGTCAAGCGAAAATCGCGACCGGCGACCTTGTAGGTCAGCCGCAAGTGATCCAGCCCGAGAAGATGCAACAGCGTGGCGTGGAGGTCGTGCAGGTGGACCTTGTTTTCGACCGCGAAATAGCCGTACTCGTCCGTGGCTCCGTAGCGGATGCCGGGTTTCACGCCGCCGCCAGCCAGCCACATGGTGTAGCCTTGGGGGTTGTGGTCGCGGCCATCGTTGCCTTGAGCTACGGGAGTCCGACCGAACTCACCGCCCCACAAGACCAGCGTGTCTTCCAGCAGTCCTCGGGCCTTGAGATCCGCGAGAAGCGCGGCGATCGGCTGGTCGACCTCCAGCGCATTCCTGGAGTGATCGGCCTTCAGCCCGCCGTGCTGGTCCCACTTGTAGCTGTGAGAACACTGCACGAAGCGGACTCCCTGCTCGATGAAGCGGCGGGCCATCAGGCATTGCCGACCGAAGTTCTTCGTGTGCGGCTGATCGAGGCCGTAGGCTTTCTGGATCGTCTCTGATTCGTTGGTGATTTCCTGTAACTCCGGCGCAGCTGTTTGGAGCCGGTACGCCAACTCGTACGAGTTGATCCGCGCTTCGAGAGTGGAGTCTGGGCCGGTGCGTTCCAATTGGCTGCGGTTCAGCGTCTGAGCAAAGTCCAGTTCCTGACGTTGGAGTGATCGCTCCAGATGGTCGGCATTCTCGATGAACGGGATATTGGCCTGATCACTGGGGATTCCGGCGTTGCCGATCGCCGTTCCCTGAAAATCCGCAGGCAGGAAGGACGATCCCCAGGATGTCGCTCCTCCGTGCGTCAATGTCGGACAGATCGTGATGAACCCCGGCAAGTTCTG
>JAYTCW010000270.1:0-7974 GCA_043736295.1 Planctomycetota bacterium | reverse complement strand
GGATGGAGTTCGAACTGGTGGGGTGAGCGATTGTCGAGGGTGAACCGTCATGGCAGCCAGTCGCGGGTGCATTCGCCAATGGGCGGTCGTCTGTCCTGTCTGCCGCCTCTCCCCCACCATCGACGCTGCTTTCGGGGTGGACTCCACTGTGGGGGAGAGGGACGGGGTGAGGGGGCTTGAGCGAGCGATATGGCCCCCTCACCCCAGCCCTCTCCCCCGCAACACGCACAGGGCAAAGGACACGTCGATCGCGGGGGAGAGGGGGCCGGAAACGTGCTGGCAGTCTTGTCGATGTGATTCGCGAAATATCCTACACGGCGTTGCCCGTTGGGGTTGATTCACTGGTGAGTCCCTGGCCCAGGGTAGCCTGCTTCGCAGGCAACCCTGGGCTATGTGGCCTAACCCCGTTGGGGTACAGCGGCCCAAGTGTCTGATCTATCGCCATGTGTTTGGCTGTCTCTGGACGATCCGTCTCCAAGAATCGGATCATCTGACGTTGGCGACTAAGCGACGGAGAACCCCATGCTTCCCCCCTCCCGTCGCGGATTCTTGACTCGCTTGGCCGCACTCGGCCTCAGCACCAGCGGATTCGCACGAGTCAACCTGGCCGCTGAGCCGCCGGACCTCATCACGCCCGAAACTAAGGTCGCCATCCAGGCTGGGCTGAAGTGGCTCAAGGAGCAGCAGCACAAGGACGGTTCGTTCGGCAGTGTGGCGCGTTACCAAGGCAACGTCGGCATCGCGGGTCTGGTCGGGTTGGCGTTTCTCTCGTCGGGCAGCACGCCGGGACGGGGGCCGTACGGGTCGGCACTCGACCGGGTCATCGACTTTTTGATCACTTGTAGCACTCCGACGGGGTACATCGTCGAGCCTGACTCTGCGGTCGAAAGCCCGATGTATGGGCACGGCTTCGCGACCATGTTTCTCGCTGAAGCTCTCGGTATGTCACAGCGGGACGACCTCTCCAAGGTCGTCCGCAAGGCCGTTGCGCTGATCCTCCAGACGCAAAACGAGGAAGGCGGCTGGCGGTACTTCCCGACTCCGAAAGACGCCGATGTCTCCGTCACCGTTTGCCAGTTGATGGCGCTGCGGGCCGCTCGCAATACCGGGATCTCAGTCCCCAAAGAGACCATCGATCGCGGGGTGAAGTACATCGAGAAGTGCCAGAACCCCGACGGCGGGTTCCGCTACCGCATCTTCGACTCGCAAGAGAGCCGCTTCGCCCGCTCCGCAGCTGCCGTGGTCGCTCTGTATACCTCGGGGATACACGAGGGAGCAGTTCTGGAGAAGGGGCGAGCCTATCTGCGTCCCTTCCTGCCCGGCGTACGTGGGATTCACGAGCAGGACTTCTATTTCTACGGACACTACTACGCGGTCCAGGCCGCTTGGCACGCGGGCGGAGACTTCTGGGACAGCTGGTATCCGTCGATCCGCGCCGAACTGTTGAGATCGCAAGCGAATGACGGCAGCTGGTTCGACGCCTGGTTCGGGAGCGAGTTCAGCACCGCAATGGCGCTGATCGTGTTGCAGGCCCCGAATCATCTGCTGCCGATTTTTGACCGGTAGTCGAACGGAATTTATTCCGTTCTAGTTCGTCGATCGAACGGAATAAATTCCGTTCTACCACTGCATGCCGAGCATGACACAACTGAGTCCGCTGCCGATGCCGAGGAGGGCCACGTTCTCGCCGGGCTGGACGTGACCGTTTTCGGACCCGAGAGCCGCTGCAGTCGGGAGCGCCGTCGAGCCGGTGTTGCCGAGGGTTTCGACCGTGGGGTAATCGAGCGATTCTGGCAGGCCGAGGCGGTCGAGCAACAACTTGCGGTGGGCCTTACCGACTTGATGGGTGAACACCTTGTGGACATCGGTTTGCGTCCAACCGAGCCGGGCCAGCAGTTGCGGCCAGGTCCGCTCGGCCAGGTTCACGCCCGCATGAAGCAGGGCCTCGGAGTCGGTCGACATCTGCGGTCGGCCATCGGTCGTGACAGTCGGATCGACTCCCCCGGCACAGAGTTCGTGGGCGGCGGTGTCAGCCAGCATTGCCCCGCCGAGCAGACGATGCCCCGTGCGGCTCAACTTGCGGTCACACAGCAAGATCGCCGCTGATCCGGAGCCGATGGTGAGGGAGGCGAAGTCGGCTTTGAGGGCGGACTTGAGGACCGAGCGGTCTCCCCCCGCGAGGCGATTCAAGCGGTCGATTGTCCCTTCGACCAAGCTGCGACCGGTTTCGGTGCCGACGACGATCCCGGCGCGGATGAGGCCAGCCTCGATCTGATCGGCGATCAGCAAAGCTCCATTGAGCAGGCCCAGGCAGGCATTGCTCACATCAATGACGAGCGAACTCGCCGGGAGCTTCAGCGCGTGATGCACGCTGGCGGCGGTGGCTGGCTCCATCTGGTCGCGACAGACCGAACCGTGAATCAGTGCCCCAACGTAAGAGCGATCAAAGCCCGTCTGCTGAATCAATTGTTCGGCGGTGCGAGCGCTGACAGAACCGGGACGCGTGCCGGGGTCGTAGAAGCGTCGCTCCCGGATGCCGCTCATCAACTCAAAGCGACCGACGTGCAGGCCGAGCCGGGAATAGACCGGCTCCAGCTGGCGTTCGATCTCCTCCGAGGTCACGACATGCGGGGGAAGTAGGCAGCTGAACGCCTCAATGCAAACATTCTGATATCGCATGGGCGTTCCGTGGGATAGGCTTCCAGCCTGTCAAATCCCTAGGCAATAAGATGACAGGCTGGAAGCCTATCCCACGACAGAATCAAGCGTTCGCGGTCTGGCGGATCGCCGCCTTGGCCACGAGTGTTTCGACCTCGGCAATGTCGGCGTACTGGCCGTGCCGGTCCGCTTCAAACTGGTCGGTGAAGACCATCGGCATGTCGAGCGCGACCGCACTGCGGACGAAACGCAAACCACGCAGCAGGATTTCCTGCTGCTTCGGAGTCAGTTCAATGTGCATGGAATTCATCAGATTCACCGGAGGCCGGATTGTCCGACTGCGAGTCCAGCCTCTATTGGTCGTCCATGAACAGCGAGAGCAAACCCCAGCCGATGGTGACCGCCACTCGTAATGAGCAGCGGATTGAATCGACACCCCACGACGCTCCGCCACGCTGGCGGTGTCTCCGAGGCGATCCGGCCCGCGAGTCTTCGCGAACCGGAAATCACACCATCCCTTCCCCATGCAAGGCTCATGCCTAAGCAGGAAGAAGAACTTCGATCACCATTCTATCATCGTCTGAAAAAAAGTCAGCACCCGCAAAGAATTCTTCCGGGCGGCATTTCCTGCCGAAACAGACCGGAAAGCCCCTTGGTGAAGCTGCCCCAGCCCCCAACGAGGCTTCCCAAACCTCATAACTCACCGGATCGACAACTTGTGACTACTTCGAGTCAGGGTTCGCTCGCAGCTGGCCTCGGGAGTAGGCTTCGGCCATCGCCTTTGGAATTTCTGCTTCGGCCAGGACGACTTTGGCCTGATTTTCCTGAGTCAGTGCCCGCATTTCCTGCTCGAGCGCCACAGCCTCAGCCCGCTGTTGCTCGGCCCGGGCGCGAGCCACGCGGACATCGGCCTCGGCTTGGTCGGCTTGCAAACGGGCTCCGACGTTGGCTCCGACATCAATGTCAGCGATGTCGATGGAGACGATTTCGTACGCGGTCTGAGAATCGAGACTCTTCCGCAGCACGTTTTGGGCGATCAACGTCGGGTTCGCGAGGACATCCTTGTGCGACTCGCACGATCCGATCGCTGAAACGATCCCTTCACCAACGCGGGCGATGATGGTGTCTTCGGTGGCTCCGCCGATCAGCTGGCTCAGGTTCGTCCGCACGGTGACGCGGGCTTTCGCTTTCAGTTGGATGCCGTCTTTCGCGACGCCGTCAAGGGTGACACGTCCCCGGCGCGGGTCCGGCACATCGATGACCTTCGGGTCCACACTGGTTCGAACAGCATCCAGCACGTCGCGGCCTGCCAGATCGATGGCCGAAGCCGTGTCCCAATCTAGGACAATCCGAGCCCGGTGCGAGGCAATTAAGGCTCGCACCACCTTAGTTACATTGCCTCCGGCCAGATAATGAGCCCCCAGAGCCGCTGTGGAGATATGGTCGAGACCAGCCTGCACCGCACTGATCTTGGCCTCCACAATCGTCTGGGGGTTCACCTTGCGCAGCGACATGAAGATCAACGCGAACGGACTGATCCCCGCCCGCGTCACATAAGATCGCAGCCACAGATTGAAGTACCGGATGAACAGGAAGAACGCGATGAGACCGATGACCACCATCACGGCGACCACGATCCAGATCACCGTCATGATGACCATATTCGTGACATCATCCGCTGCCAGCAGTCCAAAACCGGCCAGCGCCAATGATTGCGGACTGATCAGTGATTGCAATGAAATCATGGGGATGGCTCCGGGAGAGATGTGCAACAGACGGCAGACTTCAATGACTCCATCGGAGCCATGCAACTTTGAGGTTGTCCCGATTCTAAGGATCGCCACACTCCGTTGCCAAGTTGCCGAGAGTCCTCCACGTGAAATACGAACACTCTTGACGATGGGGGGGCGGAATCCCTAGTCTCCCGCGCGGTGGGCTGATTGATTCAAACAGCCCACCGGTTGCAACCGGTGGGCTTTCATCGCTCTCGACACGGCAACGAAACTCAAACGCGAACTCTTGGTGTGCGATCTGGCTTCGCACGAGATTTGCGATGGCTCACAGAAACTCACGGTTGGATTCATGGCTGAACTTGTTGCTCCTCATGGTGGTTTGTCCGAGCCGGTGTGCTGCACAGTGGGCGCTGGCGATGTCGCTGCGTTCCAGGCGGAGGCAGCGGGCCTCGTCAAGGTGCCGGTCTCACAAGCAGACTTGTCCAGCGTCTATCGGTTCGCCGACGGAACCCTTAGCCCGCTCAAGGGACCGATGACCTCGGCGGTCTACAACCGCGTCCTCAATGAGTCGGTCATCGAGAACAACGGCCAGTTGTACGCCTGGACGATTCCGCTCGCCCTGCCCGTGACCGCTGCTCAGGCCAAGGAACTGAAGGCCGGTCAGAAGGTCGCCCTCACGAATCCGGCGGGCGAGATCGTCGCGACCCTGGATGTCGAAGATGTCTACGCCTGGCCGAAGCTCAAGTACCTTCAGAGCGTCTACCTCACCGACCGCATCGACCACGCCGGGGCCAACATGGTCCTCGACGGCGAGAAGGCCAACTCCCACCTCATCGGCGGCACGATCCGCGCTCTGCCCCAGCCGAAGAACGCCAAGTTCGGTCAGTACGTGTTGACGCCGCGCGAGGTCCGCAAGCTCCTCGCCAGCACCGGCTGGAACGCAGCTGTCGCCTTCCAGACCCGCAACCCGCTGCACCGGGCACACGAGTACGCACTCGTCTACGGCCTGGAGACCTTGATTCGTCAGGGCTTGAACGCCGGAGCTGTCCTCAACCCGCTGATCGGCGAGACGAAGGGTGACGACGTCAACGCCGAAATCCGCATGGAGACGTATGAGAAGCTGATCAGCGAGCGCGCCCTCGGCGACGGCGACAGCGACACGGCTCTGTGGGGGCCACGCAACGAGTCGGTGCCGGACCGCGTCAAGCTGCTCGGTCTCGACATCAAGATGTTCTACGGCGGCCCGAAGGAAGCGGTGATGCACGGCATCTACCGCCAGAACATGGGCTACAGCCACATCATCATCGGCCGCAAGCACGCCGACGTGCCGTACGCCGACGGCAGCAACATCTGGGGCGACTTCGACGCTCAGGAGATCTTCAAGAACCTCAAGGGCGACCTGAAGATCAAGACCGTCAACGTCGGCTTCGCCGCCTACTACGAGTCGTGCGGTCGCGTCGACCTGTGTGAGAAGCACAAGGACGAGAAGCCTGTCTCGATCTCCGGTAAGGACGTCCGCGCGTCCCTCCTCAAGGCCGAACAGGTCGACCCTCGCGTGATGCGTCCCAGCACCAGCCGTATCCTCGGTGCGGCGATGAAGACGGCGTAAGGATTGCCGCTTGTTGAGTCTGTCAACCAAATCAGGGACAAGCCAAACAGCTTGTCCCTGATTTCATGGGCGAGGTGGTCTGGACACTGCCTTGAGTGTCCTCCATCCCTCCGCGAGCGGGCGGACGTAAGTCCCCCGTGTCGTTCGGCGCACAAGGGCGAGTGCTTTGTCGTGTCTTGATTTTGGGGTAAGCCACACTCGGGAGGGCGAGGCTCCTGCCAAGCCGCTGACGCGAGCGGGCGTGTCCCTTGGCTCGCGGCTCAGCAGGAGCTTCGCCCTCCCCACGACGCATCCCACAACCCCAAATCCGAGCCTTGACGGGACACTCGTGCGACGGTGTTCCGTTCGATCACGTCGCTTGAGTACGGGGGACTGACATCCGCCCGCTCGCTATCGTGGGGCGAGCTATCGATGCTCCGGGCGCTGACGCTTCCGGCTCAGGGGCGATTATGTATGGCATTCTGAGCGGCCTAAAACACTTTCCGCTGCCGTGACGACGGGATGTTGAGTGCCTTGCGGTATTTGGTGACGGTGCGTCTCGCGAGGGTATACCCGTGGGTCTTGAGGGCTTCGACGATGTCGTCGTCGCTCATCGGGTTCGACTTGTCTTCGGCTTCGACGACTTCTTTCAGCTTGATGCGAATGATGTCCCAGGCGACATCGTCGCCGCCTTCGGTTTTGGTGCCGCCGCCGAAGAATCGCTTGAGCGGGTAGATGCCGCGCGGGGTGACGATGTACTTGTCATCGACAGCGCGAGAGACGGTGGTGACGTGGACATGGACCACATCGGCGATATCCTGCATCTTCAGCGGGATGATCGCCTCGGGCCCGGATTCGAGGAACTCTTTCTGGCGGTTGACGATCTCTTGAGCGACCCTCTTTAAGGTCTCGTACCGCTGGGCAATCGAGTCGATCAGCCAGCGAGCCGACTCGACCTTGCGCTTGATGAACTCCTTGGTCTTCTGATCGGGGTTCCCCTCCAGCATCCGCAGATAACGTTTGCTGATGCGCAGCTCGGGGACGAACTCTTCGATCAGCGAGACCACCCACTGGCCGCTGTCGTCCTTGTCAACCTTGAGGTCGGGGGTGACTTGTTGCACTGACTCTTTAATGAAGCCCTTGCCCGGATAAGGATCGAGGGTTCGCATCTGCTCCATCGTCGATTTGATCTGGTCGAGCGAGTACCCGGTCTTGCGTTCGATCAGCGGCAACCGGTTCTGGAGCAGGTCGTCAAAGTGGCACGAGATCAGGTTGATCATCGACTCCCGCAGTGGGGAATCGGGCTTGATCTGGAGCAGTAAACACTCCTTCAGATCGCGGGCTCCGATCCCCGGCGGGTCGAGCTTCTGGATCAGCTGGAGGACATGCTCGGCCCGTGTCAGGGTCATCGTCGAGCCGAACACCTGGCACAGTTCGGGCAGCGAGCTTTGCAGCCGCCCGTTGTCATCGAGGTTCTGGATCAGGTACTCGCCAAAGGCCCGCTCTTCCGGCGGCACGTCGAAGTAGTGAAACTGATCGACGAGGTAATCACACAGCGTCTGCGGGCGGTTCTCTGCATTCGACATGGTGTCGTGCTGGCGGTCAGAGTCGGCGTCCATCTGGTTGCCGGAAACGCGCGAGCCGCTGGAATAGTTGTCGTCCGGCCAGTCCTGGGAGATCTCGACCAGCCGCTCGAAGTCGCTGGCGTTGTTGTCCTCTTTCCCAGCGACCAGTTCCTGGCGATCGATCTCGACGCGGGGGGGCACTTCGAACGGGTCGCCGCCAGTGTCGACATGCTCGGAGTCGAAACGCCCCTCATCAGTCTTGCGTTCCACTTGTTCGAGGCAGACGTTTTCCGACAGCTCCTGATCAATCCGCTCCTGCAATGCCATCAGTGGCAGCTGGAGGATTTCCATCGATTGGATCATGCGCGGCGCCAGCTTCATCTGCTGGGACATCCGCATTTGCTGAGAGACGTTCAGGTGCATGATTCAG
>JAYTCW010000269.1:0-20743 GCA_043736295.1 Planctomycetota bacterium | reverse complement strand
CCGGCGACGACAGCCTGACGCTCCCGCTGCTGGCCCTCGGCGGCAGTGGGTGGTCTCCGTCGTCGGCAACATCGTTCCGAAAGACGTGAAGGCCATGCTCGCCGCCTGGAAGTCCGGGAACATCGCAGAAGCCCAGCGCTGGCACGGCAAGCTCTTCCCACTCTGCCGCGACCTGCTGAGCCTGGCCACGAACCCCATCCCGATCAAGGCCGCGATGCAGCGTCTGGGCCGCGACACCGGCGATGTGCGGCTGCCGCTGACCGAACTGCCGGAGGCCGATCGGGCGAAGCTCGAAAAGACGTTGAAGGCGTACGGGATGGTGTAGCAGAATTCGTAAGAATTCTGCCGTCCCCACGCTCCGCTCCGCAAAGCCTTCGCGTCGCGGCTAAACAATGGACTCTACAAAAGCCAACAGCCGGTTCCCTTCGGAACCGGCTGTGGACAGTGCCCCCAGTAGGAGTCGAACCTACGACCTAATGATTAAGAGTCATTTGCTCTACCGATTGAGCTATAGGGGCTAAGCACATCGGAAATCATACTCGGCACTGGGCGAACTGACAAGCAATCGGGCGGCGTGATTCCCAAGGAATGCGAGTGTTTTCCCGAAATGACACCCTCGGGGATTCCCGCAATCCTTTGCCCGCGTGCAGGTTGTGACACTCATGGCGAGTTCGGCACGTTGGTAAACCGACCCGCGAGACTTCGGAAGTCTTTGGGGACGCGAAGTCTGGCCGCTCGCCTCGCGAGAGGGAGTAATACTCATGGGCAGCTCCAGCCACCCGGCGCGTGAGCGAGGGCTGCCGCCAATACGCGTCCATGATCGGGGTGAAGGTCAACACCTTTCTGGGGGCCGAGCACTCGGAGAGCATCGAGAGACGTACGCCCTCGCGATACTAAACGCGTGCCGAAATGAGTAGTAGCTGCCCCTCGCCAGAGGGCGAGCACGCAATCCAATTCGCCCACGTTCTGGCGAACGTGGCTACGATCAAATGACTCACTTCTGGCCGTGCAAGGAATAACGCATCGGGTGGGTGGCCGGGCTCGAACGACGGCGAGGCCCCCCACTCTCCTTCAACCGCAGCGAGCGGTTGACACCAGTGAACTCAGCGAGTGATAGTAGCATTGTGGCTTGACCGATGGAGGTGCTTTCCGTGCTGAAGAAACTACGTTCGCCGCTCGGCTGTCTGCTGGTGTCTGGACTGTTGTTCGTGGGCACGATGGTCGGGTTGTTTATTCTCGCCCTGCGTCACCGAGGCGAACCGTACATCGGGGAGGTGGTTCTCTCGGATGGGATGCATCGGCTGCGGTTGCTGAAGGCCCAGAACGGCCCGTTCGACTATACATGGAAGCCGCCGTTGTTCCAGTCCTACTTGCCGATGCCGGGACCGCATGTGCCGCCGATCCAGATTCACCTCAGTGGTCTGGTCCGCCACCAAGAGATTCCGGGGCACACATTCCTGTTCCGAACGGTCGATGCCCGGGGGAGATTTACGATTCCCCCGGGATCGTGGCCGGAGATCGAGTTCATAGAATCGACCGGGTTTGTCTTCAAAGATGAAATCGGCATGCCGGACTATCCGCACTGGGGAACCTACGCCTTGACCCGCAGTGCGCTGCCGCGTCGCGACAAGGATCTGGTGATCCACATCCAGGATCGTCTTAAACCGACTGCCAAGCCCGTCGACATGACGATCCCCAATCCCTTCTACCGGGACCAGTACCCGGAGTGGCAGGCGGACACACTGCCGATCGAGAAGACGAAAGGCCCGCTCACCGTCAGGCTGGCCGCTTGCGCTTACCAGCACAGCCGCATCTTTCCGGAATTCTCGGCCATCTCTTCTGACCCGTCTTGGGCCTCTCCCTCTTTCCATCACACCCTCGAAGACGCCACTGGCAACCAGGGCGAGGTTCTCTCCCCGTTCGAACCGGTCTGGAAGTTGAAAACTAAGGTCTATCGCTCTGCCTCTGCCGAGTTTCCCCAAGACGTTCGCGCTGTGCTGGAAAATCTGCCAATTCTCGCTCCGGGCACAGTGAAGGCTCTCGACCAGAAGCTCCAGATCGGCGGGTTCGAATTCCGTGTGTTGTGTGTCGCCGGTGCGGGGATCGTCCGCGAAAGCAATGGACAATTCACAGCCAAGCCTCTGGAGGATCCCGCGAAAGATCAGCTGTTCTTGAGCGGATCCGTAAATGGTCAGAGGTTCAAAGAGGCGACCCTATCAAGTCCCTTCGTCTGGATAGAGATGATGAAGAAGCTTCCACATGACCAGCGAGTCGAGGTTCAATTCTCGCGAGATGGTCAGCGAGCCGCCTGCTCGCTGGGACATATCCACAGTGGTGACGGCACCGGCAGCAGGACCTTCATTGTGGCTGAGATGCCTGTCGCTCCCGGCACCACGGAGGTCGACCTGACCATCGCAATCAGCCGCCCCGAGGAGTTCGATTTCATTATTACCCCGCCCGCCGCCGCGCGCGTCGAGCTGACCAAACCAGAGCCGGAGAAGTGATCTCCATCAACGCCGCTCCAAGCTCCGCTGGGGACGTAATATCCTGGAAGCTCCGCTTCGCCCGCGTGCCAATACGACGATTCGCACGACAGACTGACTTCCAGTTGCCCACTGACACTCAGTCGGAACTGGTAAAGAGTGGCTGATGCCAGGACTCCCCAGGTTTTCCCGTTTCTTTCCGGCTTTTCTGATTGCGGTTCGCGCGTTTGTCGAATAAACTGCTGCTGATCTCAACTCAAGTTGGAGAACGGACATGCTGCGCGTTCTCGGTTCGCCCAAGACGCTGTGTGATGGGTTTACGCGGCGCGATTTGCTTCAAGTCGGGGGCTCCTCGATTGGGGGGCTCGGGCTGGCAGGATTACTCCAGGCCGAGGCCCAGGCGGCGACTACGCCGTCTGCCCATGGCTTCGGCAAGGCGAAAAATTGCATCGTCCTGTTTCTGTATGGCTCTCCCAGCCAGCTCGAAACCTTCGACATGAAGCCGCAGGCTCCGGTCGAGATTCGCGGCTCGATGCAGCCGATTGCGTCCTCGCTGCCGGGTCTGGATGTGTGCGAACACCTGCCGCACCTCGCCAAGGTGATGGATCGTACCACGGTGATTCGGTCAGTGTCGCACCCCTATCCGCTGCATGGGGTGGCGTTCGCGATGACCGGGGTGTCGAGCATTGATGTGAGTATGGAGTTGAACCCGCGCGACGAGCGGCACCACCCGTACTTTGGTTCGTGCGTTGAGCATTACGACCGGATCGCCCGAGGTGGCAAGGGGGCGGAGTTCCTCCAGAATGTGGCCCTCCCGTTCCCGTTCAGCAGTAAGCGATCGGACCAACCGTTCCGCGCGGGGCCGTACGGGGCGTTCCTCGGCAGTGCCAACAACCCGGTGTGGACCGAGTTCGTGGGGCAGGGCACCAAAACGATTCGCAAGGCCCGCCCCGGCTTTGAGTACGTGGGGCCGGAGCCGTATCTGGGCTGTTCGGCGGACTCGCATTTCCGGTTGGCAGCGATGGACGCCTTGCCCGATTTGGCGATCGACCGCACGCTCCGCCGTAAGTCGCTGGTGGAGCAGTTCGACATCTCGCGCCGCGACCTCAACCAGTCGAACAGCGGGGCCAACTACGGCCAGTACCAGGAGATGGCCTACAACGTCGTCGCCAGTCCCAAGGTCCGCGAGGCCCTCGATATTCGCACCGAGAACGACACTACCCGCGACCGCTACGGACGAACCCTCTTCGGCCAGTCTTGCCTCGCAGCTCGCCGCATGGTCGAGGCGGGCACGCGGCTGGTGTCGGTCTTCTGGGACGAGTACGGTCTGGCGGGCGATGCCTGGGACACGCACTATGAGCACTTCCCCCGGATGGTCGATCAGCTGTTGCCGGGGCTTGACCGAGCGCTGTCGGGGTTGATCCTAGACCTCGAAGAGCGCGGGATGCTCGATGACACGCTGGTGGTCTTGATGAGCGAACACGGTCGCACGCCGAGAATCCAAACCAACGTCACCGGCGGTGGCCGCGACCACTGGTCGAGAGCCTATAGCACCCTATTCGTCGGTGGCGGCGTGAAGCGCGGCCAAGTCATCGGCGGCACGGACGACATCGCCAGCGATGTCACCGACCGCCCCGTCTCTCCCAAATCACTCCTCGCCACGATGTACCATCTGCTCGGCATCAACCCGCACGGCACGATCCATGGTGCCAACGGCCAAGAGTACCCGCTCCTGCCAGAGAACGCGGAAGTGATCCCGGAAGTGATTGCTTAAGCCGATCGGCTAGCGTTCGCTCACTGCGAAAGACTTCCGAAGTCTTCCGAGACTTCGGAAGGAGTGTGGTCGCCATCGTACGCAGAAAACCTCGGCGACAAGCAGCTCTTCCACCTCGCCGAGGCACGGCTGCCATGGCCCGTGTTTCCAGAGGAAACTCCCCTCTTTGTCCCGTCAGAGACACCCGACAGTAGCCCACCGTTTCAACCGTGGGGATGCGATCACGACCTAACTGCCGAGTCCCGCCAGGGACGACAGACGCGTGCGAAAGTCGGGATCGCGTGACCGGGGGGAGAGCGGCCACCGTGCGAGATTCTGTCGCCCCTGTCGGGGCTGTGGCCGCGAGAGAATCGCTGGTCCCACCGCTGAAGCCGTGGGCTATTGTCGGGTGTTCCGGGCGGGACAAAGAGTGGTCAGGGGTGGCCTCTCGATCTGGGGAGGCGTGTGATTTCGCTGTGTTCCACACGTTGGAAGCCCTGGGGTGGAGGACCGAGAACCTGCGTACAATCGCGACCACACTCCTTCGGAAGTCTGGGTCAGTTTCCACGGGCCGATCACCATTTTTAAGAGGCCGCCAACGGCTGCGAGAGCTTCTCAATCCAGACTGAACAGTGAGCGTGGTGCAGGATGCCGAGTGAGGTACTGCCCAGCAGGAATCGCTCCCAGCGACCGTGACCACGGCTGCCGATCACCAGCAGGTCGGCCTTCCAAGTGTCGGCTTCTTGGACAATCGTGTTAGCGATTTGCGAGGCGTGAAGAATGACTGTCTCGACTTGAGAGAACGCGGGCTTCAATCGCTTCGAAGCTGCCTCCAGAATCGCCTCCGCTTCGAGACGCTCAGCGGTCAGGTAGGGCTCGTCGACGTGGACGATCTCGACACCGAAGGCTGTCACGAGTTGGTGCGTGACGATCACCTTGGCCACCGCGTCGGCGGGCCACTTCCAGGCGGCCATGCGGTCGATCGCTTGACTGGCGGCGGGGGATCCATCGGTGGCGAACAGAATACGGCGCGGAGGTGAGACGGGAGGGTGCCGATCTGTCTCATGTGCGTGCTGACTTGTGCGAACCACCAGCACCGACTGAGTGGAGTGTCGGCAGATGTAGTCCGACATCGATCCGAGCAGAAGTCGCGGAATCGTCGACAGACCTCTGGCCCCCAGTACGATCAAGTCCGTGGGGTGTTCCTTCGCCGCTGACAGCACCTCGTTGGCCGGGTCGCCGATGCGCAGGTCGGTCGTCACGGAGGCGAACGACGGTTTGAGACGCTCGGCCTCCTTGGTCATGCGGGGGGCGACGACGGTGTTCTGAATCTGATGAGCCTGCTGAAACAGCACGTCCTCGACATAGTATTCCGAGAGCGTGACTGGAAGCGGAGTGACCGCAATCAACCGCACGTCGGGCCGTTCGGCAAACGGCAGGCTGGCGACGAACTCCTGAGCGGCTTGAGACTGGTCAGATCCATCGCTGGAGATGAGGAGATGTGACATGGCGGACTCCTGGGGTGAAGTGAGATGTAGAACGGAATTTATTCCGTTCTGGGCGGTCGGCGTGGTCGAGACGGCTCCTCGCTCCCCGGCGCGAAACTTTCGTGTCGCGGCTGAACGGGGAGAACGGAATGAATTCCGTTCTACTTCCCGCCCGGCGTTCCTTGTACGACCAACTCATTTCGTACGAAGCGATGGCACTCGATGCAGCTCATCGTGGTGTCCATCCAGCGGAGCGCGGCCCGGTCGAGATTCTTCTCCTTGGCGGCATCGACCAGCTTGGCAGCTGCGCGCTGAAATTCCTTGCTAAACTGCTGGTACATGGCGTCGTTGGAGACGCGCCATTTCTCGGCGGAACTCATCTCGGACAGCACGGCCGCCCCTTCCTGGATGAGGTCGGTGTCTTCCATGACCAGCCCTTCGAGGATCTTGTTCGAGGCTTCGAGCTTCTTGTGCATGAAGTCTCGCAGCTCCTGTTTTGGCGTCGCGGCCTGGGCGACAGCTTTGGGCTCATCGTCGGCTTGAACCGTGTGGTAGACGACTCCGGCGATGGCGATCAACGCGACGGACACGAAACACTTGGCGATTCTGGAGCGAGGCATGAGATCCATCCTTTGTGATGAGAGCGTGCGAATTGACAGAAGGTTGTGTCGCAAGAGTTGTGCCCGTTCGAAGCAGAAAATCGCGACCGCTCTGGGGGCTACATACTCCGCTCCGCAGAGCCTTCGCGTTGCAGCTCAACGGGGCGAGGCGAAATGAGACGTAGCTGCCCCTCGACAGAGGGCGGGCACGCGAGCCAATTCGCTCACGTTCTGGCGAAACGTGGCGACGTCAGAATGAAAGCGGAATGAATTCCGTTCTACGTGGCCGATGGGAGTACCGCTTCTTCGGCGTGGCTAGTGGTCCCTTGCGAGTACCGCTCCAGCAGGCGGTACAGACGCCGCCGATGAATCCCGAGCGCCCGCGCGGCACGGGCCTTGTTTCCCTGGCAGTTCTTGAGAACATCCAGAACATGAGACCGCTCGACCGCGTCCAGCCCCGTGTCGAAAGCTTCTGGATGAGGGGCAATAAGCACAGAGCCCGAACTCGGCGAAGTCACTGGGTCTCGCACGGGCGATCGCCCGAGAACGTCGCGAGGAAGATCGTCGATGGTGACCAGCTGATCGTCCGCCAAAATCGTTGCGCGCTCAATGACGTTACTCAGTTGTCGCACGTTTCCCGGCCAGTGGTACTTCTCCAGGACGGCCCGGGCTTCGTCACTCATCCGCCAAGTTTGAGGGAGGAAGTACTGGATCAACAGCGGGATGTCATCGGCCCGCTCGCGCAACGGGGGGAGTACCAGTGACATGACGTTGATGCGGTAGAACAGGTCTTCGCGGAATCGGCCCTGGCGGACTTCTTGTTCCAGGTCGCGGTTCGTGGCGGCAATGATGCGGACGTTGACGCGGCGCTCGAACGATGAGCCAACCCGCCGGAGCGAACCGTCCTCCAACACCCGCAACAGCTTCGGTTGGAGCGAGCCGGGGAGTTCCCCGATCTCGTCGATGAAGAGCGTGCCGCCGTCCGCGACCTCGAACAGACCCGGCTTCGTGCCAATGGCTCCGGTGAACGAGCCCTTCTCATGTCCGAAGAGTTCACTCTCGACGAGTTGTTCCGGGAGTGCAGCGCAATTGATGGTGACAGATGGCTTCTCCCCTCGGAGGCTGGCCTTCTGAATGGCCCGTGCGACGAGTTCCTTTCCGGTCCCGCTTTCGCCTTGAATAAGGACCGTCTTGTCGGTCGGTCCGACGCGATCAACGAGCCGGAACAGTTCCTTCATCGAAGCCGATTCGCCGATGATCCGCGCCGTCGGACGATGCAGGTTGATGATCGTCTTGAGGTTCAGGTTTTCGCGTTTCAGCTTCCCGCGTTCGGCAGCCTGCTGACAGCGATGCTCCAGTTCCGAGAGCGGAAACGGCTTGGTGAGATAGTCACACGCCCCGAGTTTCATGGCCTCGACGGCGGTCTGTACCGTCGCTTGCCCGGTCAGGATAATGACTTCGGATTCGTGCCCATCGGACTTCAGTCGTTGCAACAACTCTAGCCCGGTCAGCCCCGGCATGTTCATGTCAGCCAGAACCACATCGAACTGCTGACGCTGACAATACTGCAGAGCCTCCTGGGCATTGGCTGCGGACTCGACGCGATGTCCTTTCCGCTTCATCCATTCGGTCGCCATCTCACGGAACTGATTGTCGTCTTCGACAATCAGCAGGTCGATGGGGAGATCACTGGCCATGCTCGACTCCGATACCACTGTGCATTTCGCTGAGAGTCGGGAGACATCTGGCCCCCGAAGGGGTTCGAGATTTGGGCATCATCCCCCCCCTTGGTCACCACACGCCGCCGACGAAACTCATCTGACTCAGGGAGAATGATCGACAGCACGCCATCCTTCAACTCCGCCTCGACCTCGTCCACTTCTTGGATGGTCCGACATCTCTCGCCATCGCCGCGAAAGTCGCCGGACTCTCCGAGTCCGATGGGTGGCGGGGTCCGGAGGGTTGGCGGATGGTTCCGTTGATAGAGTGTCACATCGTATGAGTCCCGAGCCTGCCAAAAGCCTTCAGACCTAGCCACCCCAGCCATTCTCACGTCACCAAAGTCAGTCACCAGCACTGGACATGCCACATGTCGACAATTTTCCGCGCGTGCGTCTGGGTGGGACGAAATGCCCGGCGGGAATTGGGGTTGAGTGTCTTTTCTTGGAGGAAGCACGACACAGCAATGCGGTCAGTGCGTGTCAAAACGGCGCGCTGTGTGCGATAACGTGCGGGCGCGAGAATTGCTCATTCCTCTCGGAACACCGACACATGCTGCCCGATCCGAGTCGACTGATGCCCGATCCACTCAAATCCGATGCCCTTCAGCGGATCGTCGAGTCGCTCCCCACTGGGACGATCATCGTCGATCAGGCGGGCCAGATTGTGATGCTGAATCGCCAGGTCGAACTCTGGTTTGGCTACACGCGGGATGAAATCCTCGGACGGACGGTGGAGTACCTGATCCCTGAGCGATTCGTCCCTCAGCACCCCCGGTATCGCGACGAATACTTCGCGGCACCTCGCGTGCGTCCCATGGGAATCAACCAGGATCTCTTCGCTCGACGGAAGGATGGCAGCGAATTCCCGTGTGACATCTCATTGCACCCGTTGCCGCTGGCGAATGGGTTGCATGTCATGGTTCACATGATGGACGCCACGGAGCGTCACCAAACGGAAGCTCGCCAACGGCACGAGGAATCGCTGCACCACATGCAGTTCATGGTCGATAACCTCCCCGCTGGCGCAGCTTACGTGTCACTCGATACCCGCGAACTGATGGTCAACCAGATGTTCCAGGAGATCACAGGCTACACCCAGTCCGAGCTAGGCGATCTGCCCAGTGCCTTCGATCTGCTCTTCCGCGAACGATCGCCCGAAATGCAACAGCTTCATGACGAGGACCAGGTCGCTGGATTCCCCGAGCCCCGCATCCTGCTCGTCGATCGCAAAGACGGCAAGCAGGCGTGGGTCGAAGCAGCTGCCTATCGTTATGACAGTCATGAGGTCTGGCTGTGGCACGACATTACAGAGCGGTTGGCGGCTCAGGAGCGAGTGGTGCAGACGGCACGTCTGGCAGCGATCGGCGAGATGGTCGCTGGCTTGGCCCACGAAAGCCGCAACGCACTCCAACGCGCCCAGGCGGCGCTCGATATGCTGGAACTCGACCTCGAACAGCGTCCGGACCTGCGAACTCTGTCACGCAGAGCCGTCTCCGCCATCAATGAGTTACAGCGTCTCTATGAAGAGGTCCGCAACTATGCCGCCCCCATCCAGTTGGAACGAGTTGAGGTCGATCTTATTGAGGTCTGGCAGGAAGTCTGGGGACAGGTGTTGCAAGTGCATCGCGACAGGCACATCACCTTCATTGTCCATCTGGAGCCAGAGGCACGGTCCGCCAGCATCGATCCCTACCGCATGAAGCAGGTGTTTCGCAACATCCTCGAAAACGCGGTCGCCGTCCTCCCCGTACATGGGGGCACGATCACCGTGACCGCCGAAACAGGAACGGACGACGGAACTGCCTGGATCGAGCTATCTATCCAAGACAATGGGCCGGGGATGAATGACGAACAGCAACGGCGAGTCTTTGAACCGTTCTATACGACTAAGACTCGTGGCACCGGTCTCGGGATGGCGATCGTCCGCCGTATCATGGAGGCACACGGCGGCACGGCGGCAGTCGGTGACTCGGAGTGCGGTGCACAGATCATACTCCGATTCCCGCAAGGGGGGACCGTGGGATAGGCTTCCAGCCTGTCGTTCTTCCGCCCGCGAGTCCCTTGCTGTCGCTGTGGACTGGTGTTTGCACCGCAGAAAGACAGGCTGGAAGCCTATCCCACGAAGCCGTCCAGCCTACGGCTTCTCACCCTTCCGATCACTCCGCACACGGTCGTGGCAATCGATGCACGACATGGTCACGTCGAACCAGCGGAGGGCCGCCTTATCGAAGTCGCCCGCTTCCGCAGCTGCGGAGAGCTTGGCGGCGTTTTCGCGGAACTCGCGGCTGTGTTCGCGGTAGTCGGCATCGCGCAGCACGTTCCAGATCTCGACTTTGCTCATCGCTCCCATTTCATCAGCCCCCTCCTTGATGAGGGCAGCATCTTCCAAGCACAGCCCCTCCATGATCTTCGATGAGGCGTCCAGCTTCTTCCTCATGAACATTTTGAGAGGATCCTTCTTCGCAGGCTCTACGGTCCTTTCGGTGGTGGCTGGCACTGCCGGAGCTGGTTCTGGCTTTTGTGCCAGAGCCACGCATACCAAGCACACAACGATTCCAGCTGGGACGAGCAACTTGCGAGTGGTCATTCTTTTGTCCTTCCGATGACAGGAGTGCGTGGCCACCGACCCGACGGAAGCCTGCGTGGGCGAGACAGAGCAATCTCCATGCCCGTCTCGTGGGGCACGTTTCGTAAGTGCCAGCCTCGCCTCACCTGTGCGAGTACATCACAAGATGTGACAACGGGACTCAGGGGGAGGCGTGGTTGCCCCGTATCAATGGTCGTGACGGGAATGTAGAGTCAGCTCGCAGAGCGTACCCACCTTGGAAGTCTGGAACTTTCAAGGTGCAGAATCCCTGGGAGATCCACGGCACGATAAATCTCTTTAGGCCCGAAGGGTCGGTCGTTCTTCCAGCCAGGGCTGAAGGCCCTGGACCCTGGCCTCCACGACATCCAAAGGCCCAACGGGCTGGCCATTCGAACGCGATTCAATCAACGCTTTGCTCTCGAATAGTCGGGCCTTCAGCCCTTAAAACCACAGACGTGGCTGGCTTCCAGGGCCTTCGAACCTGGCTGAGGGAACGAATGGCCTTTCAGGCCGGAAGAGGGGAATTGTCAGTGTCTGGGCACCTTAAAAGCCCTGCCACTGAGCCCTCTGGCTGACTGCTGAACACTGACCGCTGAATGCTGACAAGCGGTTGGCATTGGAATTGCGAGTCAGCCGATCAGTCAATCTCACCACACGGGCGGGGACGCGAGTGACAAAGGTCGCGCGACTTCTGGAGCGCCGTCGCCTCGCAGTGTCCATCGTCAAGGTGCCCTCATGATTCACGAAGTGTCCGGCGATATTCTGTTTACCAAGGCTCAGGCCATCGCGCACGGCATCTCGCCGAACGATCCGTTCGACACGGGACTGGCTCTCGCCTTGCGGGAACGCTGGCCGATCATGCACAAGGACTATCGACACTACTCCCATCAGAAGCACCCCGAACCGGGCCAGATCTGGGAGTGGGGGGGCTTCGGGGTCCGGATCTTCAACCTCCTCACCCAAGACGGCAGCTTCGAGCACGGTGAGAAGCCCGGACGGGCCAGCCTGACCAACGTTGAGCACTGTTTGAAGGCTCTTCGTAAAAAACTGATCGAGGATCAGATCACCAGCGTCGCCTTGCCCCAACTGGCGACGGGTGTCGGCGGCCTCGCTTGGGAGGATGTCCACCCGTTGATTCAGAAGCATCTCGCCGATCTGCAGATCCCGGTCATCCTCTACTCCACGTATCACCCAGGCCAGCACGCCCAAGAACCCGCACTGTGAGTTTTGTTGAGACAGTCGCTACCCTTGGTCACGGACTCGGCAGGCGGTAAGCTGATCCTCGTGCGGAATCGTTTACCGTCTGAACTGGAGACTCACATGCAACGACGTTGGGGATGGCTCGGAATGGTCTTGGCAGCTGGGATGGCACTACTCGGCGGGTCGGCCCGCGCGGGGGAGGGAGTGCTGGAGATGCGGATTTATACGTGTGAGCCGGGGAAGTTGGAGGCTCTCAACGAGCGGTTCCGCGACCACACGATGAAGCTGTTCGAGAAGCACGGCATGAAGAACATTGCCTATTGGGAGGCGAGCGAAGGGCCGACAGCGGGCAACACGCTCTACTACATCATCCATCATGCCAGCCGGGATGCCGCGAAGAAGTCGTGGGACGATTTCCGAGCTGACCCGGACTGGAAGGCCGTCGCCAAGGCCAGCGAAGAGAAGCATGGCAAGATCCTCGCCAAGGCTCCCGAAGCGATCTACATGACGGAGACCGATTATTCTCCGCCGACCGAAAAGGCCCGGCAGGACAAGACCTTCGAACTCCGCATCTACACAGCTGCTGAGGGCAAGCTGGGCGACATGCACTCGCGGTTCCGCGAACACACCGAGAAGCTCTTCAACAAGCACGGAATGCGATCGATCGGCTATTGGTCACCGACCGATGAGCCGAAGTCGAAGACCCATCTGTACTACGTGCTGGAGCATGCCAGCCGGGATGCTTCGAAAGAGTCTTGGAAGGCGTTTGTGAGTGATCCTGAGTGGCAGGCGGTCGCCAAGAAGACCGAGGCCAATGGGAAGATCCTGGCCAATCCACCGGAAGCCGTGTTCTTGAAGACGGTTGACTACTCGCCCAAGCCGTAGTGGGTGAGAGAGACACGCAGAACGAGAAAAGCCCCCCGGTTGCCACCGGGGGGCTTTTCTCATTGGTGTGATCGTGAGCGCCAGACACTCTCTTACGCGAGTGGACAGATATCATGTCCCGTGGCATGGGCGTCTCGCCCATGTGTATTCAAAGGAAAACACGGGCGGGACGCCCGTGCCACCGGTGAGGCAAGTCTGTCCGCTCGCCTCACTTGAATCGAACGCAATTACGACCGGCGTCCTTGGCCAGATACATCTGATGGTCGGCGGCCCCGAAAAGTTCCTTCTCGGAAAGCATCTCCAGGCCATTGGTGTAGACACCACCAACACTGATCGTCACATGTAGGTCCGGGAGTCTCGACAAAAGTGGAGTGGCTCCGACGAGATCGCACACTTCCGAAGCGATTCGCTGGGCACAATCCTTCGTGGTCTCAACCAATACGATGGCGAACTCTTCCCCGCCGATGCGAGCCAGAATTTCATCGCCACGCACCCGCGAGCGAACGCGTGCGCTGAGGGCCTTCAGAATCTCGTCCCCGATCAAGTGGCCATGTTCATCGTTGATCGATTTGAATAGATCGATGTCGAACATCAGCAGAGCCAGTGACCGCCCGTTGCGTTGGGCTCGCAGAACTTCCCGGCGGAAGGCGTCCTCAAAGTAACGGCGGTTGTAAACGCGGGTCAGCGCGTCGACCGTCATCATCTCGTAGACCGCTTCGTGGTACAGGGCCTCAACATGATCCGCCGACAGGTACTTGAAGATGTGATTCCCCATCCGGATCTGGTCGCCCGCCCGGAGCAGGCACGCATCGGTGACGCGCTCGTCATTCACAAACGTCCCATTACGGCTGTGGCAGTCGGTCAGCTGGAAACCGGACTCGGTCAGTTCGAGGATCGCATGCGTCCGAGACATGAAGTCGTCGTTGACCTCAATCGTGCAGCTTTGATCTCTCCCGATGGTCAGGCGACGAAAAGTGAGCGGGATCAAGCTGCCACTGACGCCCGCCGGATAGATGCGGACGAGACAGCTCTGCCGATCATCACGAATGTGATTATCCACATCGACACAGGGCTTCGTGTCGCTGACCTGAAATTGAGGAAGAGTGTTGAGCATGGCTTGTGTGGCTGAGAAGACGTGAACACCCCGATGGCTTGATGTGCCAACAGAGCACACTCCTCGAAACCGTAGGTCCGCTCCGAGGAACATGATGCGATTCCGAGTCATTCGCTGAGGAAGTTCGAAACAGCAGGTCGAGGTTTGACGGTTGTGCGGGATACACTGTCGTCCGAGAGCCATCGAATTTCATCGATTCACCCCGTCAGACGTTGGGCCATCAGTCCCGAGTGCGGTGATGCGTCAGAAAAGTAGGCGGTGATCGGAATTTTACCACGGAGGCACGGAGGCACGGAGAAAGACAAGTCCTCCGTCGAGTGCCTGTGGTCTCGATGAGTCCGAGGAGGCAGGTCCATGCGTCACTCGCTACGAGCATGATCCATCCCTACAAAACAGATCAGCACAAATCAGACAACTGCCTGCAGCTGGCAATTTCGTCTCTCTCCGTGCCTCCGTGGTGAATTCCTTCCTACTTATCATGTTGCACACACGCCGCAGGCGATGATGTCTGGAGAGTTCGCATTCTTCACTGACCATGTTCTACAATGGTCTGTTGAGTGTTGACCCGTTGAGCTGGTCCTCTCTCATGCAATAAACTGTGTCCTCGGGGGAGACTGCGTTGGGTCCATTTCGGCTACTCAGGGGATTCATGACAACCACATCACCCATCTGGCTGATACTGATCTTCGGCGTGCTCCTGGCTCAAACAGCCACAGCTGCAGAACCATCCATACGCGTGGTGGACGGGTTGCAGGTGCTCTACACCTTCGACCGGATCGAGAACGGTGTGATTCCCGATCGGTCGGGCGTTGGAGAGCCGCTCAATCTACGGATCGATCAGCCGCAGGGGGTGCAGTTTCGTTCCGGGCGAATGATTGTCAGCTCGTCGGTGAACATCGCATCGGATGGTCCCGCCAAGAAGATCATCGCAGCTGCCAGAGAGACGAATGAGATTACGGTCGAGGCGTGGCTGAAGCCTCTCGAGGTCCAGCAGGCCGGTCCGGCACGAATCGTGACACTGTCGAAGGACACCTCGCAACGTGACATGACGCTGGGGCAAGACAAAGGGCGTTTCGATGTGCGATTGCGGACCTCGTCGACCGATGCGAACGGGATGCCATCGACCTCGGGGCCTGAGAACTCAGTCACAACGAACCTGACGCATGTCGTGTTCACGCGATCAACCGATGGAACATCGCAGCTCTTCATGGATGTGAAATCTATTGCCACGAAGCAGGTGGCAGGCGACTTCAGCAATTGGGGCGAAGAGTATCGACTTTCGATCGCCAATGAGCTGACTGGTGACCGGCCGTGGTTGGGGGAACTCGCGTTCGTGGCGGTTTACAGCCGGGCTCTATCCGCCGAGGAGGTTGATCAAAACTTCCGTGCGGGAGTGCCGACCTCAGTAAATTATGCCGCGCTGTTGCCTCCCGCGCACGGGGGACCAGTGGAGTTCGTGAAGGACATCCAGCCGCTCTTTCGCAAGCACTGCTACGAGTGCCATGCCGCAGACCAGGAAGACGGCGGCGTCAACCTGGGCATGCGACAGCGAGCCATGCAGGGCGGGGACAATGGACCCATCCTGGTGGCGGGTGACAGTGTCAATAGCCGCCTCGTACATCTCGTGGCAGCTGTCGAGAAAGAGCAGGTCATGCCCCCCGAGAGTCCGGGACTCAGCCGCGAAGAAGTCGGCTTACTGAGAGCCTGGATCGACCAAGGGGCCGTCTGGCCAGAAGGCACTGACGTGGCCGACCCCCGCGAGGTGCAGGCTCAAACCCACTGGGCGTTCACTCGGCTGCATTCGGTCAGCGAGCCTGCCGTCAAGCATGCCGACTGGCCTCAGACGGCCATTGACCAGTTCATCCTGTCGCGGTTGGAAGCTGTCAACCTAGCCCCGCAGCCGAAGGCCGATCCCCGCCAGCTGATCCGCCGGGTGACGATGGATCTGGTGGGTTTGCCACCAACTCCCTCTGAGGTGGATGACTTCTGTGCAGCCTCTGCGGTGGATGCTGACAAGGCCGTAGCTGGCTTGGTTGATCGACTGCTTGACAGTCCGCACTACGGGGAGCGGTGGGGGCGACACTGGCTCGACCTCGCGCGGTACGCGGACAGCGATGGACAGGAAACCGACCGCGACCGACCGACGGCCTACCGCTACCGCGACTTCGTGATCCGGGCTCTCAATAACGACATGCCCTATGACCAGTTCATCCGCTGGCAACTGGCTGGGGATGAATATGAGCCAGCCAACCCCGAGGCGGTCGCTGCGACAGGTTTCCTGGCAGCGGGGCCGTTTGCCGCTCTGCCGGATCGGCTGATGAAGGATGAGCTGCTCCGCAATCGCTACAACGAACTAGATGACATGCTGTCGACCATTGGCACCGGTTTTCTGGGTCTGACGCTGGGTTGTGTGCGGTGTCACGATCACAAGTACGATGCGATTCCGGCCCGTGACTACTACAGCCTGATGAGTGCCTTCCACGGTGGGGAACGGGCCGATGTGCCGCTGGGAAATACCAAAGAGACAGTGCTGGGCTACCGCGATCGCGGAGCCACTCCCAGCCCGACGTGGCTATTTCAACGCGGTAATTACTACGATCGCGATCAGCCAGTGTCGCTCGGCTTTGTGTCGATCCTCACGACCGGTAAGACCCCCGAGGACTACTGGAAGACGGCCCGTGATCAGAGCCTGGCGAAGGAGAGCACCAACCAGCGGCGAGCGCTGGCGGACTGGATGACCGATGCACAGCACGGAGCGGGGGCACTACTCACAAGAGTGATCGTCAACCGCATCTGGCAACATCATTTCGGTCAGGGGCTGGTGCGAACGATGGGAGACTTTGGAGTGCGATCCGATCCGCCGACGCATCCCGAACTGCTGGAGTGGCTGGCCCATGACTTCGTCCAGCACGGGTGGCAGATCAAGCGTCTGCAACGCCTGATCGTCCTCAGCGCGGTCTATCAACAAGGCAGCACTGGTGTCGCTCCAGCCATCGACCCCGACAATCGATTGTTGTGGAAGATGCCCTTACAGCGACTGGAAGGCGAGATCCTGCGGGACTCGATGCTGGCGGTGAGCGGGACGCTGAACCTCGCCACCTACGGGCCCGCCGTGAAGCCGCCGATTGCGGGCGAGGCGATTCAAGCCCGCAACATCAAAGACTCGTATCCCGATAAGATTCAGGACGGACCCGACCTGCGCCGTCGGTCGATCTACTTGTTCCACAAACGCGTCGTGCCCTACCCGCTACTCCAGGCGTTCGACAAGCCCGATGCTCAGCAGAGTTGTGCGCGCCGCGACAATACAACCGTCTCGCCGCAGGCGTTGGCCCTCTTGAACGACCCGTTCGTAAGGACCGTCGCGACCGAGTTCGCCACTCGGCTCATGCAGGACGGCGGTGAGCAGTCAGCGGACTGCGTGCGGCTGGGCTACCGGCTCGCGCTGGGGCGATCCCCGAGTGATGAGGAACTGGCCACAGCTGAGAAGTTCCTGGCCAATCAGCAGCATGATCGTCAGCAACGCGACAGCCAAGCGTCCGACGAGACCCTGCGTAAGCAGTCACTGGCTGACTTCTGCCAAGTGCTGTTCAGTCTGAATGAGTTTCTCTACATCGATTGAAAGTCGCCATGCCAGACACCTCCAGCTCCCATTGCGGTCGCTTTGAATCGATCCTCAATCGTCGTCAACTGCTGCAACGCGCGGGAGCCGGATTCGGTGGCCTCGCGCTGACGCAGCTGCTCGCCGCGCAGGGGTTACTCGGTGCTGAGGGAGGGGCGCAGGGCTCCATGAACCCGCTGGCCCCTCGCATCGCCCACTTTCCGGCCCAAGCCAAGTCGGTCATCTGGCTCTTCATGGAAGGCGCTCCCAGCTCGGTCGACATGTTCGATCCCAAGCCGGAACTGACCAAGCGAGACGGGCAGACGATCTCGATCGATGTCTTCAATGGCAGTCCCGGCCCGCTGATGAAGTCGCCGTTCTCATTCAAGCAATACGGCGAGAGTGGGGCCTGGGTTTGCGATCGCTATCAGAATGTGGCCAAGCATGTCGATGACTTCGCCTTCATCAAGTCGCTCCACAGCGACTCCAACGACCACGTTCCCGCGCTCTATCAGATCAACACCGGTCTGGCGCGGCCGGGCTTTCCAGCGGCCGGGTCATGGGTGACGTATGGACTCGGCAGCGAGAACCAGAACCTGCCGGGGTTCGTGGTACTGGGGAATAACCAGGGTGTCAAAGGCGGCCCACTCAACTGGCAGGCTGGTTTCCTCCCCGCTGCGCATCAGGGGACTCTGTTCCGCTCCAGTGGAAACCCGATCCTGAATCTGACGCGACCCGCCGAGATTTCGGCCACCGACCAACGACGACAACTCGATCTCTTGTCGGAACTGAACCACAGGCACCTGGAGTCGCGACCGGGCGAGGCGGAGCTGTTGGGGCGCATTCAATCGTTTGAGCTGGCCTACCGGATGCAGTCCGAGGCTGCGAGCATGATCGACTTCACACAGGAGACTAAGGCGACTCGCGAGATGTACGGAATCGATCATGACAAGACTCGCTCATACGGCTCCAAGTGTTTGCTGGCCCGCAGACTGATCGAGAGCGGTGTCAGGTTTGTGCAGGTCTACAGCGATGGGGAATGGGACGCGCACAGCAATCTCACCGAGAACCACTCGGGCCATTGCCTTGCTACTGACATCCCGATTGATGGCTTGCTGACCGACCTGAAACAGCGGGGACTGCTCGAGTCGACACTGGTCATCTGGGGCGGTGAGTTCGGACGGATGCCGGTCTCGCAGGGGAAGGATGGCCGCGACCACAACCCCCAGGGGTTCATGGCCTGGATGGCCGGAGCCGGAATCAAGGGCGGCACCAGCTTCGGCGAAACCGACGAGATCGGGTACAAGGCCGTCGTCGATCCGGTGACAGTCCACGACCTGCACGCCACGCTGCTGCACCTGCTGGGGATCGACCACAAACGACTTACGCACTTGCACAACGGGCGGGAGTATCGGTTGACCGATGTCGCGGGCGAGGTGCTGCACAAGCTGTTGGTTTAACTTGGCGTGTCCAGCTTCTGGGCGACGCAGGGATTGCTTTAAACGTCTGGGTGACGCTGCATCAAGCGGGATTGAAAGGCGGGTCGAATCTACATAGGCTCTTGTAACACGGACTCCAGACACTCAACGCTGAGTCCAGGCTTTCCCCTCGTACTGAAAACCGAACAGACACCTTCATCCCCATTGCGAACGCTCCCGGAGGATCCCTTCCCGTGAATAAACGACTCCCACGCAGCATGGCACACACAATGTCATTCATCGGCCTCGGACTCCTCGGATTTCTATTTTGCGCCGCACTCACGACCGGTACGTCGCTGGCGGCGGAGGACAAGACGAGACTGGTGGACTTGGGCAAGGGAGTGACGATCGAACTGGTCAATATCCCGGCTGGCGAATTCATGATGGGCAGCTCGCCCGCCGAGAAAGCCTGGGCCACGGGCATTGAAGGAGGGGCACAGCCGGGGACGGAACGCGAGTCCTATGAAGGTGAGGAGCCGCGATTGATGCGAGTCAAAGAAGGGTTCTGGATGGGGCGCACAGAAGTCAGCGTCGGTCAGTTTCGCCGCTTCGCCGAGGAGTCTGGATATGTCAGCGACGCCGAAAAACCGGGTGGCCATACCCAGTGTTTTGATCCGGAATGGGACGGCTATCACTTGACCACAAAGGTGGCCCATCCTTGGAAACCTATGGAAGGCAAAAGCTGGCGTGATCCGAACTTTGAGTTTCCCTTGAGTGACCAGCATCCGGTCGTCTGCGTCAGCTGGAATGACGGTCGGGCGTTTGGCGAATGGCTGACGAAACAAGAACGAGCAGCGGGCCGTCTGCCGGAAGGTTTGGAGTACCGCCTGCCCACGGAAGCGGAGTGGGAGTACGCCTGCCGAGGCGGCAGCCGGGAAAGTACGGCCTTCTGGTGGGGCAATGAACTGAGTGACGGCGAAGGCCGGTTCAACATCTCCGCGATCGATTATCTGCCTGGTCGGAAGCGGGTTTGGCCACTGGCGCACGCACCGTGGAGCGACGGTTTTTCGTTTGTGTCCCCAGTCGATCACTATGGAGAAAAAGGCCGAAACGGCTTCGGCATGGCAGACATGTGTGGCGGCGTGTGGGAGGTTGTGTTGGATCACTTCGATCCGACGGGAGGCCATGAGGAGGCGTATTTCGTTGCGACCAATCCCCGGCCCGTTTGCCGAGGCGGTAACTACTTTGATGTGCCCGGCAATGCCCGTTGTGCCGTGCGACTGGGTCTGCAAGGCCCCGCCTACTCTGACTCCCGGGATGGCTTTCGGTTATGCCTGGGGACACCGCGTCGCGTCAATCCGTAAATGTAGATGGGAAGCAGTTCGTGGAGTCGCCAGCCGAAGCGGCGATTTCGGAGAAATCGCCGACATTCAAGCCACCCCGGCGAATCAATCCTGTTCACAGCACAAGCTTCGCCCTGCCGAATCCGCAATCTGCAATTCTAAGGACATGGTCCAAAACAACTTCCCGATTGGATTCTGAACACGAAGGGCACAGCGCGGCCAGCCGCAACCGAAGGGGAAGCCCTCAGCCACGATCAGTCAGCCAGAAACCACTCCTCATCCAGCCGACCTCTGCACCCCCACGGGGTCGACACATCACAGCCCAGGGTCGCGACCCTCGGGAGCGCACCCTGGGGCAACGCGCCGCGCGAAGACGAACCCTGAAGGGGTTCCACACCGGTCGCGAGCAAGTGGACAACCCCTTCAGGGTTGGGCTGACCGGGCTGCATTTCCCAGGGTGCGCTCCTGCGTCGCGACCCTGGGCTGTGATGGGTAACCCCTTCGGGGTACAGAGGCCTTCCGGCCACCAAGACATTGCAGAGCGTGAAAGAATTC
>JAYTCW010000268.1:0-2163 GCA_043736295.1 Planctomycetota bacterium | reverse complement strand
TCCGAAAGCGATGGCGTTAGAACACCACCAGCCTAACGAAGACCGACACCACTTTCCTCAACTTCGGTTGCGGCAGAGCCGCGCTGTGGTCTCTGCGTTTCCAATTTCCGAGACTCTGGACCGAGGGATTTCCTGTTCCGCTGTGTTCCAGAACCCATGTTCTTCCGGTGTCTGAGAACTGTGGTGTCACTCTGCCGAGTTTTCGGATGCACACACATGGCATGGGGGCCTACGTGAAATGCGACAGCAACTGCGGGGCCAGAACGGATCCCCAGAATCCGGCGGAGTATCCGAGTCCGACTACCGTCGCAATACCCACCCGGGCAGCTCCATGCGTGGCCAGCCAGGCAGCCCAGATCGCCAGTGGGGCTGCCGGAATAAAGCCGATCAGGAAGCCCCACTCATGCGGCAAGCTGGCCTGACGCAGGAGCAGGAAAAACGCGATGCAAGTGAGTAACCATCCTGCCCCGGTGAGGTACGACCGGCGGCGAGTCGCACGATCCTCGGGCGTGCGACTCGCCTGAACCGAAGCGAGTACGGCGGATTGGAACACGGCGTAGAGCGTGACTGGCCAAGTGAATGAGAAGTGAGCGGGATCGAGTCGATTCAGGATCGGAGTCGCGAACACACCCAAGATGGCCGTCGCCAGTAGCGCCCCGTGCAACTGCCGTGTGAGCGAGCCGGGATCGGTCGCCACACGCATCTCGGTGAAGACAAACAACAGCAATGGGAAGACTGCGACTGCGATACACGCAGTAAACCACCTCAGCAGTTCGTCTCGCTCAGGACGCATGAAGGGGTGTTCGCGTTCGCCTTGCAGCAGGAGTGCCGAGAGACCGAACAAACTCGGAAGCCAGCGCCGAGGTCTCGCAACAACCGGGAGTGCTGGACCAGTCAGCGTGGGGGCGGGTCCAACTCGCACGGCAATCGCTCGGGAGTGCGAGCGGACGAGCAGCACCCCGGATGACAACGCCGGGGGCGTCCAGCACACCTCATCCTCGAACAACTTCACTCGCCCCAGTTCGATGTACTGCGTTACATCCGCGCGGATGCGGATTAGCTCCCCCGCGTCGTTGAACAGCAGCAGATCGTTACCCACCGCCACGATGTTGGCCTGACCGAGCGCCTTCGTCGACCAGAGGATTTTGCCATCGGTGATGTTCACGGCGCGGAACTCACCGCGTGAGGGGCGATGGGCCTTCGATTGGGGATCACGGACATCGAACCCATAGATCGTCTCGCCGACCACGGTGGCCGAATCGACATCGTGCGAGTATTTCGGCTGGTGCCACAACTGTTTCACGGAAAGTTCTGGCACTGTGGACGAAGTCTGAGCCGGGTCCGCAGGCTTCCACTCCAACTGGTAAGCCGTCGAGCCCGCCTGAAACGGGGCCGAGACGACCAGGATCGGCTCTCGGTACACTGGCATGCACGAATGCTCGTCATACCCCACCGATAACTCCGTCTGCCACAGCTGGCGTCCGGTGGTGCGGTCCTGGATCACGAGATGGTTCTGCAGGTAGCTGACCAGGAGCGGTTGCCCCTTCAGTGTCACCGGGTAAGACGAGCAGTAGCTGGCGGGCTGGCTGCCGGATTGCCAGGCAATCTCACCGGAGGGGAGCGAGAGGGCGACCACGCTCGCTCGGGGTCCGCCGACGGGAAGATAAAGCCGCTGATCGGTGATGATCGGCGAGGCGGCATACCCGAACTCGGTGCCGTCCCCGTTAAGGTCCGTTTGCAGCGGCTTCGACCAGCGCCGCTTTCCAGTGCCTGCATCGAGCGATCCGACCTCGCCATCGGGAGTGGTATAGTAGACCGCCCCCTCAAACACTGCCGGTGTCGAACGCGGGCCGGGATAGATCCCCACCAATTCGTACGGGGCCCCCACTCGCGTCTCCCAGACCGTCTGCCCCGTGTCGCGTTCCAGGCAGATCACGTACTGCCCCAGAGCATTCTGGTATTGGGTGTAGGCCAAGTCGCCGACGACCGCGAAACTGGAATAGCCCTGCCCCAACTCACGCGACCAAAGGACCGACGGACCATCCGTTGGCCAGGTCTCCGCCAGCGTCTCCCCCACCGCGATCCCGTCTTGCCCAGGTCCACGCAATCCCGGCCAATCGGCAGCGGATGACATGCGGATGAGAACCAACACCAACATCCATG
>JAYTCW010000267.1:0-4708 GCA_043736295.1 Planctomycetota bacterium | reverse complement strand
CCCTGGAATGGGCCTTCAGCCAAGTCACAGAACATGGCCAAACCGTCGATCGCGTGATGGTGAGACTGGGGATCGGGTGAAATGCAAAACTTCAGTCATTACAGGCGTGGAATCAGAATCAACAAGCCGAAATGCGGTTCAGTCGATCAAAAATCACAATCCCGCGAGAGCGACCACATTTCACATCTCAACAGACATCCGTAGCAGTCTGGTCGCAATTGTTCATCGGGTGTGTCGGGTTCCTGCAGCCCGCGTTCTGAAAAACGCAGCGACCGCAGTGCATTGGCGAGTCGGCCCCCAAACGAATACTCTCCGTCTCGCGGTGCCCCTCTGGCCGACCGCTGACTGCTGATTGCTGAAAGCTCTCCCCCCATGACACACACGACTTCTCTGCCGTCCACTGCGATTCACTCAAAAACTCTGGCCAACGGGCTGACCGTGATCGTAGAGGAGATGCCCGATGTCCGTTCGGCGTCGTTCGCATTGCTCGTTCCGGCGGGCAGCCTCTACGAGCCGCAGGGGGCCAACGGCACAGCTGCGGCCCTCGCCGACTGGATCACGCGCGGAGCCGGAAAGCGTCCGAATCGGGAGCTGTCGTCGGCCCTTGACCGGCTGGGAGTGCAGCGAGACGAGCAGGTCGGCTGGAACTTTCTGACGCTCTCGGGAGCGACGCTGGCGGAGAATCTAGCCCCGACGTTTGACATCTACCGAGACATCCTGCTGGCCCCCAGCTTCGAGGAAGACCTGTTCGAGCCGGTGCTGACTGGTGTCGAGCAATCGCTGCTGGCCCAGGAGGACGACCTGCAGCGCAAGGCGTTCGTCGAACTCCGCAAGCGGTGCTATGCCATGCCGTGGGGCCGACCGACCGATGGGTCGATGGAGGAGTTGGAGGCCATCACTTCCGACGGCGTCCGCGACCACTTCCGCCGCTGCGTCGTGCCGCAGGGGGCGATCCTGGGCGTCGCGGGCAATGTGAATGGCCAAGCAGTTATCGAGCAGATCAAGCAACTGCTCGGCGATTGGAAGGGGACCGCCCCGCCGATTCCGAAAGCGATCTCCGCCCCGCAAGGCAGCCTGCACATCCCGCACGAGTCGACGCAGACGCATCTTGCGCTGGCCTACCCGGCAGTCTCAGCCAGTGATCCCGATTATTACGCTGCCTGGGCCGCGATCAGTATTCTCGGCGGCGGCAGCAGCTCGCGATTATTCACCGAGGTGCGAGAGAATCGCGGGCTGTGCTACACGGTTTATGCCAGTCTCAACACTCTCAAGACCGAGGGACGGGTCATCGTCTATGCGGGGACCACGACGGAGCGGGCACAGGCGACCTGGGATGTCACGCTCAAGGAACTCCACAACTTGTCGAACTCGATCTCGGTCGATGAGCTGGAACGCTGCAAGGTGCGGGCGAAGAGCTCACTCATCATGCAGCAGGAGTCAACCGGCTCACGCGCCGCTGGCTTGGCCCGCGACTGGTTCCACCTCGGGCGGGTCATGACTCTGAATGAGATCCGACATCTGGTCGAGTCGCTGACCGTCGAGCAAGTTCTGGACTACGCCCGCACCCACGGTCCGGAAAATCTGACCTCCGTCACGATCGGGTCTGAGCCGCTGCACGGGTGAGGGGCAGTCGTTTCATGGACAAGACAAGCCGTTGACTGATCCCTGAAACGCTGATCCCCGGAGGCATCGACGAGAGAATCATACGTCGTCCACCGCGCGAGGTGCCCCCGATTACCGCTTTCGCCGACCTGGGTCACGAAGGGACTCGAGGGATTGAAAAGTGAGCAGTCCTCCGTTACCTCTTGTCGTTGAACAATCCAGACACTCAACGCAGCGTCTGGGCCACCCCGTCGTGCCACCCGGGATGAGGTACGCCGCTGCGGAGCCTTGATAAAAAAACTCCCCGACGACATCGGTCCGCGGGGAGTTGGCTGGCAGGGCACAGAGATCAGGAGATGACTACTTATTGGCCTTGAACCCACCGGTCACGAAGTCCTTCTGGGCCTTCTCTTCCTGGGCCTTCGAGACCTCTGGATTCGGCGTGGCATCGACTTCCACCTCGCCGCGAATCCACTTCACAGCCTGAGTGATCGACTCCAGGTACGCCGGGTTGACCCATGATCCCTCGTTGTGGCCGAGGTTGTTGTAGTACAGCTTCCCTTCGCCGTTGTTCTTGATCCAGCAGACCGGGACATGGTAGCCGTGCTCGGTGGGGACGGTGCCGCCGATGGGGCTCTTCGAGTAGTCGATGCTCATCAGCACGCGGCACTTGGCGGGTTGCCAGTGGCGGTACATGTAGATCTCGTCCTTGATTTTGAACTCGGTGCCGAACGGCTGGGTGAGGGGGTTCTGCTCGTGAACGGTCAGCGTCACATCGGTGCCCGAGCCCCACGGATGGCTGATGAACGTGCCGCCCATCAAGTCCCAATACGGCTCGTAATCGTGGTACGTGTCCCCCGCCGAGTGGAAGCCCATGATTCCGTGGCCCTTCTGCTTGGCCCACTCGGCAAACAGGTAGTCGCGATCCGCATCGGCGATCGGCAGCGTCCCCGTCGTGTAGAAGGCGACGATGTCATACTTCGCCAAGTTCGCCTTCGTCACGTCCGACTTGCAGTCTTGCGTCAAGTCGGCAGTGAATAGCTTCGTTGTTTCACCGAGGGTCTTGATGGCGATCTCCGTCACAGCCAGCTGCCCGTCCTTGCGAGTCACCGTACTATGCGGATATCCCGCGCTCTGGGTGATGAACAGCATCCGCGACGGGGCTTTGTCCTCCGCAGACACCAACGCACACAGGCAACTGGTAGCCACCAGCCCGAACAACACGCGACGCAACATGAGAGACTCCTGGGAGTGAGACAGTAGTTCCGGGGCTGCGATCGAAACATCGCATCCAGAGACTCCTTTCTATCGAGTTCCGATCAGAACCTCCAGATTCGCGGGTTGGGATTCGGGAATTGAGGTGGACCAAGCGGCATCGTAGGCGATGTCGCTCCGCGACTCGCATTCCGCAGGCGAGAACTTCAAAGGGGCATTCGCTCACTGGCCGTCTCCTACCCCCTCTCCCCCGCGAGCGACATGCGCTTCTCTGTGGGGCCTGTTGCGGGGGAGAGGGGGCAGAGACAACGGAGTACCGCCCATCGGTGAATGCCCCCGACACTTCGAGGGAGGCGACCTCACGTTGTCGCCTCACGCTGCCTGCGGTACAGTCGCGAAGCTCCGGACGATGTCGCTTGAGGCGAACTCCCATAGACGGAGTGCGAGTCGCGGAGCGACATCGCCTACGTCGCTTTCGAGACTTACTCACCTTGGACTTCATCCCGCCTGCCGCTATCAAGCTACTCCAGCGAATGGAGGTCAACCGGGCGGTGGCGTTTTTGTTGCTCTCGCGAGGATGGCAGTTTGCCTCCGGGTTCTTGACGGTCATCCTGCTTACGCGATCACTCGACGATGCCACGCTCGGGGTGTATCAGCTATTTATCAGTCTGGTCGCGATGCAGATGTTTGTGGAACTGGGGCTGCCGCCGATCGTCGTCTTGATGACGAGTCACGAGTGGTCGAAGCTGCGATTTGATGACGCAGGGCGGATTGAAGGAGACGAGGTGGCACTGGGGCGATTGTCGAGTTTGCACCGGTTTGTGTCGCGCTGGTTTGCAGTCTGTGCCTTCGTTTTTCTGTGTGGCGTATCCCTCGACGGCTACTTCGAGGTGGGGGCTGCGAAGCCACACGTTGACTGGCTGGTGCCGTGGCTGGCTCTGGTTGCCGTGAATGCAGCGGCGCTAGTCTATGTGCCGAAGCTATCGATCCTGGAAGGTTGCCAACAGGTCGGGACGATCAATTATTATCGGTTATTCCAAGCAGTGAGTGGGACTCTGGTGGTGTGGGCCGCTCTGTGGGCGGGAACAGGTCTGTGGGCCTTGGTGGCCTCCAACTTGGTTCGCTGGGCCTGGGAGTTTTACTTGGTCGAGGTCCGCTATCGACCAGCGTTTGATTCACTGCGAGTACATCACGAGGCGATACCGACTGGTTGGTTTCATGAGATCCGACCACTCTTCTGGCGGGCGGCAATTCAGACCATCGGCAGCTACTTTAGTTCCTACTACTTCACCCGCGTGGTCTTCAAGTTTCAGGGCGATGTCGAGGCCGGTCGCTTCGGAATGACGTGGACAATCCTGATGACACTCTTCGCAGCGAGTCAGTCCTGGGTACTCACTCGCACTCCGGAGTTCGGGGCAATGGCCGCGCGGGGTGAGCATGCACTGTTGCGGCGAAGGCTCATGAAGACCGGCCTGATCTCGCTCGTGGTGTTCCTGCTGGGGGCCGGAGCCTTCTCGGCGGCGGTCTTCGCACTGCACCGAGTGGGCATGAAACAAGCCAAGAGTTTTTTGGACCTCCCGGAGACTGGCTTGATGATCGCGGGGCTGGCTCTCGTGCTGTTGGCCGGGCTGTTCCAAGCTTCAGTGCGGCTCTACAAGCGAGATCCGTTTCTGATCTTGAACACGACGGTGTCAGTGCTGATCGCGGTACTGGGCTGGGAAGCGGGCCAGCGCTGGGGCGTCATCGGTATGGCCACGGCCTACGTCATCGTCGCAGGATGCGTTTCGCTTCCGGGGAGTGCCTGGCTGGCGTGGTGGCATTGGAAAGGGTTGAGGGTTGAGCGTTGAGCGACCAGACTTCCGAAGTCTTCGGAGACTTCGGAAGTCTGGGA
>JAYTCW010000266.1:0-4530 GCA_043736295.1 Planctomycetota bacterium | reverse complement strand
GAATTCTTTCACGCTCTGCAATGTCTTGGTGGCCGGAAGGCCTCTGTACCCCGAAGGGGTTACCCATCACAGCCCAGGGTCGCGACGCAGGAGCGCACCTTGGGAATCGCGGCCCGGGCCAGCCCAACCCTGAAGGGGTTGTACACCCGCTCGCGACGTGTGGAACCCCTTCAGGGTTCGTCCCTCGCGAGCGTCTCACCCAAGGTGCGCTCCCTGCGGTCGCGACCCTGGGCTGTGATGTATCGACCCCTTCGGGGTGCAGAGGCCGCTTCGACGGGTGTGGCTTTCTGGCTGACGGCTGATGCTTCTCCTTCGGTTGCGGCTCTGCCGCGCCGCGACCTCTGCGTTTCTACTCTTCCCCGGAGTTGTTCACCACGGTCAACCCGGCGTGATCGCGTTTCCCGAGGAGGGCATCGACGGTGGTCGCGAACTCCCAGTCGCTCTTGTTCACGGGTTGGGCGAATCGCAAGGTGACGTGCCCCCGATCCGCTGCCAAAGCCACAGCTTGTGGCATCTCGGTGAACCGGGAGACGTTGAGGAAGATCGGTCCCTCGCGATGAGTCGGCGGCAGATCGGTGAGTTCCAGCCCCGCCAGAGGAGCCTCAAACAGTGAGGCATACAGCGCCCAACCCGCCGCTTGGCCACTGGCGGACAGAGCCATTGGTTTCTCTTTCAGTTGAGGGATTGACCGAACAGCCTGGATGGCACGACGCACGTCCCAGACACGAGCGCTGTCGTCTGTTTGTCCCAGGAGAGCAAAGCGACGGCGGATGTGCGTCCGCTTCCGTTCATCACGAGTCCACTCGGTTGGGCCGACACCGCGCGGAGAAACGTAGCAATGAACGGTTCCGGCCGCGCGGCATTGGTTCTGAAAGGCAATGAACTCAAGCCCTCTCACAGCATCCAGCTTGAACTCCGCTTCGCTGCGCCCCATTGTAATCAGGCCGTGGATGCGGTCCCATTCGGGCTGGTCGAGGACATGCACGATGACTCGTTCTGCCTTCGCTCGGTCGAGAACCCCGGGTGACGTGACCAGCAAAGACAACCGGTACGGCTCCTGGCTGAGGTATTCGTACTCGGTCCATTGGATTTCGCGGCGGGAGTTGGCATTGAGTTCTTTCACATCGAGTGCCTGCTGGCATTCCTCAAAGGGCCAGGCCAAAAAACACTGCGACTCAAGAGACTGTTCCCAGCCATCCCACATCGCCTCCCATTCGGCCACCGTCTTCGGCACCGCATGCTTCTGCACCGGCACGAACTCCTCCTGAATCCGTGTGTTCCGCTGATCAGCTGGCAGCGTCTCAAATACCTTCAACTGCTCCGGCTCGAAGAACTTCACCGCGACCTTGTCGATCGGCGACTCGCTCTGCTTCAGGAACCGGTTGAACCAGACGAACTCGTGGGTCTGGAGTTCCTGCGTGTCCTCGTGTGGCCCTTCGGTAATGTTCAACCCGAGGTTTCGCGGCTTCCCGTACAGGTCGTAGATCCGGCGGACCTTCCTGTGAACATCGACGACACCATCTAGTGGGAAGATGCCGTCCTTATCGGTATTCGCGATCAGCAGTGGACGCGGGGCGACCAGGGCTGCCACCAGGGCGTAATCCCACCCGTACGTGTTCACCTGGAACATGCAGTCGCAGTGCCCCTCGATACAGCCGTCCACGACATGGTTCTTCAGTGAGGTAATCCCCGCGACCGGGACCGCGACTTTGATCCGCTCGTCGAGAGCTGCAATCCACCACGAATACGCCCCGCCCCCAGATCGCCCCGTGACGCCGATGCGCGTCTTGTCGACCTCGGGCCGCGTCTCTAAATAGTCGAGGGCGCGAATGCAGTTCCACGCCTCGACCCCGGCGGGCGTGTACCCCCGCGCGTGCCACCACCACATTCCCTCCTTGTACGTTCCGTGATGAATCCCCTCGATCTCGCCGAGTTGCAGCGTGTCGATGGTCAGGCACGCATACCCGTTACGAGCATACCACCCGCCGTGGTGCTGATACCCGACTTTATTGCCATAGGCGATTCCGTCCTTCACGTTGCGTGAATGCCCGCACACGTACAGCACCGTCGGCAATGGTCCCGTCGCGTGCTTCGGCAGGTACAGATTCCCCGTCACATACAACCCCGGCGACGACTGAAAATGCAGCCGCTCGACCGTAAACTCCTCATGTTCCGTCTTGCCTGTTACCGTCGGTTTGAGATCCGTCTTCGGCGGTAACGGGTCAAGCCCCAGCATCTCAAACAACTGCCGCCGCAGCTCCGGCTTCTCCGCCTCCCACTCCGCGACCGTCTTCACTCCCGAGAGAATGGCATCCGTTCGATCAGCCAACCGCTGCGTCTCTAATCGGAAATACTCGGCAACGAGGGCGTCCCCCGGGGCAGTCGAGAAGGCATCCCCCTTCACTGGCTCTTCCGCCCCCAGCATCGGGACGCCGACAGAAAGTAACGCGACAAGCAAGAGGGCGATTCGCATTTTCAGAATCTCCGAGTGACGTAATGACTGACACCAATTTGGCCGATGATAGCCCGAGTGTGCCAGCGATGCACCTCGCGACGCTCGACCCTCGCTGCCCCGTCGGGTGACTGAAGGGGGCAGCGGCTTGGAATCATTCGACGCCGCTATTCCCACAGGGCCATCTCCTGACTTCGTAGCGTGGGCTTTAGCCCACGCTACAACTCCCATATTCAAAAATGACGATTGATTTGCTCCGTTCCGTTCACTCCCTCTTGCCCGGCGCACCGGCCCGGCGTACGATGAAGGCATGTACCGCTGGCTGCTCATCCTCCTGTTCGTCTGCCAAACAGGTCTCCCTCATTCGGGAACCTGCCGTGCGGGTGATGCGCCGCAGCTCTCTCAATCCACCTGTTGCCGCGTGGCCAAGCAGGAACAATCTCGGTCATGTTGCCGGACCAAAGTATCCCAGCCTGTCGAACCACTCCAGCATCCACCGGAGTCCACGCCGTCGGATGGCGGCGACCACCGCCCGTGTTGTGGATGTTGTGTAAACAGTGCCGTGTATTGCCTGCTCCCGGAATCGATGATCCGATGGGAGTTGCTCAGCTGTGATCGGGTCAGTGAGGAGTGCCCCGCCCTACTGGGGCTGACTTGGGCTCCGAGGACTCCACCTCCGAATTTGAATGGTGTGGGTTGATCGCTGCTTGATCCGTGCGGGGTGAATTGTTCCCCTGTATCCACTATTGACTGAGTCGTGTTCCGACTCAGATTCGGGAGTTTGTCATGAATCGTCGAAACTTGATGACGTTGTGTGCCGCTGCGGTCCTGGGACTGGTCGGCTATGGGGTGAGCTCGCAAGCCTCTTCGGATTCCAGCTGCTGCTCTTCGGGAGCCGCATGTTGTACTTCTCAGAAGGCCTGCTGCGTTGAAGGAGCCGACTGCTGCTTCCCCGGCAGCCCTTGCTGTGAAGCGGGAGCCGCATGCTGCACTTCGCAGAAGGCGTGCTGCGTCGAGGGAGCCGACTGCTGCTTCCCCGGTAGCCCCTGCTGTGAAGCGGGAGCCGCTTGCTGCCAGGCAGCGAAGTAGCCCTTGACCCTGTGAGGCGGTCATTCGCCTCGCACAGTCAAACTAATGAGATCCAACGCCCGGGGAGTTCCACTCTCCGGGCGTTGGTATTGGGGAGTCGGGAGTCGGATCGCCCCTTATCCCGAAGGGATTCCAGCCCATAGCCGGTGGTCAGCGCAGCGCCACCACCGGTTTGAGGCGCGACGTGTTCCCTCTCCCGAAGGGATTGAAGCCGCCGCAGGGATGTCCCTCTGTCAGCGGAAGGATGACATGAGTTTCCGATCGTTTCGGAATACTCATGAGAACCGATGAACGGCTGCAATCCCTTCAGGATAGGAATCTGCTCACGCCATGTTCCCCGGTGGTAGCGCTGCGCTGACCACCGGCTATGGGCTGGAATCCCTGCGGGATAGCCGGTTGCTGCCCTCCCCTCCCTCGATTAACCATAAACCATAAACCTCCCCCCCTCATGTAGGATTTGCAATCCCTCCCGCGCGCTCCGGCAATAATTGCAGATTGACCTTGGTCGCTTGTTTTCCTCATAGATATAGTCGCCTCGCTTCGCCGGAGGAGTGAGTGTCCCATCTCTATCGGATGGCTGTGGTGACTCTCTCCATGCAGCTGCGACTACTCGGTGGCCGCTGCGAAACGGCAAGGCAGAACTCAACATTCACGCAGGGAGGCGGCACGTGGAACGACTGTTCATCGTTGGAATTGACTCAGTAGTGGGTGCGAACACAGCGGTCCACGCGGCCCAGCGCCATGCGGTCGCCGGAGTCTGGTTCGATCACGAGGTCGACATCGAAGGGTGCCACGGAGAGCCTGCCGAACACGGAGCCGGAATCGCCGAGCAGATTGCCGAGTTCCAACCCGATTGCGTCCTCTACTGCGGACCCGAGTCGTGCTCCAGTTGGGATGCCACTAGCGGGCCGCGCATCGTCAAGGCGGGCAGCGACCTCGCTGCCAGTTGGGCCGCAGCTGCTCATCAAGCGGGCATCCAGTTCGGGATG
>JAYTCW010000265.1:0-4420 GCA_043736295.1 Planctomycetota bacterium | reverse complement strand
ATATTCCTATAGCCTAACCCAAAACCTCGCGAATGACCTTTCCATGGACATCGGTCAGGCGGTGGTCGCGACCGCCGTAACGGAAGGTCAGACGTTCATGGTCAAGTCCCATCTGGTGCAGGATTGTGGCGTGCAGGTCATGCACGGACAATGGATTGAGGATGGCGTTCGTTCCGAACTCGTCGGTCTCGCCGTAGGTGATGCCGCCTTTGAAGCCGCCGCCCGCCATGAAGATGGTGTAGCCGCTGACATGGTGGTCGCGGCCAGTCGCGTCGGTGATGGCTCCCACGGCAGGCGTGCGTCCCATTTCGCCCGCCCACAACACGATGGTTTCGTCCAGCAGGCCACGCTGGTGCAGGTCGGCGATCAGAGCGGCGACGGACTGCTCAGTCACGCGGGCGTTCTTCTCGTGGTTGAGCTTGAGGTGTGTGTGCTGGTCCCAGGGCGAGTTGTTGCCATCGAAGCTGGGACAGGTGATCTCGACAAACCGCACTCCCGCCTCCACCAGTCGTCGGGCGCGCAGAGCCTGAGTGGCATAGAACCGCTGATGCTCGTCGGGAGAATCGACTCCATACAGCTTCTGAATATGCTCCGGTTCGCGGCTGATGTCGGCGAGGTCGGGGACGCTGCTCTGCATGCGGAACGCGGTCTCGTAGTTGGCGATGGCGGCTTCGATCGCCTGCGGATTCGAGGTCTGCGATCCAAAGGCCGCGTCCGACTCTGCCAGCAATGCGAGCTTCTGACGCTGTAGCGCGGGGAGATCTTGAGGAACGATGTTATCGACCGCCGTTCCCTTGGCGCGCATCGTCGTCGCCTGATGGCTGGCGGGCAGAAACGAACTGCCGAAGTTTTCCAGGCCGCCATTCGGCACCCAGTCATTATTGAGCAGCACATACGCTGGAAGATTGGCGTTCTCGGTCCCCAGACCGTAAGAAATCCACGCCCCGAGACTGGGCGCTTGTCCCGTGACGCGGCCGGTATGCAGCAGCAGGTTCGACTGTCCATGCAGCGGCAGTTCCCCGACCATCGATCGGACCACACACAGCTGATCGGCGACGGTGGCCAGATGCGGAAACAAGTCACTGACCCACAGCCCGCTCTCGCCCCGCTGCTTGAACTCCCACGGGCACCCCAGCCAGACTCGACCGGCTCCGTTATCGGACTTCTTGTTGATCCAGTTGGTCCCGATCGGCTGCCCCTGATGCTTCTTGAGCATCGGCTTGTAGTCAAACGTATCGACGTGACTCGGGCCGCCGTCCATGAAGCAGAAGATGATGTTCTTCGCCTTCGGTGGGAACAGCGGGGCGGCCACGGTGGGCTGCTGGAGCAGGCCGTGCAGCGCCAACCAGCCGAAGCCAGCCGAAGCCTGCTGCAAGAATCCGCGTCGTGTGGCCGAGGGGGTGATGCGACCGGGGCAGCGTGTGAATGGATGAATCATCGTGTTGAGCCGTGTGTGGGACCGGTTAGGAGCGTTCGATCAATGACTGTCCGATCGTCGTCTTTCGCTCCGCGAAAGAACGTCCTTTCGCGGAGCGAAAGGCGACTGTTATATGCCGAACGCTCCTTAGCGGTAGTGGATGAATTCCTGGGCGTTGAAGAACGTATGGGCCATCTGCGCCCAAGCGGGCTCATCATTCAGGACATCGGACGATGTGGTCACCTGTTGCAGTAACTTGATCCAGCGGCCGCGTTCCGCGTCGTGCGGCGTGCGTCCAAAAGCGGTGACGAACATGCTGTCGATGCGTTCCTCGGGACTGGTGTGCGGCATCTTGACGAGTGCGATCGCCCACTGCCGAGCTAACTGACTGACGAGCGGATCGTTCAACAACGTGAGGGCCTGCGTGGGGACACTGGTGACACTGCGTTTGCCGCTGGGCAGCCGCAGGTCGGGCAGATCGAAGGTCATCAAGAACTTGGGTGGTGCCATGATCGACATCGTCAGATACAGCGATCGTCGTCCGTCCCCGTCGAGTGGCCCGGAGAAGAGTCGCTTGGCGGCGTCCTCGACCGGTCGAGACGGGTTGATGGGGCGACCATACAGCTGGCGGTCAAGCCGTCCCGAGACCGCCAGCAAGGCATCGCGAATCTCCTCGGCCTCCATCCGCCGCGTCGGGTAGTGATGCCGCAGGCGGTTGTCCGGGTCAGCTTGTCGAGCCGCTTCGCTGACGGTCCCGGACTGTTGGAACGTTTCACTGAGCACCATTTTCCGTACGAGTTGTTTGGTGGACCAACCTTGTTTCATGAAGTCGCGCGCCAGCCAGTCGAGCAACTCGGGATGCGAGGGCTTGTCCCCTAATCGACCGAAGTCATCCGGCGTGGTGACCAGTCCCGTTCCGAAGACCCACTGCCACACGCGGTTGACATAGACCCGCGAGGTGAGGGGATGTTCGGGGTGCAGCAACGACTCGGCGAGTTCCAGCCGTCCGCTGCCGGGGCTTTGCGCCACAGCATTTCGCCCGGCAAACATTTGCAGCGAATCGGGCATCACGAGTTCGCCCAGCGCGTCGTAGTTGCCTCGGATGTTGAGGTGCATCCCAGACTTCGCCAGTTCGCGTTCATCCATGCTGTTGACCGAGCGCGGGAAGGCGATTCCCTGCTCGACGCGGCGATACTCCGCCAGCAGTGCGGCCAGCGGACTCTCGGAAGCCGCTTGATTGGGCAACAGCTTGTGTGCGAGCAGCCAGTTGATGATCAGTCGGTCACCGGGCCGTAACTGACCTTCGCTCCACCGACGAACAGCCCCCGACAACCACACTGTCACTCGTGACACTGCTTCGTCACGAGACTGGGGGGCAGGGCCTTCATAGAGCGATTCAAACGCATCGAGTGTCGACTGTGGAGCACCGCCCACATCGTGAGTCACGATTCCGGTCACGCTGATCCAGCTTCGCATGTCGTAACCGTGATCCGTGTTGGGAAGACCCGGAACGATGCCGACGCGGGCAGGGAAATTCGGATTGAGCGACGAGGTGACGAAGTCGAGGGTGACCTTGGTCACGCCTCCCTTCATGGCCGTGTCGCCAAACGCGCGCCACGTCGGTTCGGCCTGATTTACGATCCCCACCCCTTCGTGCAGAAGAGAGTTTTCATCCATCTGCAGCCAGCCACCAAATTCGCCGCCCGCCAAGTTGAGGCTCACGAACTGACCCGGCACGAGATGTTCGGAGGGCATCCGCAAAGCACCGGGCAGTTTTGAAGACAGAGCGTGCGTGTGGTAGCCGCGCGGGAGGAGTCGCGATACGACCTGATCGCCCTCGAGTGCAATGAGTGGCGTCGCGTCCGCAGCCCAGCCGTGCGCGAACCCGTCACCATCGGTGACCCAACCGGCGGGCACCCCCGGTTGCGAGAAATCCGCCAGCGTCTGAAAGGCCGCATTCGCCGTGACGCGAGCCGCACGCGTGGCGGTCCACTCAGCTGCGAGTGCCGTCCAGGTCGCCTCGACCCTTTCATCGCTTTTGAGCAACTGGGCAAGTGGATAGGCGACGTCATCGAGCGTCGGCTGCGGTGCATTGGGGACTTCGAGCGGAGCCCGCCACACCGCGACAGGGAGTTCAGTCGCTGCCCACTGTTTGGCTAGGTCATCACGAATGAGCTCTCGCAACTCTTTCAGCCGTCCAATCGCGGCGTCATTCTTCCCCGGCGCATCGGCAGGTCGGCTGACCCAACGCGGCGTGATGAACATCGCCCCGATCGCGTAATAGTCGCGTTGCGAGACCGCCTCCAATTTGTGGTTGTGGCATTTGGCACAGGCCACGGTCGTTGCGAGAAAGACCTTTGAGAAGGCGTCAATTTTGTTACTGACCATCTCCTGATGGACGCCGTTGTAAGCCAAGCTCGTCCCGTGGCGGTGTTCGCCCATGTGATAAAACATTGGGCCGATGAGGCTCTCATTGATCCCCAGTTCTGTGTTCACCCGAGGTGGATCGACGAGGTCGCCAGCCAGTTGCTCTCGCAAGAATGTGTCGAATCCCACATCACGATTGAACGCCCGAATCAGGTAGTCCCGATACTCGAAGGCTCCCTTGGCAGGGACATCCCACTCATAGCCATAGGTGTCTGTGTATCGCGCTGCGTCCATCCAATGTCGAGCGAAACGTTCCCCGAAGTGCGGCGAGTCGAGCAGTTCATCCACGAGTGCTGCATACGCGCGGGCCGCATCGTTTTGACACTGCTGAAGATACTTGGCACGCTGCTGGGGCGCGGGCGGCAGTCCCGTCAACACGAACGAGAGACGACGCAAAAGCACTTCGGGATCAGCAGCTGGAGCTGGCTGCAAGTTCGCCACCGCCAAGCCGTCGCGAATGAATCGATCGACCGAATGTCGCGACCAACGCTCGTCGGTCACCACCGGCGGCTGGGGGTTCGCGAGCGGCTTCAGACTCCACCAGTCGAGACGTTTCTGAAACTCGGCTGCCCAGTC
>JAYTCW010000264.1:0-3639 GCA_043736295.1 Planctomycetota bacterium | reverse complement strand
GCCTCGCCCTCCCGACCGCGCCCTCCCGACCGGTTGGCTTCACGGCTCATCCCAACGGAGTTCATTCAGAACTCCTTGATGTGGCCAGTCCTCGGGGCGAACGACGAGTTCGTGGCGGAAGGCGTTGTATCGCACGTACTCCCATTTCTCTTCGTACTGATGTCCTGACCGCATCCGAGTATCCCAATCATCTGTTTGCCAGCGATGTTCGGCGACCTTGTGCCGTTTCGTGAACTGCGACTTCCAATACTTCACCCAGTTCTTGAACTCGATGTCAATTGCGGTTGCAGCAGCGAACAAATGGATGTGGTCGGGCATGATGATGTAGCGACCGACGAGCCAAGCGGAGGCGTCGTTCCACACTTCACGCAGCAGCTCATGGATGTCGTCATGGGCCAACCAAGGCTGGCGGTCTTTGGTGCAGATTGTGTCGTAAATGATGGTCGGTTGACAATGATGGTCGGTTGACCCTCGATATAGAGGACTCCGTGGGCGGGATGTTTTCGCTGCGGTCGATTGGGGGAGGAGTCAGACATTTGAGTAATCTCCGGATCCTGTCGTCGTTGCTTGAACAGCATATCATCCGCGTTCGGGAGGGCGAAGCCGTCGTCGGGAGGGCGAAGCTCCTGCTGAGCCGCGAGCCAAGGGAGACGATCAACCCCGGTTGCGGCTCGGCAGGAGCCTCGCCCTCCCGCCGCGTCACCCGCGACGCTCAAGCCTTTCACCGACAAACGAGACACACGTGAACCGGGGGCGACGATCAACTCCGGTTGCGGCTCGGCAGGAGCCTCGCCCTCCCGACCTCGCCCTCCCGGCCAGCACTTGAATGTAACTTACTCGCCCTCTTCCCAGGGATTGACCACTCGTATCTTCGTATCCTGAAAATGCTTTGTGTTGCGGGTGGCCAGGGTTCCACGACGGGCTGCGACGATTCCGGCGATCATGACATCCCGGATCTCGACCGGGCGTCCCTTGGATCGGAGTCGGGCGGAGAGGACTGCGGCCTCATCGGCGGCAGCGACATCGAAGTTGAGCACGCGGCCACTCAAATCTTCGGTCAGGGCGAGCCGGAATGCCTCTTGAAGAGCCCGTTGCCGCTTGCCTTTGGCCATCGCCTCCAGTCCGAAACGAATTTCAAAGACGGTCACACTCGTCGTCCAGATCGATTCGGTCGGCTGGGCATCCAACCAGGCCACGACTCGTGGCTCAGGGGCCTGTTGCATCAACGCGGAGAGTACGTTGGTATCCAGCACAATCATGGGGCCAGACTCGGTGGCTGCATTTGCTGCCCTCGCATTTCGTCGATCTCGAAATCTAGACCGACTTTCGAGAACCGCTTCGCCATCTGTGACCCCAGTCGAGGAGGTGACGTTCCCCACTTGAGGACCGCGTTGCGAAGGATCTCCCGAACGATTTCTTCCATACTTTGCCCCTGAGAGAGGGATAGCTCCCGCAACCTCTCACGAACATCATCTTCCAGATTGCGAACGACGAATTGTGCCATGCGGAACGCCTCCCAGTGATATCACGATATCATTCAAGGTGAACGGCGTCAACTTGTCACTTCTCCTCAAATGTCTGAAAGTCTGATTGAGGCGTTGTTCGGGAGGGCGAAGCTCCGGCTGAGCCGTGAGCCGGGGGCGGCGATCAACCTTGGTAGCGGCTCGGCAGGAGCCTCGCCCTCGCGAACAACGCCCGCCCGCAAGCATGTGAACGTAACCGACTCGCCCCCTTCCCACGGATTCACCAGACAAATCTGACCGCTCGCCTTACAGCATCCCCACCTCCACATGCGACTCGTACTCGATGTCGTACTTCTTCATCTTCTTGTAGAGCGTCGTGCGGTTGATCCCCAGTAGGCGCGCCGTCTCCTGACGGTTCCAGCCGTTGGTCTCCAGAGCCTCGATGATGATCTGCCGCTCAGGGTTCGCCAGGGCCGTCTTCAGGTTCCCACCGATCAGCCGGTTGACTGCTCCCGACATGTCAATTTGGTCGCGACGCAGCGGTTCGGGCAGTTCCGCAGCTGTGATGTACTCGCTCTTGGAGAGGACCACAGCTCGCTCGACGACGTTGACCAATTCTCGCACGTTGCCGGGCCAGGAGTAACGCTGCATCAGTTGCAGGGCGTCCTCGTCGAAGCCCTTGACGCGCTTGCCATTCTGGTCGTTGAAGTCTTGCAGGTAGTGCTCCAGCAGCAACGGGATGTCGCCGATGCGTTCGCGGAGCGGCGGCTGAGTGATTGAGATCACGTTGATGCGGTAGTACAAGTCTTGGCGGAACTCGCCGCGCTTGACTCGCTCTTCGAGGTTGTCATTTGTGGCCAGCACCAGCCGCACATCGACCTTGTGGGTCTTCGACCCACCGACCGGCTCGAACTCGCGGTCCTGGAGGACTCGCAGTAGTTTGACCTGTAGACTCGGCGAAGCCGTCCCGATTTCGTCGAGGAACAGCGTGCCGCCATCGGCCTGCAAGAACTTTCCCGGCTTATCGTGTGTGGCCCCGGTAAAGGCCCCCGCCACGTGTCCGAACAGCTCACTCTCCAGCAGCGAATCGGGGAGCGCCCCGCAGGCGACCTCGATGAATGGCTTCTCGCGGCGGCTGCTCAGTTGATGAATCGAGCGGGCGGTGATCGTCTTACCAGTCCCGTTCTCACCAAGAATCAGAACCGTGGTCCGGGTGTCGGACACGCTTTCAATCAGGTCGAACATCTTGGCCATCTTGTAGTCGCGGCCAATGATGTGGGAGAGGCCGAATTTCTCGTCGAGCTGCTTCTTGAGTTTCTTGTTCTCTTCGACGACCTTGCGTTGGCCGAGGGCTCGCTGGATCGAGAAGTTGAGTTCGTCATCGATGACCGGCTTGGTCAGGTAATCGAACGCCCCCAGGCGGATGGCCTCGACTGCACTCTCGATCGTGCCGTATCCCGTCAGCAGGATGATGGCGGTTTCCGGCTTGGCGGGGACTGCCCACTCGAGCAGATGAAAGCCGTCCTGATCGGGCAGGTTCACATCGCAGATCACCGCGTCGAAGTTGTAGTCCTTGATCCGCTCCATCGCATCGCGGCAATTAACGGCTGTCTCCGTGCGGTGGCCCAGGCTACGCAGGTAGTCCGCCATCGCTTCGCAGATATGACGATCATCATCAACAACCAGCAGTGAACCGTGATAGGTCATGGGTGCCTCGTTGGCTTTTCGTGACAGACGTGCCATCCGCGGGATGCGGATGCGGAGAACTGTCGGGCCAGCGGGTGACTGAAGAAGCGAATACCGGCTCAATGAGCGGCGCAATGCTCCCCCGTCAGCCTCTGGGACCGGGCAGGTCGCCAAGGATGATGGTCAACACCGAGTGATGCCGATGGCGTGATGCCGAATGGCTACAGGGCGTCTTGATCCTCAACACCCGAACATCCACGACCGGGTAAAGAGGACTCTGCTGGGAGCAACGAGTTAAGGGGTCATCAAACCTACGACACAGGTGGCGATGAGGCAACATGATTCTGTGGCGTTTTCGCGACCAGATGGAACGATTGTACCGGAGTGCGGGGAAACACAAGGAACAGAACGGGAGGTTGATGGTTGATTGAATGGCGGAAGACGCTGGGATCGCTCACGAAATGAAATAGAAAACCCCCGGCGACTCGGA
>JAYTCW010000263.1:0-7755 GCA_043736295.1 Planctomycetota bacterium | reverse complement strand
CCGCGAGCCAGGGACAACGCCCACCCTCCGTCGCGGCTCAGCAGGAGCTTCGCCCTCCCGACAGTTAGACGCCTACCTCCTCCTCTGTCGATCAACCATAAACCTCCCTCCCCTCCCCTCGAAACCCGGACTGCCTCGGGGTACAGTGTGTCCTCAGTGATTCTCGGCAACGGTGAGGAGTGATTCGGATGTGGAACTGGCGTGCAGGTGTGGGCGTGGTCGGGATGTGTCTGGCCACTGTGGTGTCGGCTGCGGAGTGGACCGAGTTTCGTGGTCCGACCGGGCAGGGCGTGAGCGATCAGACGGGTCTGCCGCTGACGTGGAGCGAGACGGAGAACGTCGCCTGGAAGACCCCGATTCCGGGGTTGGGCTGGTCCTCGCCGGTGGTGTCGAACGGGAAGATTTACCTCTCGACGAGTGTCGACCTCCCCAAAGATGGCGACAAGCCCGAGGTTCACGAACTGCGAGGGCTGTGCGTGAACGCCAGCACTGGCAAGGTGGAATGGAACATCGAGCTGTTCCATCGCACCGGTGAACTGAAGATGCACTCCAAGAACAGCCACGCCAGCGGGTCTCCACTGATCGATGGCGACGTGGTCTACTTCCACTTCGGCCCGCACGGCACAGCCTGTCTGAAGACCGGCGGCGAGGTGGTCTGGAAGAACGAGGAGCTGGTTTATGCTCCGCAACACGGGACCGGGGGTTCGCCTGCACTGGTCGATGACCTACTCGTGATCTGCTGTGACGGGGCCGATAAGCAGTTCGTGGTCGGCCTCGATAAGGCGACCGGAAAGATCCGCTGGAACACACCGCGCGACACGAAACCCGACCGGGGATTCTCGTTCTGCACCCCGCTCGTCATCACCGTGAATGGCCAGAAGCAGGCCGTTTGCCCCGGCAGCACGGCTGTCTTCTCGTACGAGCCCGCCACTGGCAAAGAGATCTGGCGCTGCCAGTACGGCTCGGGCTACAGCGTCGTCCCCCGACCGGTGTTTTCTCAGGGACTGGTCTTCGTCAGTTCCAGCTACGACAAGCCGAATCTGCTCGCCCTCGACCCGACCGGGAAGGGCGATATCACCGAGACTCACATCCGCTGGCAAACCGACAAGCAGGCCCCGCACAACCCGTCGATGGTGGCGGTCGACGACATGCTGTTCTACGTCTCCGATGGCGGGATCGCGACCTGTGCCGATGCCAAGTCCGGCGAGGTCCACTGGCAGGAACGCATCGAGGGGAACTACTCCGCCTCCCCCACCGCAGCTGACGGACGGGTCTACTTCCAGGACGAACACGGGAAGGCCACCGTTGTGGCCGCTGCCAAGAAGTTCGAGGTGTTGGCGACCAACACGTTCGCCGAAGGGGAGCGGACGTTCGCCTCATACGCGGTGATCGACAAGTCGCTGCTGGTGCGCAGCGAGCGGCACTTGTATCGCATTGGAACCCAGCAATCCGCGAGTGCGAAGTGACCCGCGAGCGAGCAGAGGGGATTCTGTCCGTTCTGCTCCCTCTCCCCCACAATCGACTCGACTTTCAGTGAGAACTCCACTGCGGGGGAGAGGGCCGGGGTGAGGGGGCCGAAGCTGAGGTATGGCCCCCTCACTCTAGCCCTCTCCCCCGCAACGAATCCCTCTGTTTCTCAAAGCCAATCGCGGGGGAGAGGGGACAAGCCGGGGAGCCACTCATTGGCGAATGGTTCCAGTTCCAGGGTGGGCACCCTCGGGACATTCTCTGAGGCCCCACTCGACATCACCTATGACGATCACCCTCATCGGCTATCGCGGCGTTGGCAAGTCGACGATTGCTCCACTCTTGGCCGCGCGACTCGGCTGGAACTGGGCCGATGCCGATGCGCTGATTGAGCAGCAGGCGGCGCGGACGATTGCCGAGATCTTTGCGGCGGAAGGGGAATCTGGCTTCCGCATGCGCGAGGCGGGCGTCCTCTCCGAGCTGCTCGCGCAGGACCGCCTCGTCATCTCGGCGGGCGGCGGAGCGATCCTCGATCCCCACTCGCGGCAGGCCATCCGCGCGGCCGGGCCTGCCATCTGGCTCACCGCCAGCCTCGACAGCATCTTCGCCCGCATCCTCGGCGACTCGACCACAGCCGCGCGGCGACCGTCACTGACGGGAGCAGACCCGCGCACCGAGATTGAAACACTCCTCGCCCGACGAACTCCGCTCTATGCCGAGACCGCCACCCAAATGATCGACACGGAAGGCCGCTCCCCCGCGTCGATCGTCGACGAGATCCTGCTCGCCCTGCCCCGCGCGATCGCCAGCGGGAGCCCCCGGTGAAGATCTTTGTCAACCAAGATCTGCCCCCGTGGCTGATCCTCCCGTTCATGTTCTGGATGGGTGCCTGCATCGGCAGCTTCCTCAACGTCTGCGTCTTCCGCATCCCTCAGCACCTCACCCTGTGGGGCCAGCTGAAGAGCATCGCGAATCGCGGTTCGTACTGCCCCCGCTGCCAGACGGCAATCAAGTGGTATGACAACATCCCGATCTTCGGGTGGTTGTCACTGAGAGGCCGCTGCCGGGCGTGTGGACTGAAGATCTCGATGCGGTATCCGGCAGTTGAGTTGTTCAACGCCCTGCTGTTTGTGCTGGTTTATTGGCTCGAGGTGCCGATTGGTGGCGGCTATTTATCGACCAGTACTGTCTTCGCCGATCTCGGCCCACAGGAGATCCCCGGACTCGGCAGCTTGTCTCCGCTGATGTTCCTACATCTGCGAATGGCGTTTCATCTCGTACTCATTGAGGCGCTGCTAGTCGCCACTTTGATCGACTGGGATCTGATGATTATCCCAGACGCCACGACGATCCCACAGACGATCTTCGCGGTGGTGGCCTCGACGGCACTGGGGCGATTGCATCTGGTTCCGGCGTGGCATCAAGACCCGCACCTGCTCCGCGATTTTCGGATCATGATCCCGAAATCTCTACACCCGTGGCTGACCCCGGAATGGAGCGTCCCCGAGTGGTTCAGCACCTCGCCGCATCTGCATGGGCTGCTGGTCAGTCTGGCCGGTCTGGCGGTCGGGGCGATCATGGTGGCTGTGGTCCGCAGCATCGGGACCCGTGTGCTGGGCCGCGAGGCGATGGGCGACGGCGACATCTTTCTGATGGCGATGGTCGGAGCCTTCATCGGCTGGCAGGCCACAGTCCTGGCTTTCTTCCTCGCCTCATTCCTAGCGACTGCAGCTCACCTGGTCACCTTCTCGTTCAAGCTCGACAAGGAGATCCCCTACGGCCCGTACCTGAGTCTTGGCACGCTGCTGATTCTCTTGGGCTGGCACGCTGTTTGGGAGGAGTTCGCCAAGCGGTTCTTCAGCCTCGGCCCGATGTTGATCCCGCTGACGCTCATGATGCTCGTCATGTTCCCGCTGCTGCTGTTCATGATGCAGGGGATCAAATGGCTCCTCGGCATCCCTCTCTCTCCTCCGGCTCCCGTCGGCGTCTGGACAGCTGCGGATCAAAACCTGTTCGTCGCGGGCGAGAACGTCGACCGGAACCAAGGCCGCTGGAAGCTCGACACCGACTGGCCAGGAAATGCGGCCTCGCGCGGGACGACGTTCGAGGAGCAGTGGAAGAACCCGGAGTCGTAGAACGCGCCGTGGTGATTTCGGTGGGAGAGGCTCCCGTCGAGCCTCGCTGTACCACTCCCCCAGAGTGAATGCCTATCGGAAGCCGGGCAAGATGTCGGGGTGGGAGTGCGTCACCTAGACTTCCGATGCGATGCTTGGGCCACCCAGCGAGACATTCCCGCTTAGCTGCTCTCGCCAGAACGTGGGCGAATGGACTCGTGTGCCCGCCCTCTTGGCGAGGGGCAACTCCGGCTCGCTTCGGGCCGTGTTAGGTAAAGTCGCCAGGGTCGATCGGCTTCGACTCTCCTTCCTGCGAATGGGAAAAACCATTGAAAATCGCCGCTTTGGAGACGCCGCTCCCGTCTCCGGGAACCCACAGTTGCGAGCAGGGGGCATCCCCGTATAATCTCATGTCGGTTCTTGTGTTGTGTCGTTTCCGCGATCCCGCTCATCCGGGGTCCGGTTTGTGAATTGAGGCTCGGATGAAGGCGTTCTTCGAGTGGTTCCGCAATGTCTGGACTGCCATCACCACGGTGACGCAGGGGATGTGGATCACATTGCGGACGATGACGAAAACCTATGAACGCAAATCGTTTGCGGAGATCTATGAGTATCCAGAAACGCCCGTCCCGGTGAAGGCCCGCTACCGCGGCTTCCACCGGTTCGACCTCACGGTCTGCATCGGCTGCGAGAAGTGTGCGGTCGCCTGCCCAGTCGACTGCATCTACATCGAGAAGGAAAAGAGCCCCGTCGGCAAGGGGTTCCGCATCAACGGCTTCACGATCGATTACACCAAGTGCATGTTCTGTGCGCTGTGCGTCGAGCCGTGTCCCGTCGACTGCATCTTCATGGGGTCGAACTTCGACCTCAGCTGCTACAGCCGCGACGGCTGCATCGTTGACTATGCCAAGCTCCCGCTGGAGATCGCGTGGGGCCAGACCTCGCTGAACCCGACAGCTGTGTCGGAATCGAAGGTCTTGTACCAGCCGGTGTGGGTGAAGGGGGAGCCGACTCCCTATGATTTCGAAGCTGCTGAACACTGAAGACCTGTCCTGACGATCACAAACTTCCGAAGTCTTCTGAGACTTCGGAAGTTTCGCGAGTGCCAGTTCAGACACGGATGTCTCATACAGAAGTCAACCGATGACCGCCGAACAGAAGCCATTGACGAAGCGATTCACCCAAGCCGATGCTCACAAGGCATTGCCGCTGGTGACTAGTATCGTCCGCGATATCGTGGAGTTGCAGACCGATCTGGATGGCCGGCGCGAGCGGCTGGGAGAGTTGCGAGTCAGTCGCAAGGGACCTCGTCAGCGACCTGAGACTGACCCGTATGAGGAAGAGTTCCGCCAGATGGAGAATGACCTCCTCACCGACGACGGACGTCTTCGCGGGTACTTCGACGAGCTGACGAAGCTCGGAATCGAGTTGCGAGATCCGAAGGTCGGGGCCGTCGAATTCCCGACCGTGGGTCTGGCCAAGTTGGTCTGGCAACTGGGTGAAACCGACGTGCAAGAGGTCTACACGACCGGGGCGTAGGGGTCGGACCAACACCGTGTGTCGTCTTTCGTTCCGCGAAAGAACGCCCTTTCGCGGAGCGAAAGGTGACACTCTGGCGACTCATACCTCTGGCTGACAACTGAACACTGACGACTGAGAACTCCCCAAATGGCCGACCTGAACCTGCACTTCCTGCTCGCCGTTGTGGCCAGTATCGGTTTCATCCTGGTCCCCCTGTTGATCGGGCGATTGGTTCGTCCGAACCTGCCCAACGAAGAGAAAGATGCCCCGTACGAGTGCGGCGAACCCGCCATCGGCTCGGCGTACGTCCAGTTCGACCTGCGGTTCTACGTGGTCGCTTTGCTGTTCATCATCTTCGACGTGGAAGTCGCCTTCTTCTTCCCCTGGGGCACCATCTTTGGCGGAGCGACTCAACTGGCTGATCCCGCTCTCAGCGAGGCCACCCGCATGGCAATCAGCGACCGCCTGCTCGATCTGCCAGCGGGGACCACGACTGTCAGCACTGCCCTCTCAGCCTCTGATGCCCTGACACTGAGTTGGCTGGGCGTCGTCGACATCGCGGTCTTCTTCGCCATTCTGCTGGTCGGCTTTGCCTACGTCTGGACTCGCGGCGACCTCGACTGGGTCCGCGCGATGGTCGCTCAATCGAAAGAGACAGCTGCGAAGAAGCGGGAACGCCCGATCATCGCACCGCTCGAACCGCAGATGTAGGAAGAAGTTGTCAGTGATCAGTTTTCAGTGGTCAGTCAGAGGGTACGAATTGACTGAAAACTGACGACTAAGAACTGAAAACTCTCTTCTGTCGATCAACCATAAACCCTCAACCATAAACCTCTCCCCCCCATGACCATCCAAGACATCCACCAGCGTCTGGTCGACCGTTTCGGCACCGACACGATCATCGGCCTGAATGAGAAGGCCACCGACCCCTGGATCGAGGTCGCTCCCGCTGCGATGGCCGAGGTGGCCGCGTTCCTCAAGTCGGATCCGGAGTTGGCATTCGACTCGCTCAACAACCTGAGCGCCACCGACTTCCTCGAAACCGATGCCAAGCTGGCGGCCAAGTTCCCGTACCAGCCGCACCTCGAAGTCATCTACCACCTCTACAGCTTCACTCGCAAACACCGCACCGTCATCAAGACGCTGCTCCCCGCCCGCTGGAAAGACAACCAGCCCGGCCAACTCCCCGAGGTGCCGACCGTCTCGCACGTCTGGGCCATTGCCGACTGGCACGAGCGCGAAGCCTACGACCTGATGGGCATCCACTTCGTCGGCCACCCGAACCTGCTAAGAATCCTCTGCCCCGACGACTGGGAGGGGTATCCGTTACGCAAGGACTACGAGTTCCCGCAAGAGTACCACGGCGTGCGCGGGCAGTAACCTCAACAATGCTTCTGATGTCTCTGAAACCTGGGAGACGCGAAGCGCTCTCGTGGGAGTGAACCGATGCTTGCCACGGAACACGAACAGCTGGAGACTCTGGCAGACTTGCTGGAGCGGTTGGGAAATGTGCCACTGGAACGGATTCGCCTCCACCCGTTTCCCGGGACGGCGACCGTTGAGGATGTGATTCGGCTGTGTGATGGCGAGCCGAAGCATCTGTGTGAACTGGTCGATGGCGTCCTCGTGGAGAAGGTCATGGGTACGCCGGAATCGCGACTGGCCGCTTGGCTCATTTTCACGTTGCAGACCTATCTCAATGAATACGATCTTGGCATCCTGACGGGAGCCGACGGACCATTGCAAATCCTTGCCGATCAGGTCCGGTTCCCCGATGTGGCCTTCATCAGCTATGACCGCATCCCCGCCGATGCCGACCCGTCCACCCCCGTTCCCGACTGGATACCCACCCTGGCGGTGGAAGTCCTCAGCCCTTCCAACACCAAGAAGGAAATGGCTCGCAAACTGCGAGACTATTTCGAGGCCGGTGTCGAACTCGTCTGGTACGTCGATCCCTCCGACCGCACTGTCCGCGTCTACCACTCCTCCGAGGCTGTCGTCACGCTGACCGAATCCGACGACCTCGACGGAGAACAGCTCCTCCCCGGCTTCCGCCTCTCGATCCGCGACTGGTTCGACCGAGCGAGCCGCATTAAGCCGAATGCTTGAAATTCGGCAGCCTCTCGATTGCTTGCCATTTCAAGTACCTGTTCCGGCAATCGCCGCCCCGGTAGAGTCCAAAACGCCCCCGCCGAGGCCACCCCGCACCTCGGCCACACACGTTGCGAATCACTGTTTGGAAAATGGTCACTCAGCTATGATAACTTTTGACCGATCGGAGGATCTCGCCTATGGCGTACCAATGTGACACTTCCCGACCCACAAGGAAGGCAGCACAGTGATTCCAAAAGGATGGAACATCCGTGGCGGGAATACCCAGACCGACTCCCTGTTTCCTGGACCAAGTGGATTATCTAGTATTCAAGAGTGGGCAGCAACTTTGGAGATCCCAGGACCAAGAACGCTACTACACATGGGACTCGTTTCACGGCGAAATCGAAGTGTTCAACAAGCGGGGAAAGCACCTCGGTGCCTTGGATGCCGTGACTGGACGCACCATCAAACCAGCAGTGCGAGGGAGAACGATTGATGTTTAATCCCAATGACACATTCGTGAACCTGTGCCTCTCTGGCGAAGCATTCGCCAATGAGA
>JAYTCW010000262.1:0-9180 GCA_043736295.1 Planctomycetota bacterium | reverse complement strand
CGCTGCTTGAACAGCGGCAGAATGTGATCGGTGTACGTGATCTTCTCCGCAGCTGCGTCCTGAGCGAACGCAGTGGTGGCGGAGAGGATCAAGCAGGCGGCGAGGGTGAGACGAAACATGGCAAACTCGCGGGGGAAGCCTAGGGGCGATGGCCTAGGGCCTAGGGCCAGAGGTTGAGACGGGGAAAGACCAGAGTCAGAGTTCCCTCTGGCTCTAGGCCCTAGGCTCTAGGCTTTAGGCCTCCCCAAACTTCCTCAGTGATTGAACAGGAACTCACGACTGTTCATGAGTGCCCAGTAAACATCGTCCAGGGATCGATTGGCATCGCTCCCCTCGGCGAACAGCGGGGCTAGGGCGGCGACCTCGGCCTCGGTCGGCTTGCGGGTCAGGCAGGTGATGTACAACTGCTCGACGATCTGCATCGGAGTGAGGTTCTGAGCCTGGAGAGCCTTGATGACGCCACCCGCCTGCATCTTGCTGTTCACGACATCGCCGTTCATCAGGTGCAGAGCCTGGGAAAGGGTCGGCTCCATCTTGACTTCGCACGAGCAAGCCGTCTCGCGGGTCGCTCGTCCGAACGTGGTCAGGAAGTAATCGGAGGTCGCTCCGTTGGCGATCTGCACAGCCCGCGAGCCAAGTGGCAGTCCGCCGAACTTGTCCTTGGTGGTGGTTACCTGGCTGATGATGTCGAGCATCGATTCGGCTTTAATCCGGCGGATCGTCTGGTGGGCGAAGTTCAGCTCGTCGCTTCCGTTACTCTCGTTCCGCTGAGTCGACCGCTGGTAGCTCTTCGACAGGCAAATGTCGCGGACGAGGGCCTTGAAGTTGTAGTTCGACTCGGTGAAGCGCTTGGACATTTCGGTCAGCAGTTCGGGATTCGAAGCGGGGTTCGAGACCCGCACATCATCGACCGGTTCGACAATGCCGACACCGAGGAAGTGTTGCCAAATGCGGTTCGTGAAGTTCTGCGCGAAGTAGGGGTTGGCGGGAGACGCCAGCCACTTGCCGAGGGCGGCCCGGCGATCGAGTCCACCGGTGAGGTCAGCCTTGCCACCACCCAGATAGGTCGGAATCGCGTTGACACCGGTGACCGGATGAGGCACTTCTCCGCCGCCCGAGTTGAAGATGATCTGCTCGCGGGAGTCTTCCGAGGTCTTGCGTCCGACCTGCGCGAACAGGGCGGCAAAGTTGTAATAGTCATCCTGGGTCCAGCGGTCGAACGGATGGTTGTGGCACTGGGCACATTGAATCCGCATCCCCATGAAGATCTGGGCGGTGTTTTCCGCGACCTTCAAGCGGTCCTGCTCGATCTGGTAGAAGTTCGTCTGCGGCACCTTGAACGTGCCGCCGCTGGAGGACAGCAGATCCTGGACCATCTTATCGAGCGGGACGTTGTTCGAAATCTGGTCGACGAGCCACTGGTAGTACAGCACGACCGACTTCGTCGAGACCTGGTTGGATGATCGAATCATGAGCCACTCCGCCCACTTCGACACCCACATCTCGGTGAACTCCTTGCGGCCCAAGAGTTCGTCGATCTTCTTCTCGCGCTTCTTCGGGTCAGCATCCGCCATGAAGGCCGCGTACTCTTCACGAGCAGGCAGCAGTCCGACTAAGTCGATCGACACCCGGCGGAGGAACTCCTCGTCACTACACAGCCCGCTCGGATGAATCCGCAGCTTCTTAAGTTTCAAGGCCACGAATTCGTCGATGTAATTGACCGGCTCGGGCGGAATCTCCTGGTACTCAAGAGCCTTGGGCAGGACGACGTATTGCGACCCGACAGTGAAGGTCGAGAAGCGGGCCATCACGAACGCTTCGCCACGAGCTCCCGCAGTGACGATCCCGGCGGGCGAGATCGCAGCTGAGTTTTCGTTGTTGGTCAGAAACAGCGCGAGGTGCGTCACATCGCGGTCGGTGCCGTCCGAGTAGGTCGCCCGCACGGTCACACGCTGAGTCTCGCCGGGACCATCTAGCACGCCGTTCCGGGGATAAATTGTCATCCCCGTACAAGTCGCGATGTCGGCGGGGTCGAGCGGAGTTCCAGCTGCGATCCACTTGACCATCTGCTGGTTGAGTTCACTGTCCTTCTCAAATCGTTTGCCGCCGGTGTGCGGGACATCGCCGACCGACTTTTCGACCATCATGCTCGCCTCGGGAATCGCGAGGTCAACGCGCCGACCGGGGAACTCGCGGGTAATCCGCATGTGGTCCCCGTTCGCGTCGTAGCCGAACAGCGAGAGCCGGAAACCATCCTTGCCGCGAGCCGCTCCGTGGCAGCTGCCGGTGTTGCAACCGGCTTTCATGAAGACGGGCATCACATCGAGCTTGAAGCTGATCGGGCGGGCTTCGGCGGCTTTCTCGACCTTGACGGGAATCGTCAACATTTGCCCGCCGAACTCGATCTTCAGTTCGGTCACACCATCCGCGACCGGGTGCAGCGTATTCCCTTCGCGGCGAACCAAGGCTGGATTGGCCAGCGTCCAAGTCGCCTGGTCAGTCACGTCGCGGGTCAGTCCGTCAGTGAAGGCGGCTTGCACCACGATCCCCTGCCGGTCCAGAGATGTCATGAGATTGACATCGGGCGGCGAGACTCGCAGTTCCGCGAGATCGGCTGCTCGCACGGAACCAGTGACGATCAAGAGCAGAGTGAGTACGAGGGAGCTGCGAAACATGGGAGAACTCTCAGGTGAGATCGACGTGCGTGTCTGGTAGCCACCTTCGCCAGAAGGTGGGCGACCGGGTCTCGGCGATCACGGGTGCCAACAGACTTCCGAAGTCTCCGAAGACTTCGGAAGTCTTCCACGATGTGCGGACGCTGGTTACGGCAGCCCACGTTCTGGCGAACGTGGCTACGAGGCTAGCCCAACGGTGAACACTACGGCGTGGCGGCGGGAGCGGCGGGCTGGGTCTTTTCCTTTTGCTGAAGCCGCAGCTGTTCCAAGCGGGACAGTGGCTTCGGCGGAGGAGCGGCCACGGCGGCCACTGGCATCGGTTCAGGCATCGGCATCGGGGTGGGCATGGGGGGAGCGTCCGGCTTCGGGGGAGGCGGTGTGTCGATTCGCAACCGGCCCGTTCCGAGGTTGTGAACCACCATGTCCCCGTTCTCCGGGACCAAAATCTGAGCGAACAGGTTCTGGTTGTTCCCCGCCGGAGCGTTCGCAGCGGCCTTGATCGTGAAGGTGAACTCGGTGGTGTCCTTCGTGATCTTGATCGGCTCGGCGGTGGTGTTGGCGGGAAGGCTATAGAGCGTCGCGACCGCTTCGCCCACAAAATCTTTCCGCTTGGTCACTTTGACGAACATGGGGAGTTCTTTCCCCTGCTCCATCGCAGCTGCCGCGAATTCGAGAGTCATGTACTGCTCTTCGATGCGGATGGGGACAAACGGAGTACAGGTCTCGATCGGCCCATTCCCGACTGTGGAAATACAGCGAACGGCAATCGGCCAGTCGCCGACCGGAGCGTCTCCATTGCAGTTCACTGAGATCAAGGCTTCGTTCTGGCCTTCGGGGATGGAGACCGAACCGCTGGAGCTGATGCCGGGAGGATTCTGGAGGAACAGGACTTGGATGGCGCCCTTGAAGTCGCCGGTGCGTTCGGCCACGACTTTGAGGTTGAGCGATCCGCCTCGCACAATGGGCACCTTGGGAGGCTCGATCGTCACCTTGAACGGAGCGGCCTGTGTCACAACGACCGGTAAGCGAGTCTGCTCTTCCGTCCAGACAGACTGTTGATTCTGGCCGATGACCATCAGGATGTTCTGCTTGAATGCCCCTTGCACCTTGAGGTCGGGCTGCTTGGGATCTTCTAGAAAGGTCAGGATACTCGAAAATTTACCAGCCACCGGGGCATCGGCCGCTGCGTACAGGACGACGGGCATGGTCGCTCCACCGCGCCACATCTCGGGGCAGACGATGCTGACACCGGCGGGCAGGTCGTCGCTCTTGAAGTTCGCGGGACCGCCAAAGTCTTGGCGAGTGACGTTCACTTGCACTCCAACGCCGCCCCCTTGTGGGATGACCAATTGGGGCGAGACATACCGTTGGAACTCCACTGTGCCAGCAAAGGTCTTCGGCAGCACCGGTTGCATTTCGACACGGTACGTATAGCTCGGTCCACCGCCACGCAGATGATCGTGGACGAGGATCGAATACTCGCCATCTTCGGGACACGCCCAGCGAATATAGCTGTCGGGACCACGGCTATCGTCATTGCTCGCGAGACCGCCGCCGTCCTTGTTGCAGACGTACAGGACCGCATCAATCGAGGACCGCACGCGGCGACCAAACATCTCGACTTCGAAGACCTGTCCCTTCTTGGCGGTGAACTTGAAGTAGTCGGCGTCGCCCGGCTTCTCCAGCACCCCGTTGAAAGCCACCGGAGCTTCCACAGCCACCAGAGCCGCCGTAGCGTCGTTGTTCTCCGCTTCGAACACGTTTGTCAGCGGCGAGACACGAAACCGCATCGGCGACGCAGCTGTGCCAGTTGCGTCGGTTACGTTGATGGCCCAGTCTTCGGGAGCATCAGCGGGAATCACAATGTCCTGCTCGAAGTCACCGGCCACATCGCCGAGGAACTTGACCTTCACCGTCTCGCCCGGCTTCCCACCGGCGGGGATGATCCCGCGAGGACGCGGGTTGGTCCCGATATTCAGCATGTAGTACGCGCGGCCATCACCGAGGTAGGACGCATCGCGAATTTGGACGATGTACTTGCCGTCTTCCGGGATCACGCACGACGCGATGCCATCGTTCCACACGAGAGCGGCGTCATCGCTGGTCGATTGCTCGAACCGGGCGGCATTCAGGATGGCGACGTAGGGGTCAAAGAAATTCCCCCCGGACGAGAACCCGAGGCGAATGCCGTACACCTCAGCGGTCAGGCGTTCCCCCTTCTTACAGTCGACCACGTAGTAGTCAACATCCTCGCCGTCAACGCGGCCATGGACGCAGAAGTTATTGGTGATCGCTTGGGGCTTGGCGAACTCGGAGTTCGGCTCGACCTCTTCCACAATCGGCAGCGGGCCAACGTACAGGTTTTGAAGATTGGAAAGCCCGGTTGCGGTGCGAACTCGGCAGCGGAACGAACCGATCGGAGCGTCTGGAGCCGCTTTGACACGAACCTTGACACTCGCTCCATTGGCATCCGCTGGCACTTCGAAGCTCACGACCGACAGACCTGCGTCGTAGATCAGGAGTTCCTGAGCATCCTGCAGGTTCGCCCCTTGCAAGACCAAGTCAGCCTCGGTCCCCCGCTGCAAGCCGTGAGGCAGCATGTTATTCAGCTGAGGGGCAGCTGCGGATGCGACAGCGGCGAAGCCCCACAGGAGACTTGCGACAACCAGACCACGAAGGATCGAAGGCATGGGCCTTCCTCGCTCAGAAGATTTGCAGGATCAGGGAAGCACTGCGGGATCGGTCCGAACATCAGGTGGGATGTTTCGTTCGGACGCGGGGCACCGGCTGAGTCTCCCCAGCCAGTCCACTCGACGCTGCGGAAATCCTCCACGGCATCGTTAGCGTGACACCACTCGAATCCACTGGCAAATCATCCATGAGGAGCAGGGATCGCCGTACATCAGTATGACCGGTTTGCGCGGCCCGGCTACTGCAAAATGCGACTTCCACCGGGAATTTCCCGGTGGAAGTGCGGATTGGGAATTTAGGCGAGTAGATCCTGAATCACGTCTCCGCCGTCACAGATTTCAATCGGACGGTCGCCCGGAGCCATCAGCTCCTTGTCAGCGACGATGCCGAGGCAGTGGTAAACGGTCGTAAACAGGTTCTCGACGGTGACGGGGTTTTCGTCCGGCTCGCTGGCCGTCGTGTTCGACGTGCCATACACGAAGCCCTTCTTGATGCCACCGCCGGCCAGAGCCACACTGAAGACCTTTGGCCAGTGGTCGCGACCCGCTGTGCCGTTGATCTTGGGGGTCCGTCCGAATTCGGACGAGACCATGACCAGCGTGCTGTCCAGAAGACCGCGTTGTTCCAAATCGAGAATCAGACGGCTGAAGGCCTGGTCGAACTGCGGCATCTGATTGCGGAAGCCAGCCACGATCTGATCGTGCATGTCCCAGCCGCCGTAGGTCAGATTGACCAGCCGCACACCGGCCTCAACCAGCCGCCGAGCCAGCAGCATGCGGGAGCCAGCCGTATTGCGACCGTACTCGTCGCGGAGGGCAGCTGTCTCGGCTTCGAGGTTGAATGCCTCGCGAGCCTGTGGTGACGAGATCAGCGAGTAGGCACTCTCGTAGAAGGAGTTCATGGCCGAGATCTTGTCGGACTTCTCCTTCGTATTGAAGTGGGCATTGACCGCTTCCAGGGCGGAGCGGCGAGTGGCAAAGCGGCTCTCATCAACGCCATTGGGCAGGTTGAGATCGCGAACCTTGAAGCCGCCGTCGGCTGGATCGCTGCCGAGACTGAAGGGAGCGAAGGCGGAACTGAGGTAGCCGCTGCCCGCGAACTCGTTCGGCATGCTCGGCACGCAGACGTAGGGAGGCAGGTTGTTCCGTGAGCCATATTCATGCGAAATGACTGAGCCGATACTCGGAAACTGCAATGCCGGGCTGGGCCGATACCCGGTGAACATATTGTGCGTACCGCGTTCGTGGGCGGCTTCGCCGTGGGTCATCGAGCGGATGATGGTCATCCGGTTGGCGACTTGAGCAGTCTTCGCGAGCGTTTCACCAAACAGCACGCCATCCACATTGGTCTGGACTTGCTTCATCTCGCCGCGATATTCAATCGGAGCAAATGGCTTTGGATCGAACGATTCCTGATGGGCCATCCCGCCCGGCAGGTAGATATGAATGATCGACTTCGCCTTGCCCTCGAAGTTCGCATACTGCTTGAGGTCGGCCCGCGCCTCGTTCTGAAGCAACTGGGGGAGGGTCAGTCCGGCCCCGGCAATCATGCCGACTTGCAGGAATCCCCGACGGGACAGCTGCCGGAAATGATGCGGGTTGCAGCCAAGGACACTGTTCATAGGACACTCAACACTTGCGGGGCGGGCGGGATGAGTTGAACAGAAGCGACGGGAGGGTACGGGCCGAAACCCGCAAGATCGCTGAGCCACAACTCGGTGGGATGACCAATCAGGTCTCTCATCAACCGCCCATTTGAGTACAAAGGTTCGGAAGACTCAGACCATTCTGTAACTTTTGTCCCAAGTTTCAACCCCATTGTCAAGCATCGGCAGTATTTGATCCTCCCTTGAGGCAGAGGCCCGTGGGATCGTGCGGATCGCAATCTCTATACTGACCAAGAGGTTCCGTTGGAGTTCCAACCTTGGTTCCGGTGATAACGGCTGTCGCAACCGACTTTCTGTCAAGAAGTTGTGAAGAATCGATCGGGCTTCCCTCCACAGCCGAATGCCGTTAAACTGCTTGGCCCACTCGAATCCACGAAGCTAACTATACAAATGGTTACTGGCTGGTTTCCCTGAGTTGCGCTGACCTCAGCCAACACACCCCCGCTGAATCCTCTCTTGAGATTGGGTTGAAGCTGTCTTCACCCGATCCCTCCCACTCCCTTTGCAGTTGTCCAGGACACCGGTCCCATGCGTCGCGACGAAATTCGAAACATTGCCATCATTGCCCACGTCGACCATGGGAAGACGACCCTCGTCGATGCCCTCATGAAGCAGAGCGGACAATTCCGCGATGCCGAGCTGACTCAGGAATGCCTGCTCGACTCCAACGATCTGGAGCGGGAGCGCGGGATCACGATTCTCGCGAAGAACATCGCGATCAACTACAAGGGCGTGAAGATCAATATCATCGACACGCCCGGCCACGCCGACTTCGGCGGCGAGGTCGAGCGCGTCCTCCGCATGGCCGACGGGGCACTGATGCTCGTCGATGCCGCTGAAGGCCCCAAGCCGCAGACCCGCTTCGTCCTCACCAAGGCCCTGCAAGTCGGCCTCCAACCCCTCATCGTCGTCAACAAGATCGACCGCCCCGATAGCCGCGCGGACGATGTGATCTTCGAAACGATGTCCCTCATGGAAGAGCTCGGGGCCAAGCACCCGACCGATATCCCGCACATCTATGCCAGCGGACGGGCCGGGTACGCCAGTCACAACTCAGCTGACCGGTCCGGCACGATTGCTCCGCTGCTGGACATGGTCCTGGCGCATATCCCCGCTCCCGAAGTCGAGGTCGATGTCCCGTTCCGCATGGCGGTCACTTCGCTGATGTGGTCCAAGTACGTGGGCCGGATCGCGGTTGGTCGCATCTTTTGCGGTCGGGTTCGTCCCGGTCAGAAGGTCGTCGTCATCCGTGAAGAAGGGGCTCCCGTCAACCAGACCGTCGACACGGTCGAGCTGTTCGCTAAGCTCGGTCGCGAGAAGGTCGACATCGCCATCGCGGGCGACATCGTGGCCCTGACCGGCATGCCCGATGTGGAGATTGGCGACACCATCGCCACCGCCGAAGACCCCCGCCCGCTCCCCCGCGTCAAGGTCGACGAGCCGACGCTGTCGATGACCTTCACCATCAACACCTCGCCGCTGGTCGGCAAGAGTGGCAAGTTCCTGACCAGCCGCCACCTCCGCGAACGGCTCGCTCGGGAACTCGAATCGAACGTGGCCCTCAAGGTCGAAGACACCGATCAGAAGGAGTGTTTCCGCGTCTCGGGACGTGGGCTGCTGCACCTGTCGGTCCTCATCGAAACGATGCGCCGCGAAGGGTTCGAACTCTCGGTCGGCAAGCCGGAAGTCATCCGCAAGCAGATCGACGGCGTCTGGCACGAGCCGTTCGAAATCCTGGAAGTCGACGTGCCAGCGGTCGATGTCGGCTCGGTCATCGAGATCTGCTCCACCCGCAAGGGGCAGATGACCGACATGTCCCCCGGCCAGGGCACGCACACGCACCTCGTGTTCACGATCCCCGCCCGCGGCCTGATCGGCCTCCGCACCCGGTTGCTCAACGCCACCAAGGGGGAGGCCATCATGCACCACCAATTCGACAGCTACCAACCTGTCGAAGGCGAACTTCCCCGCCGCAAAAACGGCGTCCTCGTCTCCCAGGAAACCGGCCGCACGACCGCCTTCGCCCTGTTCAAGTTGCAAGACCGGGCGGCCTTCTTCGTCGGAGCGGGCACCGATGTCTATGAAGGCATGATCGTCGGCGAAAACGCCCGCGACACCGACATGGTCGTCAACCCCGTCCGCGAAAAG
>JAYTCW010000261.1:0-67189 GCA_043736295.1 Planctomycetota bacterium | reverse complement strand
GATGACGGGACGCTGCACCCGGTGATCTGCCTGCTCGAAGCCCAGCGAGAAGTCAAGGAGAAGGGGGCCTCGATGCGGCTCGGATCGCAGCCGTGCATTCTGGTTCCCGGCTCGAAGGCTGCGATCGCTTACGGCCAGACCGAGATCCACGAACGCCACCGCCATCGCTACGAGTTCAACCCAGCCTACCGCGAGCGGCTCGAAGCGGCGGGCATGCGGATTACTGGCAACAGCCCGGATGGAACTTTGGCCGAGGTGGTCGAACTGCCGAATCATCCGTGGTTCGTGGGAGTCCAGTTCCACCCCGAGTTCAAGTCGAAGCCACTGGCCCCGCACCCGCTGTTCGCGGGCTTCGTCGAAGCGGCACTGCACAAGATGCAGAACCGGTCACTGGGATAGAGATTATCGAGTCCTGAACGCCCCAGAGTGGCTGACACTGAAGAAGCCTCGACAACATCTTCACCGAGAGGTATTCAACGCAAAGACGCCAAGGGGCAAAGACGCAAAAGAAGTCCCAGAGAAGCATTCCTCTTTGCGTCCTTGCGTCCTTGCGCCTTGGCGTTGAATTCTGGTTCTTTTCCTCACACCCAGTCGAGTGAGTGGAGTGAGTCAGCAAAGCCAAACACATCTGGAGCCAAAGCCCACGGGTTGCAACCCCTGGGCTTTTTTGGAATTCGCGAATGACCACCACACGACCCTACGATGCCATCCTGTTCGTCTCCTTCGGCGGTCCCGAAGGACCAGACGACGTACTCCCGTTTCTGGAGAACGTTCTGCGGGGGCGGAACGTGCCTCGGGAACGGATGCTCGAAGTCGCCGAGCACTACCAACACTTTGGCGGTATCAGCCCGATCAATGCCCAGACTCGCGATCTGATCGCCGCCGTTGAGACCGATTTGAAGGCCAACGGCCTCTCGATCCCGATCTACTGGGGCAATCGCAACTGGACCCCGCTTCTGCCCGACACCATGCAGCAGATGGTCACTGCCGGAGTGAAGAGGGCTCTCGCCTTTGTCGTCTCTGGCTATAGTTCGTACTCCGGATGTCGGCAGTACCGCGAGAATCTGCTGGCGAGCCAGAGCCAAATCGGCGAGGCCGCCCCGCAGATCGACAAGATCCGCACCTTCTACAACCACCCCGACTTCATCGCTGCCAGCGCCGACCGCATGCGAGCCGCTTTGCAACAGATCCCCGTCGAGGCTCGCTCGCGAGTGCGCGTGGCCTACACCGCGCATAGCATTCCCGCCTCAATGGCCAGCAGTTGCCACTACGAACAGCAACTGCGAGAGACGTGCCGCCTCGTCTCCGAGGCCGTCGGGGTCGACGCCGCACGCTGGAATCTCGTGTACCAGAGCCGGTCCGGTCGCCCGCAAGACCCGTGGCTCGAACCCGACATCTGCGACCACATTCGCCAGCTGAACACCGACGGCGTTCGCGAACTGATCGTCATGCCGGTCGGTTTTCTGTCCGACCACATTGAGGTCTTGTATGACCTCGACGACGAGGCCGCCAAAGCCGCAGCCGGATGCGGGATGCAAATGGTGCGCGCCCAGACGGTCGGCACTCACCCGCTCTTCGTGCAGATGATCCGCAAGCTGATCTTGGAGCGGATGTCGCCCGACTTCCCGAAGGAGGCAATCGGTCAATACGGTCCCAACTGGGATGTCTGTGCCGTCGACTGCTGCCCCGCCCCAGTCCGCCCGACGATGAGCCAGCGCCCGGCGACTTGAGCCAATTCCGCGTGCAATGTTGGACTGAAAGTCGCCGGTACGGATCGTGCCGCTTATCCGGAAGTCATGCTCTAGCGCGGTTCTCGCGTCTCGTTGCAAAGTCGGGACATCTTCGAACCACACGATGTCAGCTGCCCGGGATTCCCCAAGTGCCACTTGCCGGGGATCGTTTTAGAGAGCAGTGTTTCTGGTCCCTGATGTCAATGTGGGTGGGTTGCGATTGTGTCGCGATGCCTCGTTGATGAAGGGGCGTCGGAACGCCCCGTATGTCCGCAGTTCTGCCAGCTCCACAGACTCCCGTCCCCGCTCTGCCACTGGAGCACCGGCGGTTCTTCAAACTGCTCGTGGCGATTGGCTTGGCGAGCGTACATGCTGCCTGGGCGGCGAGCTGGCTTGCTCAACAATTTCAATTGTCTAATGATCTCTACGGCGGGTTCCGGCTGCTGGGAGCCCCAGCTGCGAGCCTGACCTCGCTTCTGGTGCATCTGGATTTCGTGGTGTTTCTGATCGGGGTGGTCTGGCTGGCTCATTACCGCTGGACATACCAGCGACCGGCACTGATCGAGCAGGAGAGTGTCGCCTGGACGAGGGGGCACTGCCTCGGATTGGTGAGTGTCCTCGGACTGGGAGCCGGACTACTCCTGTGGAATCTGGGTGGCCCGTTGCTGTGGCAGGACGAAGCGCAGTCGGCCCTCATTTCACGCACTGTGCTGCAAACTGGTCTGCCGCGCGGCACCGATGGACTCAATTATTTCTCACAGGAGTATGGGGCCGAGTATGCCGAGGATTATTTGTGGCGGTGGCATACCTGGTTGCCGTTCTACATCGTGGCGGGAAGTTACGAGTTGCTCGGAGACAACACCTTTGCAGCCCGGTTTCCCGGCGCACTTCTCGGCTGGATCTCGATCTGGTTGACCTACCAGGCGGGGATTGAGCTGTGGCGGGACCGGCGGTCGGCCCTCTGCGCAGCGGGGGTGTTGACGATCTGTGTCGGATTTCTGCTGCTCTCTCGGCAATGCCGGTACTACAGTGCCTCGATCTGCTTCACGCTGATGAGTGTCATCGGCTACTGGCGGTTGATGCGGTCCGAACGCGGAGGATATTGGCTGTTGATCTCCGGCATGACGTTGCTGTTTCAGACGCACTATGTCTATACCGGTATCTGCGGAGCCGCGATGATGACTCACTGTGGTCTGTATCATCGAGAACGCTGGAAGCCGCTGGCCATCGCGGCCTTCTGGGTCGTGATGCTGTCGCTCCCCTGGGTGATCTGGTTCCTGAAGATGAAGTATGGGGCGCGCTACGGAGGCAGGACGTTTGACCCGCAACAGACTTGGGAAGATCTCTCACTGTTCGTGCGATTTGTCGCCGAGGACATGATTCCCTGGGCGCTGTGGCCGATCCCGTTTTTGGTGTCGCACTTTCGCCGGCAATACGGCATCCGCACGACGGATCAGTCTCACGCGAACACCGGAGTACTGCTGGGAATTCTGATTGCGGCCCATCTGCTGATGCTGGCTCCGATCATCCCCAAGGCATTCTTCCGCTACCTGGCCCCCATCATCCCCCTGACCGCCTTACTCGTCGGTCGCTGGATTGCGGACGCGTCTCGCATCCACAAGGCCCTCGCGGGTTGGGCCGTGGCCGTCGTCGTCCTCAGCTGGCCCTGCGCGGATTTTGTGAAAGAACAATGGAGTCCTGTCCACGCTCCCGGAGAGGCCATCGTCGAGTATTTACGGGCCCATTCGCAGCCTCAAGAAGTCATTGCGGCCAACTACGGCGACTTACCCCTCAAGTTCTATTTGCCCAATCGAGTGATCGGCGGGCTGGCGGGTGAGGACCTCTCCCAGTGGCAGCCGCCCGAATGGGTGATTCTGCGGAAACACCTGTGCGGCGGCATGCAGTCGGTGGATGACCAGCTCCGCAGTTGGGTCGCGACCGGGCACTACGAGAAGATTGTGCTCGATGCTCCAGACACGGCGTTTGAACATCGGGAAGTGCCCAGTGCCCGGCTGTTTACCACCGATTGGCACCAGCAGCCCGTCTCAATTTATCGTCGCCGATCCATTCCGCTGAGGGTCACGCAAAGGTAGGTTTGCTGTCAGAATCTATGGGCCTTTGAAATTCGTCCAGCCCGCATTGCCAGCCAAGGTTTCCGGCACGCGGCCCTGGCTGACGCGCGGGCTGGTCAGAAAAGCACGGAGCCATTTTCCGAGCGTTTCTTACGCGGATCTACTCCACCGACCACCCCTTCGCCGGTTGCTGATGAATCACCGGCGGCTGCTTCGATTGCAGCTGGGCGATCTCTTGCTCGACGGCGGCGACTTCTTTGCTGGTCGTGTGTACCGCAAACCGGAGTCGCATGGAGTAGGTCTGCCCCGGCTCCAGCGAGATGACGCGGCCCAGCTTGCGCTCCAGCGACTTGTGGTTGGGGAAGTTCGTGCCGGGCTCCAAGCCGACGACGTACCCGTCTCGTTCCGACTGCGTACATTTCCAGACCGCGAAGCAGGGCAGCTGACGTGTCGAGAACCGCAGGCTGAGTCCCAAATCTCCGGTGCCGTTTCGCAGCAGAGTCACCGTCTCACCGGCCTCATCAGCCAGCAGGCGGTGGTAATAGACTTGCTCCGTATAGCCCGGTGTCGGCCCCAGGCAATCGGCATGCGTGGCGATTCCCTCGGCTGCCCGAGCATCGCGGGGAGCGATCTCCGCACTCGCACACAGCACCTTCGACCCGGCTCCGAGGAACGGCTCGCCAATGTTGTTGTGGTAGAGCATCTCGAACTCGGTGGGGGCCCCGCCGAGGTTCGTCACTTCGTCCGTCACCTCAAAACTGTTGCTGCCCACGACCGTCCGCAGCGTCGACTCCAGTCGCAGCTGAGGTCCGAACATCGTGCATTCGTCGACGATGCCGGTCAGACGCAATGTGGAGGTTTCTTCTTCGACATCGATCTCGCGATCATGCGAGGGGAGGTTGGCGATCCGCCCATGCAGGGTCAGGTCCGACTCGACCGGACTCTTCGCACCGGCGTCATGCCCCGGAGGTCCATTCGAGGCCATTCCGCAGCGGCAGAGCAACTCGTTGAACCCATCGAGCCAGCCGAGCCCGTTGCGAGCTTTGAGGTCGACAAACCGCGGATGAGCCAGCCGCCGCACCGGCGATTCCCAGCCGATCGGAATCCCCTGGTACTCCGCCTTCCAGATCCCCATTCCCCGCGTGGGAGAGACCCAGACCGTTAGCGGGCCGTTCTTGAGTTCGAACACTTCGACACCCGCCGAGGCCCCCTCTTCAAGGACCGTCCAGCGAATGCCCCAATCATGACCGCCCGGCAATTTGACCTCCGCCGGTCCGGCCAGCACCTGCCAACTCGGGCCGTCCTCATCGTGGTCGTGGTCATGACGATGATCGTGGTCATGATCGTGTCCGCAATTGGCGTGATCGTGAGAATGGTCGTGGTCGTGATCATGGCTGTGGTCATGATCATGGTCGTGGCGTTGGGCCATGTGTCTGTGCCGATTGCGAGAGTGGAAACCCGGTGAGTGTGCCGCAGTCTACGGGCCGCGAATGCGGCAATCCAGCGGGAAGCCCAGCCAAATCAACAAGCCACGACTCCGACTGGACTTCCATGACACCACCGGCGGAACTGGTAACTGTTCACCCCGCTGCGGCGTGCGTGCCCGGTAGCGGTCTGGGGTGGATCGCTAGGAAGGTGACTTGGTTGCCGTGGCCAGGGGCAGAGGGGTGGCTGTAACTGACTTGATAACAGCACGGGCACTCAAAAACGTGTCGTCGATCGACTTCACACGGACCGTAATGACACCTGGCTGCTCCTCGCCAGAGGGCGGGCACGCGAGCCAATTCGCCCACGTTCTAGCGAACGTCGCTACGATCAAATGCCTCATTTCACGCCGCGTGAAGTGTCTCAGTGACCGCCAAGAACCAGACGCGGCGGCGAAAAAAACAGTCCCGCGCGATCACCGTTCCGCGCGCCAGCCAAATGATCGCCGTCCAGATCGAACACGACCTCCCACCCCCGACCCACGCGGCTGTGACCGCCCAACGCTGGCTCCGACGCCATGAAGTCGCCCGAGCCTTCCGAGACGAATCCTGTAACGCGACCGGCCAGACTTCGCGTCCCGTCAGACTTCCGAAGTCTTCGGAAACTTCGGAAGTCTGACGGGTAGGTTTCCACTGTCCGTTTGCCTAACCTCCTGCCCCCACTGAGGAACAAGTACAGAACCTCAACCGGACGGTAGAAGTCGACAGAACTGGAGAACTACAATCCAGACCCGCTCGGGAAGTCTGGCCCGACTGGGAACTCTGAACGGGCAGGCATCCGTACCCGTTCTACGAAGGAAACACCATGCTACTGCACGGAAGTCATGTCGCCGGGTTCGAACCGTTCGACGAGCTGCTTCGCAGCTTTGTCTCTCAGCACGCCGTCCCTGGGGCGTCGATTGCGGTGGGGCGAGGCGGAGAGATTCTCTACGCCCGCGCATTCGGAATTGCCAATGTCGTGGAGAAAGTCCCCGTCGAGCCGCACTCGCTGTTTCGCATCGCGAGCATCTCCAAGCCGGTCACAGCTGTGGCGATTCTGCAGCAGTGCGAGCGGGGAAATTTGACTCTCGACTCCTGCGTGTGGGAGCTGTTAAAGCTCGATGAGCCGACCGATCCGCGCTGGAAGCAGGTCACGATCCGGCAATTGCTCCAGCACACGGGGGGCTGGGACCGGAATGCGTCCATCGATCCGATGTTCATGTCGGTTGCGTTTGCGACCGAAGCGGGGACACCTCCCCCCGCTGGACCGGCTGAGGTGATTCGGGCGATGCTCAAGCGACCGCTCGACTTCGATCCGGGGACGAAGTACGCCTACTCCAACTTCGGATACTGTCTCCTCGGACGAGTCCTCGAATGTCTGCCCAGTGCCCACGGTCGCAGATATGAGCAGTTGGTCCGCGATGAGGTCTTCGCTCCGGTCGGAGCCTTGTCACCACGACTGGGGCGCACCCTGACGACGAGCGTCGACGAGGTGCGATATGGCCTGCCGGTCATCGAGGGCGAGCCAGCTGTGCGGGAGGATTCGGTGTTCACGCCGGGTGAGAAGGTCGCGCCGCCCTACGGAGCCTGGCACTTGGAAGCGATGGACTCACACGGGGGCTGGATCGCTTCCGCGACGGACCTAGTGCGGTTCGCGATGGGGTGCGATGAGGCGGCCACTGAGCCCAGTTCCAATCGCCAGGCCTTGCTCTCGCTCGCCATGATCGACGAGATGTTTGCCAAGCCCAGTGGCGAGGACCTGACGGAATCAGAAATCTGGTATGGCCACGGTTGGAACGTCCGCACCAGTGGCAACGGACGTAACACCTGGCACATGGGGGCTCTGGATGGCACATCGACGATTCTGGTGCGACGTTCGGACGGGATGACCTGGGCTGTTTTGTTTAACATGCGGAAGAATGCCAATGGCGAGGAACTCGCCCGCTTGATCGATCCGCTGGTGCATGGAGCAGCGAACGCGGTTCCCTCCCCGTAGCAACGCTCGCGAGAGCGTGGGCAATCTGGAATCACTTCCCGAACGAACGCGGCGGGGCGAAGACTTCCGAAGTCTCGGAAGACTTCGGAAGTCTGGCAGCAAACGTCGTCCCCCATCGAGAATGCTCCATTCATGTCGCCCACCTTCTGGCGAAGGTGGCGACGATCACTTCGGATCTCAACCTTTGCTCGAACTTGAACGATCCAGCTGGAAACGCTCTCTGGCTTCCGCGATTCGCGATGTGGAGTCGCTCGTGCGCGAGTTGGACCTTCCCGAGGTGTACGCAACTTCGGCCATCCAGGCTGCGGAGTCCTTTCCGGTTCTCGTTCCGCGCAGCTTCCTGGCTCGCATGCAGGTGGGGAACCCACTGGACCCGCTGCTGCGACAAGTGCTTCCGGTGGCGAAAGAGAGCGTCAGCGTCCCCGGCTTCGTTGTGGATGCTGTCGACGACGAGGCTGCGAAACTCGCACCCGGTCTGCTCCAAAAGTACCACGGTCGCGTGCTACTGATGGCTGCGGGATCGTGCGCGGTGAATTGCCGGTACTGTTTTCGGCGACACTATCCGTACAGTGCGGAGCCGCACCGCATGGCGGACTGGGAACCGGCCATCCAGGCGATCGAGCGGGACTCGACCATTCGCGAGGTGATCCTCAGCGGCGGCGATCCACTGATGTTGCCAGATGAACGGTTGACGGAACTGGTCGAGCGATTGGAGCAGATCGAACACCTCACCCGGCTTCGAATTCACACGCGGTTGCCGATCGTACTGCCGGACCGGGTGACCCCTGAACTTCTCGATTTGCTGCGAGGTATTCGCCTGCAACCGATCATGGTCGTGCATGCGAATCACCCGCACGAAATCGCGGGCGACTGCGCGGAGGCCCTGCGCACATTGGTCCGGTCCGGCATCCCGACTCTGAATCAGGCGGTGCTACTACGCGGCGTTAATGATGAGGTCGAGACTCTGGCCGAGTTGTGTGAGCGACTGATTGACTTGGGAGTCATTCCCTATTACTTGCACCAGCTCGATCGCGTGGCTGGGACCGCTCATTTCGAAGTCCCCGAAGCCACCGGTTTGGAGCTGATTGAGAAACTGCGAAAGCGTCTCCCGGGCTATGCCGTACCACAATTCGTGCGTGAATTGGCGGGCGAGGCGAGTAAGTCGCCGATCATTCCATGTGATTGATGTCCGGAGTCGACACACTTCACGCTGACGCCGCCCCGCTCGCTTAAGAGATGCGCTACTGCCGTTATTACCGCTGATAAATCGGCAGGTAGCCCTTGTTCAATTGCAGGATCGTCGTGTTCATGGCGGTCACATAGACCGGGCCGATCGATGTGTCGTCCCAGCTGCCTTGTGGGGTTTGTTCGCTGAGGAGTTTGGTCTCGACGAAGGCCGAATACTTTCCCCACTGGTCGGGGATGCGGTACATGACTTGGGCGTAATAGTAGTGCATGTAGTGCCAGTGGCCGTAATCCTGGCCACCGTTGGGCCAGACACTGCCCTTGCAGTATTCCATCATCTTCTTCACTTGGGGCGTCTGTTCCATATCCCCCGCGTTGAAGAGGACGGCCACAGCTGCGGCAGTGATGGGAGGCCGCTCACCGCCGCCTGCGATGCTGTACTGAACGCCACCCATGGGAGTCGTGCAGTCGTAGATGTACTTGCGTGCCCGCTCGATGATCTCGCCCGGCACCACGATTCCGGCATTGCGGCAGGCTCGCAGCCCTTGCACCTGGGTGATGCAGGTTGACCCTTCGTCGAAGTCGTTCCCGTCCTTGGCCGAGACGTAGCCCCAACCGCCCTTGCTCGTCTGGGCCGCTGCGGAGAACTTGACGGCGTTCTCCAGCACCTTCTTGATGTTCTTCCGGCGCGTGATGTCCTCTTCTTCGCCGTAGACCTGAGAGAGGAAGAGCATCGAGAACCCGTGACCATACATGTAGTGATAGTCGTCCGGGAAACCGATCAGCCCGTTCGGCTGGGAGGCATCGAGCAGATAATCGACAGCCCGGCTGATACTGCGGGCGTATTTGCCGCGCGTGGTGGTCGAACCTTCTGCGGCCAGGGAGACGCCGGAAAGGGCCGTCATGGCGATGCGGTAGTTCCCGCTGCCGACCTCCCAGTACCCTTGGCGACGCTGTTCACGGACGAGGAAGTCGAGACCGCGCGTGACGGCCTCGTCGACTTTTTTCTTCCCCTCAACGGAATCGGCCGACACCACTCCCGAGGCAGTCATCAACAGGACTGCGAAGAGAGCGATGCCGGCCGAAATTCTGGATCCCATGCTGCGCCGACTTTCCTGTGAGGATTTAGGCGGCTGCCGCATCCTTCACGAACAGAAGTTGTTCTTTGCGAACGATCTCGGGAGTCACGATGTAGCGACGTCCGGGTTCCTGTTCAGGAAGCTCGAACATCAGATCGAACATGACTTCTTCGATGACCGAACGGAGTCCGCGTGCTCCGGTGTCCTTGATCTTGGCGATCCGGGCGATTTCACGCAAAGCACTGTCGGTGAATTCTAACTCGGCGTGCTCCATTTCGAACAGCTTCTGGTACTGCTTCACCAAAGCATTGCGAGGTTCGGTCAAGACGCGGACCAGATCGTTTTCATTCAGCTTGTTGAGCGAGCTGAGGAATGGCAGCCGACCGACGAGTTCGGGGATCATGCCGTATTCGATCACGTCCTCGACGGAGACATGCTCCAGCATGTTGCGGCGACGTTCGGATTCGTCGACGACTTCCTGGCCGAAGCCCATCATCTTCTTGCCCAGACGCTTGCTGATGATCTCTTCCAGCCCGACGAACGTTCCGCCGCAGATGAAGAGGATGTTCGTCGTGTCGATCTGGATGTACTGCTGTTCGGGATGCTTGCGGCCCCCTTGCGGTGGGACGTTGGAGACGGTCCCTTCCAGCATTTTCAGCAGCGACTGCTGCACCCCTTCGCCCGACACGTCGCGGGTGATCGAGACGTTGTGGCCCGTCTTGCCGATCTTGTCGATCTCGTCGATGAAGATGATGCCACGCTGAGCGACATCGACATCAAACTCGGAAGCGTGGAGTAGCTTGAGGAGCAAGTTCTCGACATCTTCCCCGACGTAGCCCGCTTCGGTGAGGGTCGTGGCATCGCCGATGGCGAACGGCACTTGCAGGAACTTGGCGAGCGTCTTCGCCATCAGAGTCTTGCCGGAACCGGTCGGGCCGACGAGCAGGATGTTCGACTTCTCGACTTCCACTTCGCCGGTGCCGCCCTCTTCCACCAGCGAGAGCCGCTTGTAGTGGTTGTGGACAGCGACGGCGAGACCGCGCTTGGTGCGGGTCTGGCCGATGACATAGCGGTCGAGGTGTTCCACAATCTCGCGAGGCGTTGGGATCTTGTTAAAGAGCTTCTTCGGCTCCCCACGACGGCGGCGTTCCTGGTCCAGGATTGAGCTGCACAGATCAATGCACTCGCTACAGATGTAGACATCACTGGGCCCTTCCACCAGCGGTCCGACATCGCGATAGCTCTTTCCGCAGAAAGAGCAGTTCGCGTTCTTTTTGCCGGTGGGAGTCTTCTTGCCAGTGGTGAAGTCTTTGGGGGAGGACATAGGTGTTTCTTTCTGGGGTGTCGATCGAACCGTCGTCGCACATCATGAAGTCTGACAGACTGGATTCCAGGATCCATTCCCGGAGAGACCAGTCACTTCCTGGATGAAGTGCGTCCAAGGTCAACTCGAACGAGTCCGTTGCCGCCTCCCTGATTCGGCTTACGGAGAATGATCTTCTGCATCGTCATGATACGGCACATGGGGCGTCGGCTTGTGGAGAGCGGCAGATTTGGCCGGAGTCGCTCGCGTCTGTGGCGAGCTATCTCCTGACCTCATCGACTGTTCCACCAACCGCCTCTGAATGGATCGGAATTCCTCTGGCGTCACGTCACCCTCGGACTGCGATTCACGCAACTGCCCGAGGAATTCGTGGACACTCCCATCAGAACCCTCATCTTCACGAAACAGAGCATGAAGCTTGCGAGCGACCCATGCCAGAATCACAATTGCAAACGCCACGCCAAACACAGCTAACGCCAACCACATTTTGTCTTGAGGCAGCATTTGGCCTCGCAAAGCTAGAACCTCAATCATGACCTCCCCCCGAATGGCATACGGTTTCCCTGTCTCTCTTGTATTATTTGGTGTCGCTGTGTCATCCTCAAGGAGTAAATGACAAAATTTGCGAGTCGACTTGATTCGTCCGCTTCGGCGGACTCCGCCCTTTGAGCGGCGATGTGAAATCTTCGAAGCGGAGCTTATGCCCCGGTCTGCCCCGTCAAGGCTTGGAATTGGGGTTGAGCTGGGCTCACCGGGGAGGGCGAAGTTCCTGCTGGGCCGCGAGCCAGGGGACGCGCTGTCTGGTGGATGCGGCTCGGCAGGAGCCTCGCCCTCCCGAGGGAGACGGACCCCAAAGTCAAGCCTTGACGGGGCAATTGCCTGCCCTTCGAACACTCCACTGGACAGCCAGACCTCCCACAGTAGACACTGTGATTGGGCAGGCCAGCGGGATGTCAGTGAATCCCGTGGCTTCCGGCCCTGCGTGGGGAGTTCAGCATGCGTAGTCCGTTTCCTGGCATGGACCCCTATCTGGAGGATCCGGCCTTCTGGCAGGATTTCCATCAGGGGTTTATTACGTATTGGCGAGATGCCATTACCGATGCGTTGCCGGACAACTATGAGGTCCGTATTGAGGATCGCGTCAATCTGGTCGAGTTGCCCTCGGAGACGATCAAGCTGATCCGGCCCGATTTGGCAATTTCGCAGGGATACCCGCTCTCCTCAGAATTGCTTGAGTCAGTGGCAATAGCCACGCTGGAGCCGGTGAGCATCCCCTTGGAATACATGGACGACGATGTGGAGTCGTACCTGCAAATCCTGCATCGGCCCGATCGGACTCTGGTCTCGGTGTTGGAGTTACTGTCTCCGACGAACAAGATCGATCCGGGGCGTACCGACTATTTGGCGAAGCGTCAGGCGATTCTCCGGCAGCAGGTCCATCTCGTGGAGTTGGACTTGTTACGGGCTGGGCATCGCCTGCCGCTCAAAGGTCCGCTGCCCGCAGGGGACTATTATGCGCTGGTCTCGCGCTGGGAGCAGCGTCCGTTGTGCGACGTGTATGCGTGGTCGATGCGGTCGCCCTTGCCATCTATCCGCATCCCGCTGAAACAGCCCGATCCCGATCTCGTGCTGAACATTGCCACGGTCTTTGACGAGGCGTACTCGCGCGGCCGCTACCACCGCTCACTGGCCTACGCCCAGCCTCCGCGCGTGCCCGTCGATGAGGCGGATCGTCTGTGGGTGGCGGCCCAGGTCGCCAACGGTCGGACACCGCCCGTTTAGCTGCGACGCGAAGTCTTCGAAGCGGAGCATTCCTCCGTTGTGATCGTCATTGCCCATGTCATTCGCAATCCCGACTGCCACCGTTTCAGTCATTATTCCGGTCCTGCAAGAAGAGGCTCGGATCGTCGACTGTCTAGACTGCGCACGGGCGCTCGGCCCTGTCGAGGTGATCGTTGTCGATGGCGGCAGTTCTGACAGCACCTGTGAGCTGGCCTCGGAAGCTGATCAGGTTCTCTCATCCCCGCGCGGACGAGCCACGCAAATGAATGCTGGGGCAGCTGCGGCCTCGGGTGATGTGCTGTTGTTCCTCCATGCCGATTGCTGGCTCGAACCAGCGGGTCTGCTTGAAATGCAGAGCACGCTCGCCACCCGCCCCGATGTCGTGGCTGGCGCATTCCGCCAGATCCTCGATCACCCAGGCTGGGTCTACCGCTGGCTGGAGTGGGGGAACGCCTCGCGCGTGCGCTGGCCTGGCTGGATCTATGGAGACCAAGGGCTGTTCGTTCGCCGGTCCGTGTTCGAGGCCCTCGGCGGTTTCCCAAATCTGCCGCTGATGGAAGACCTCTATTTCAGTAAGAGCCTGCGAAAGGCCGGTCACCTGGCCCTACTCGGCCGTCACCTCCATGTCAGTACCCGCCGCTGGGAACAGACCGGCCCGATCCGGCAGACCCTCCGCAACTGGCGGTTCATCCTGGCCGTCCACCTCGGGACGCCACTGGATCAATTGGCCAGACAATATCGAAACATCCGCTGAGTTCGACGGATGAACCGGATCTCCGCCGATGGAATTCAGTCACCTCGCGCATTCGCGTACTCCCCCCAAGTGGCCGCGAAGCCCACAAAAGGTGCCAAACCTGCGAATCAGAAAAAAGCAGCGGCAGCGCTGCCGACTGTTCTGACGCACACACTCACAGGTGATCAGAACCCCCGGAGTCTGGAAAACGGAATGCAACGCGAGTATTGTGTCGGAATGCTGGGAGTGCTTGATTGGTGTCCCGGTGATGTCCTTTCGATAATGCGGTCATCTCGATCAGGAGAGTGGTCATGGCAAAGCAGGCAGGAATTTTCTCTCGGCGTCATTTCATGAAGGCGTCTCTGGCAGCTGCGGGTGCGGCGTCAGTGGCTCCGATGATCATCCCGAGTTCGGCTCTGGGGCTGGATGGAGCGGTGGCTCCGAGTGAGCGGGTGGTGGTCGGCGGGATCGGGATTGGCAACCGGGGGACGTATGACTTGGGGTGCTTTCTGGAGCAGCCCGACGTGCAGTTCGTCGCGGTTTGCGACGTGAAGGAAGCCCGGCGGGTGGCGGTGAAGAAGATCGCTGACACGAAATATGGCAATGAGAATTGCTCGATGCACGGTGACTTCCGCGAGGTGCTCGACCGCAAGGACATTGATGCGGTGCTGATCGCCACGGGGCCGAACTGGCACTGCACGATGGCGATGAATGCCGCTCGGGCGGGCAAGGACATGTACTGCGAGAAACCGGTCACCAAGAACATCTCGCAGAGTCTGATCCTGGCGGAAACGATGCGCCGCACCGGGCGCGTGTTCCAGGCGGGGACGCAGCGTCGCAACCTGCCGCACTTCGCGTTTGCGTGCGAGTTGGCTCGCAGCGGAAAACTCGGCACGCTCAAAAAGGTCTTCGCTCACCCGGCGGGGATGCAGGCGATGATGAGCGGTTGGCTGGTCCCCGAGACCGCACCGGACCAGAACGTCGTTGACTGGGACATGTACCTCGGCCCAGCGGCGTGGCGTCCGTTCAATGCGAAGCTGCTGGATGGGTTCAACTTCGAGAAGGGCGGCGGTCTGGTCGGCGGCGGCGTGCTCGAGTGGGGTTCGCACTGCGTCGACCTGTGTCAGTGGGCTGTCGGCGATTGCCCGCCGCCCGTCGAGTACAACGCGCCGAAGGACGGGCACCTGGTCGCTCGTTACGAGAACGGCTGCGAGTTGATCTTCCGCGAGACGGGTTGGATTCCACTTGGATCGTGTCCGGTGCGGTTCGAAGGGGAGACTGGCTGGGTCGAGGCGGGCGACAGTGGGAAGCTCGTATTGAGTTCGCCGGAACTGCTGGCGGGTCGCGAGGTGCAGGAGATCGGCGGTTACCCAGCGACGTACCATGTGCGCGACTTCCTCAACTGCGTGAAGACGCGCAGCAAGCCGAAGGGGAACGCCGACGCCGCCTGCAACGCGCACATCGCCTGCCACGCAGCCAACGTCGCGCTGCACCTGGGCCGGACCGTGAAGTACGACAATGCGACGAACCAGTTCGTCAACGACGAGCAAGCCAACCGCTTGCGATCCGAAGCTCTCCGCGAGCCGTGGCGGCTGTAAAGTGGCCTTTCTCTCAGTGTCGCCTTTCGCTCCGCGAAAGGGCGTCCTTTCGCGGAGCGAAAGGCGACAATCCATTTCAAACACCGTCCTCTCTCTTCAGGACTACTCAATTGTCAATCACTCGCTTCACTCTTCGCTCGCTGTTAGTTCTCGCCGCCCTGGCCGGTGCCTTCGCATGGGCCGCTGACGATCCAAACGTCTCGGCCACCAAGGAGCAGGAACTGCTCGCGGTTCTCCGTTCCGAGGCTCCCGGCGCCGACAAGGCCATCGCCTGCAAGCAACTCGCCATCCACGGCAGCAGTGCCTCCGTGCCCGATCTGGCGAAGCTGTTGCCGAACGAGCAACTCTCTTCGTGGGCCAGAACGGCTCTGGAATCGATCCCTGGGACCGAGGCCGATGCCGCGCTGCGGACGGCCTCTGAGTCGCTCGAAGGCCGCCTCTTGATCGGGATGATTAACTCCCTCGGAGTCCGCCGTGATGCCGGTGCCGTCGAGACACTGGCCAAACGATTGCAGGACAAGGACACCGAAGTCGCCATCGCAGCTGCGGTGGCTCTGGGCCGGATCGGGAATGCTCCGGCGACTGAATCGCTCACGAAGGCTCTCGCCACCGCCCCGGCGGAACTGCGTTCGGGAGTCGCCGAAGGTTGCGTGCTGTCTGCCGAGCGCCTTCTGGCCGAAGGCAAGTCCGCTGAGTCAGCGGCGTTTTACGACCAGGTCCGCAAAGCCGAAGTCCCGATGCAGCGAGTGGTCGAAGCGACTCGCGGGGCCATCCTCGCTCGCGGACAGGACGGCCTCACGCTGCTGCTGGAGCATCTCAAGTCACCCGAGAAGGCCCTGTTCAATGTGGCTCTGATGACAGCTCGCGAGTTCCCCGGAGCCGAAGTCGACAAGGCTCTGGCCGCCGAATTGGCCACTGCCACCCCCGAGCGTGCGGCCCTCGTCATTCAGGCGATGGCCGATCGTCCGCAGACGGTCGTGCTGGCTGCGGTGCTGAAGGCCGCGGAACAGGGACCAGCCGTGGTGCGTTTGTCGGCCATTGATGCCCTGGGACGCGTGGGTGATGCCTCGTGTCTGACCTCCTTGTTACAAGTAGCGATCAAGTCCGATGCAGATCTCGCCGTAGCGGCGAAGGCCACGCTGGCTAACCTGCCAGGCGAGAAGGTTGATGCCCAGATCGTCGCCCTGATCCCCGAGGCGAAGGGGCCGACTTACCCGCTTTTACTGCAACTGGTCGGCAACCGCCGCATCGACGCGGTCCCGCTGCTGCAGAAGGCGATGACTCACGCCGACCCCGCCGTTCGCAGTGCCGCCTTGATCTCGCTGGGTGAGACGGTGGCTCTCAAGAATCTCTCCGCACTGGTCTCGCAGGTCGTCGCCCCTCAGCACCCTGAAGATGCTCCGGTTGCTGAGAAGGCTCTCAAGGCCGCGAGCATCCGCATGGCGGACCGGGAAGCCTGTGCCGCTGAACTTGCGACTGCGATCGAGCAATCCAAGACGGTCGCCACCAAGGGCGTTCTGCTCGATATCCTGGGAGCAATGGGCGGGCCGAAAGCCCTCGCCACACTCGGTGCAGCTGCGGGCAGTAAAGATGTTCAGCTCCAGGACATCAGCAGCCGCTTGCTCGGCGAATGGATGACCGAGGATGCAGCACCAGTCCTGCTCGATCTGGCCAAAGCCCCCGGGAACCAGTACCAGATCCGCGCTCTGCGCGGTTACATTCGGATCGCCCGGCAGTTCGTTCTGCCCGAAGCTCAGCGAGCCGAGATGTGCCAAAAGGCGTTCGATGCTTCGCGCCAACCGGCGGAGAAAAAGCTCGTTCTGGATGTTCTCAAACGCTACCCGAGCGTGGAGACCCTCAAGCAGGCAGTGAATGCCGCGCAGGTTCCCGAACTGAAGGACGATGCCACTCAAGCTGTCTTAACGATCGCTCAGAAGCTCAAGGGGCACGGAGATGAGGTCAAGGCATTGCTCGCCCAGGCTGGTCTCGCCAAGGTGAAGTTGGAGATCGTCAAAGCCGAATACGGATCCGGGGCGACACAGAAGGATGTCACCGAAATCCTTCAGAAGCAGGTTGGGGACCTGCCCCTGCTGACTCTGGCCAACGAGAGCTACAACGCCAGCTTCGGCGGCGACCCGGTGCCGGGCAGCGTGAAACTGTTGAAGGTCCAGTACCGGATCAACGACAAGGCGGGTGAGGTCTCCTTTGCGGAAGACGCCCTGCTCGTGTTCCCGATGCCGAAGTAACCCGAGCGATCGGAATTCACGTTCCCAGACGAGTGGGAATTGGCAATTCACTCGCAAGACCTCCGAAGTCTCCGAAGACTTCGGAGGTCTTTTCGTGGGCTACAAAGCCCCAGACTCGGGCCTGACTACTTGGCCCGTGCCAAACAATGCGAGTTGGTCTGGTGACAGGGTCTATTCCCTGACGCTGTCCGGAATGAGTCGAAGCTGCCACTCTCCAGAGGACGGGCGAGTACGCTGATTCGCCCAGGTACTGGCGAAACGGGGGGGGCGTGGAACCTTTCAGTGTCCTGTTCATTATGACTGGGCCAGATACGGTTACTCCCACCTTTTGTGTCTCCGGGCTGCGTGTGAGTGGGCGATTCAGTGGTCGGCAATCGAGTCGCGGTGCGACACCACCTCGATTCCGTCTTGATCACAGCACGGGTGTACGCCGCCCTCCGAGAAGTTTGCCTCTCTGGATGCTTCCACGGTCGCTCTGGTCGATGAAGGTGCAAATATGACGCGACCTCTTTGACACGTCGGGCTACGGCGTCTTCACTGACCGTTGCCCCCGGATAAACGCAATCACGTCGGCGATGTTCTGCGGCGTCAGATCCTTCTCGACGCCGACCGGCATCAGCGACACGCCGGTCGAGGCCAGCGTCTCGATCAACTCGCGGGCGATGGTCTCCTCTTTGGCTTCGGACCGGCGGAGTGTCACCGAAGCTGCGGACTCGTGGGAGAGGATGCCGGTGAAGACCTGTCCCTGGGTGGTTTCAAGTACGTAGTTGACGTACTTCGGCTGAACCTCGCGGCTGGGGTCGAGGATCGCGATGAGCAGGTCGGCGGGGGACTTGTTGGCGACCGAGACGAGTTCGGGGCCGACGGCATGGCCATCATCGCCGACCTTGTGACAGACCGAACAGGTCTTCTTGAAGACGGCTCGGCCCCGCTCGAAGTCGCCGCCCGCTTCGACTGTCTCGCGGTAGGTCGCGATGACTGCCTCGCGATCCGCCGACACCTGGCCACGCAGGGTGGCAGCACGTTCACGGACCGGCAGATCGGGATGACCGAGGAGCGACTGCCACTGCTCCGTTGAAAGCTCGGAGGTCTTCACGGCCTGCGACTCGATCGCGGCGAGCAGTCCGTCGACGCGGGCTCGCTCACGCAGCAGGATCTCGACGGCACTTCGCCTCGGCTCGGGGCCGAGTTCCTTCCATTTGGCGAGGACGGCCAGCGCTCCGACACTGCCGGGAAGATCCCCCAGCGCGACGATGGCCGCCTGCTGCTGTTCGACCGGCGATTGCGGTTTCAGCAATCCCTGGAGAGCCGCAGTCGCCACCTCGGGAGGAGCAAATGCGAGCATCGACACCGCGTTTCCCGGATCACCGGATCGCGAGAGTTCAGCCACAGCCGCCTCACACACGCCCCCATACGCCGCCTTCGATTCGGGCTTGGTCGCCGCGTCACTGAGTCTCCGCCCGCGCGTGCGCAGCCCTTGCCCCAAAGCAATCAGCAACTGCCTGCGGGAGTTCAGCGAGACCTCCAGTTCAGGCGACACGCAGCGATCGAAAACGGACTGGACTTCCGCGTCATCGCCGATCGTTCCACTGATGCGGACCAATTCCGAAAGCATCAGCGGAATCGACTCTCCCGGTCCGAGTTGACGAGTCCTCATGAAAATGAGTTTCGGTCGGTCCTTGGCCACCGACAGGATCGCCGCTCGAAGGTGACTATCCAGGTCGGGTGCGGCGGCGAGATCAATCCAGGTTTCCGCAACGTCTTTACCGTCTAACTTCGCCAGTGACAGGGCCAGCTCGAACCGCACCAGTGGCGATGGATCTTCGGAGAGGCTGTGTACTGCGTGTGACAGCGCGGAATACTTCGGATGCTGGATGAGCATCTCCGTCGCCAAGCGGACCGCGACCCGTCGAGCTTGCGGGTCTTTGCTGATCAGGAGCGAATGGTACGGACAGGAGAAATCATCGCCGAGCGCGTGCAGCGTTCTAACGACCAGCGTTTGCACAAGGGGTGATGTCTGATCACTGGCGAGCGCTCGCAATAACTTCACAGCCGCCGGATCGCGATTTTGTAGCAAAAGCCGCTGAGCCGTCTCGCGGTGCCAGCCGTTGGTCGACTTCAGCATCTCGACGAGTTCTTCGGTGGAACATTCGCCGGGGCGCTTCCAGCCGGTCTTGGCTCCGCCTGGAGGGGTCAGCCGATAAACCCGTCCGCGATCGGTCCCGCTCTCCAGATCGAGTTTGGCCTTGATGTCTTCTGGAACTGAATAGGGATGCTCAATCGTCTCACGATACATATCGCAGACATACAGACACCCATCCGGCCCGTTGATAAAGTTCGCTGGGCGAAACCACGTATCCGTGGAGGTGACGAATTCGACGTTCTCATCGGCTCGCTTCGCGGTCGCGACAATCCCGGTCTGTTCCATCGTTTTGCGATGGATCAGGTTGCTGCCGACATCACCCACGAAGGCATTTCCTGAAAACTCCGCAGGATAAGCATCGCCCCGGTAGATCGTGACCCCCGTCGCCGAAGTGAAGAACCCTGTTGCCACCAGTTCAGTGCTAGGCAGTCGCTGCTTCATCTCCGGGTCATTGGCACGACGACGAGTTCGCACAATCCGCCACGGCTCGGCGGGACTTTTGCGATAAACCGGAGCGGCAGCCCCCTCGACGGCGATCGATTCGATCGCATGGGGAGCGGTCATGCCGCTCAAGCGATCCAGGGCCTCTGCCGGCCAGATCACCTGTTGGATGTGGTTGCTGTTGCTGCACACAAACCGCTGGCCCCAGTCGTCAAAGCTGTGGCCGAACTGCTGTCCACCGGAGATGAGTTCGAACGCCCGGGTGCGGGGATCAAAGCGCAGGTCACGTCCACGCACGGTGAGCTTTTGCAGCTCAGCTCCCTTGGGAGAAAAGATCGTGATGTCCCCTCCGACCATCCCAGCTGCGAAGTAAATCAGACCATCCGGCCCCCACTTGAGGTTGTTGGCCATCGCCTGGACATTGCCGCGTCCGAACCCGCTGGCAACGATCTGTTTGATGTCAGCCACTCCATCGCCCGTCGTGTCCTTCAGGTAATACAAGTGCGACGGGGCCAGAGCGAACACGCCGCCGTCGTAGCAACAGACGCTGACGACCCAGCTCAGGCCCTCGGCGAAGACGGTACTCGATTCGAAAATTCCATCGCGATTGGCATCGACCAGCCGCCGCACCTTGCAGGCATCCTTCCGCCCCAGCGGCAGCGGCTGTTGCGGCAGTCGGACCTCGGCCGAGTACGGATAGCCCCGCATCTCCGCGATCAAGAGATTCCCGAACTCGTCAAAGCAGCCATCGACCGGGTCATTGACGATGGGCTCGTGCGCCACCAGATCGAGCGAAAAACCATGCTGTACCACAAAGGTCTTCTGCACATCGGCCACTTCGACCGGCGGGAGTCGACCGACCTCAACCAGATCGGGTAGTGGGCCAGCAGCCAAAAGTGAGCAGAGAAATCGAGCCGGAATGACACAGAAGAGGCACGCCACTGCCAAGATGCAAGCGCGGGATCGTGGCCTGGAAATTCGATGAGACCGATTCATGAGGCGAGCCTTTTTCTGGTGCAGACTTCCAACGCGACCGGCCAGACTTCGCGTACCAAAAGACTTCGGAAGTCTTCGGAGACTTCCGAAGTCTTGCAGGTAGGTTTCCACTGGCCGCTCGCCCAACGGGGAATCGTCAGGCTTGTCTGTCGAGCAGGAGAGACTTCCAGCCTGTCGATTGGTTGGAAACGACAGGCTGGAAGCCGATCCCACGGTCCACCTTCGCTGACCGCTCATCTCAATGAGAAATCATGACCGTTGAGAATGAGTCTGTCAAAACCGCGACGGCGACACTCTCCCTTGACAAGGGCACGGAGGAGGGGGGAAATCGGTGTTGCTGGGCCGGGAGTTTGCCTGAATGTCGCGGGCCTCACAGGGGCACATCAGAGCAGGTGGAGTCTCTTTGGAAGATGCCTCTGCGGGATCCGTGAAACGACCATCATGGGGCGGGGCTTGGGCTTCTCCACACTTCCGTGTCTCTGCGGTGAATGACAGCTGCTGACAACTTCTCTGAGGCACACACCTGACCGAGTGGGAAGAAGACGAGTCCCTTGGATGCGATCAACGAGCCCAGCCCTGCTTCAACTCTGGGGAGGATGACGATTCTCCCAATGGACCTGTCGCCCGGTGGGGCATGCGCTGGGAGATTTTGGGGCATGAGTACCACCATTCTTGATCGGTACATCGAGCCCTGACTCATTACTGGACCTCTTTTCCCGAATCTTGGTGCGAATCATCCCCGGAGTCTCCATTTCCAAACTGAACATTTTGAACGTTTTAACGGTTGAAGTTCTCTGCCCAGGACGGATGATATGGACGATTTGAACGTTTCCTGTCGTCCAACGTCTCGCTGGAGAAGATTTGATGACCACCGCAGTTGCCTCCCGGCCCTCACGCAGCCACCTCGTCCAACGTTCCAAGTCCCTGCTGACTCAAGAGATCAGCTTTATCCACTCGCCTGAGTTCCTGAAGATGACTTTGGCGGATGTTGACTGGCCATCGAGTGAGATCTATGTCGATGAGTCGCAGGATTTTCGATCGACCGGAGATCGTATCGTGCCATCTCATTTGTCGTATCTCTTCCAGAAGCCTTTGCTGACGCCTCCTGGAGAGTTGCACCTGTTTCGCCGGATGAATTTCCTGCGATTCTTGGCCAATCGGAAGCGCTCCCAGATCGATCCGAGTCGGCCTCGGGTCAAGGTCGTGCGCGAGGTGGAATATCTCATCACCGAATCAGAGATCGCCCGGCGACAACTGGTCGAATCGAATCTGCGACTGGTCGCGTCGATCGCCCGTAAGTTCTCGAAGTCGATGAATGACTTCGAGGATTTGCTGAGCGAGGGCAACGCGATTCTGCTTTACGCCATCGACAAGTTCGACTTCGGTCGCGGGTTTCGGTTCAGCACCTATGCCACGCACGCCATTCAAAGGCACTTCTTCCGAGTCATCCAACGGATGCAACGCAAGCGGCGGTTCGAGGTCGACAGCCCTGCCGAAATGCTGCTGGAAACCGTGGCGGCACCGCCCTTCGAGCCCCCGACGACCGGACCCGCGCTGACCCCGGAAATGATGCGTCAGATGTCAAAACTTCTCGATGAGCGGGAGCGATTGATCATCGAAGAACGATTCGGGCTGCGGGCGAAGAACTCCTCAGAGAAGACGCTCAAGGTTCTCTCAGACGAGATGGGGCTGAGCAAAGAACGAGTCCGCCAGTTGCAACATCGGGCACTGGCCAAGCTGCGGGAATTTTTAGAAGGCCAGGGGATGACATTGGCCGATCTGGAAGGTTGAAGATGTGGCACGAACGTTTTGTGGACGTGGGGCCTGACGAAAATCTCACAAGTTGAACGAAGTCCGCTAACCAAGGCGGCTGCCGACTTGATACACCACGAAGGCGGCGATGTAGGCCAACCCGGTCATGTAGACGAAGGTCACGATTGGCCAGCGCCAGCTATTGGTCTCGCGACGGATGATCATGAGGGTGGCTGCGCATTGGGCGCAGAGGGCGAAGAAGACCATGATCGAGACGGCCACGGGCAAGGTGAATAGCGGGCGACCATCGGGCCACGTCGCATTCTGTAGAGTCGACGCGAAACGTTTTTCGTTCTCCTCCCCCTCGTCGGCGACTTCGCTGCCGAGGCTGAAGATGGTCCCGAGGGTGGCGAGCACCACCTCGCGGGCCGGGAACGACGCGATAACCGACACCCCGATCCGCCAGTCCCAGCCGAGCGGCTTAACGAGTGGCTCAATCAAGCGGCCCGAGCGACCGAGGTAGCTGTTCGCGAGCAGCTGGCCGCTGACCTGATGGGCTTGCTCGCGAAGTTGGTCGAGCTGAGTGTGCTGGGCCTCTGTCGGGGATTCTCCTGCCGTCTCTTCCAACTGGGCGATCTGCCCTTGGAGTTGGCGCTCCTGCGTATGGTCCTCGGGGAAATAAGCTGCCGCCCAGACGAGAACGGTGGTGCAGAAAATCAGCGTCCCAGCCCGCAGGACGAACGCCTTGACCCGGTCGTAAACGCGGGAGAGGACGATCTTCGGGGAGGGCCACTTGTAGCTCGGCAGCTCCATCACGAACGGCGGGGTTTCGCCCTTGAACACGAACTTGCGGAGGATCCAGGCGACCGGGATCGCGACGAGTGCTCCGACGGAGTACATCGCGAACAACACCAGACCTTGCAGCGGAATGAACTTCCAGACGTAAATACTCGGCACGAACGCCCCAATCATCAGCAGATACACCGGCAGCCGTGCGGAGCAGCTCATCAGCGGGGCGATCAGGATCGTCAGCATGCGGTCCTGCCGATTCTCGATCACGCGAGCGGCCATCACCCCGGGAACAGCACACGCGAACGACGACATCAGCGGGACGAACGACTTCCCGCTGAGGCCGATCTTCGTCATCAACTTGTCCATCAGGAAGGCCGCCCGTGACATGTAACCGCAGTCTTCCATGAGCGCGATGAACAGGAACAGCAGCGCGATCTGCGGCACGAAGACCATGACCGATCCCACGCCGCCGATGACTCCATCGACGATCAAGCTTCGCAGCGTCCCCGATCCCATCACCGACTCGACCCACCCCGCCGCCCAGCCCTGGACCGCTTCAATCACGGCCATGAACGGAGCGGCCCACGTATAGATCGACTGGAAGATCAGGAACATCACCGCCACGAAGGCGATGACGCCGGTGACCTTGTGCGTGAGAACCTTGTCAATGCGGTCCGAGGTCGTGACACGCTCCACAGGAGAGGACCGCGTGACCACGCCGGTCAGCTGTTCTCGCAGCCACTGGTAGCGGACCTTGGTCTCGATCGCAGGGACGCGGCACCCCTTCTCGGCGAGGCGTTCTCGCGAGGCGGCCAGCACGGGCAGCAGTTCGGGCGAGAGGGCCAGCGCCAGCTTCTTCTCGCTCTCCCCACCGACATCAAGCAGCATGCGTTCGAGTAAGAACAGCGGAGGAACGGCTCCGTATTTGGTCTGCATCCACTGACTGAGCACGGCGATTTCGTCGTTGAAGGCTGCGGGGAACTCGGGCCGGACGGGGGGCATTGATGTCCCGACGACGCGATGGATCGCCGCCTTGAGCTCCGTGATCCCGACGTTGCGGTGGGCACTGGTCACCACGACCGGGACGCCCAGCCGCTGCGAGAGGGCCTCGCGGTCAATCACGACTCCGCGAGACTCAGCGAGGTCCCACATGTTCAGGCAGAGAATGACCGGGACGCCGATCTCGCGGACCTGAGTGTAGAGATACAGGTTCCGTTCCAGATTGGCGGCGTCGGCGATGCAGATGACCGCGTCGATCTTTCCCACATCGGGCTGCCGACCGAGCAACACGTCCACCGAGACCATCTCGTCGAGCGAGCGCGGCGACAGGCTATACGTCCCCGGCAGATCGACGAGCGTGATCTTGACGCCCTGGTCCTGGTAGATCCCCAGCTTCTTTTCGACGGTGCAGCCGGGGAAGTTCGCGATGCGCGTGTGCATGCCCGACAGTGCGGTGAAGAGCGTACTCTTCCCGGTGTTGGGGTTCCCGATCAGGACGACAGTCAGTTCGCGCGGGGCAGTCATGGAATCTCGTAGCCTGGACCCCCAGGTCCGGGCGAATTGTGTCGTGGATCGTCCGGACCTGGGGGTCCAGACTACGGTTTGTGTCCCGTGACCGGCTCCACGATCACGCGCTTCGCCTCGTTCGCTCGCAACGAGAGTCGATACCCCCGCACCGAAAACTCCAGCGGATCACCGAGCGGTGCCGCCCCGAGCAGTTCGATCTCCTCGCCCTCGATCAGCCCCATCTCCATCAGCCGAATCGCCAGCGTGTCATCGCCAGTCACGTCGAGGATACGAGCGGAAGCCCCACGAGAAATCTGATCCAATGTCACCGCGACGCTCCTGGGGGTTGCGTGGGATCAGCTGTCAGCCGGTCAGCGCCCCATGATTCTCAGGCGGATAGCCGAGGCCACAGTCTCACGCCAATTCCACGATCACAGTGCAATCATCGTGCGGGCGAAAGCAGAGCCGCTGTTCGCCGATTGCCAGGATACAAGGGCAACCCTGCTTGACCATGCGGATCGTAACTCCAATCCGCAAACCGATTTCCGACAATCGATTGGAGCAGTCGCAAGCACCACAAACATCAACCACGCGGGCGATTTCGCCTTCCGCGAGGGAGTCCAAGGTAAGTTGAAGAGCCGTAGACATGCGGGCCTCTGATGCACTTGAGATTCAGTCTCAACATCGAAATGATAGCGGGCCGCTTATCAGTTGGAAATGGTAAAGGGGGGAAGTTCTCAGTTTTTAGGAAGTCGGTTTGAGTCGAGAAGAAATGTGTCTGTTGAGAGATCAATGAAGACATCTCCGTCTCGACTCGCGAATTGTGAGTTTTACGATCTTGCATGGGTTGGTCGGGACGTTTAGCCTTGTGAGGAAGTCGAAGCGGCAAGGCCGTTGCAATTGACCAGATAAGACAGAAACTGTTTCTGTCTAGAGACATATTTCGGCGGCAGAGAGGGCTCGTGAATGTGGAAAGTCGTTGTTGGACTCCTGGCATTGGCCGCCCTGCTTTCAGCGATCTTCATGGCTCATGTCATTGCGACCGGCATCGGCGTTCCGTATCCTGATCCAACCCCTGAACAAGCGGCCTACGAGCGATTTCATCTGCGGATCGGCCAGCCGCTTTTCCTGGCTGCAGGGGCGGCGTGGCTAGTGGCCGGAGTCGCTGCGGCGGTGTGTATGGGGCGTTGGTTGCTGAGACGCCGTCCAAGTGAACCAGTGCAGACGGATTGACAGTTCGACTCGGGACAGTGGGTGTGAGGAAAGACTGAGTTCTCAGGAGGTCTCATGGCTCTTGTGAAACAAGACCGCAGTGTCCGTCGTCGCCACTATTGGGACATGCTGCTGATCGGTCTCCCATTCGCAGTAGCTTGCCTGGCAGCCATTGGGGGATACATCCCACAAAAACACTTCGCTTGGCTCATGCCGGTACTCTTTTCCGTGGCCGTCATCGGCTATATCCGACAGTGGCAGCGATTGCATCGATTTATTTGTCCGTCATGCGGAAGCAAAATCAAACGCGAACGAGTTCCTCCAGGATCCCCTATTGTTTTTTCCTGTCCTCAGTGCCAAACGGACTGGGACACAGGGGTTGTAGAATGTGAGTTCGATGGGGGCGATGGCTGAAAGAGCAGTTCGCACAAAGTTGCGAGAGTGATTTGCAGTACAGTCTGCTGTGTACGTTTGCTCGGTCCCGAGGAGGTCGCCATTCCAAAAAAACTTCCCGTGTTGGTCCGTGGGAGTTGAACAGAAGGGAACCAAGGAAACGAAGGGCCAATTTCGATGTTTCTTCGTTTCCTTCGCTCCCTTCTGTTCATATACCTCGCGCGGCGAGGAAAGAGACGTCTGTGAGCGGCAAGGCGTTAGCCGCCGGTTCTGCTGATTGTCCGCCGGACAGATCCCGCGGCTAGCGCCTAGCGGCTCACAACTCGATCACTCGAATGCGTCATTCCGGCCCGCGCGAAGTGTAATCAGTTCGGGAAGTTGCTTCGAGCCAGGTCCTAAGTGGTTCTGACGAATCGCGTTGAACCGGCGATTTCGGAGAAATCGCCGACGATCGGCACGCTTTTCATTTCTGGCCCTTTGCAGACAATGAGAAACTCGGATTCACCGCCCTCCCGCCCAAGGACCAACCCCGTGTCGCGTGACCAGTACGAAAGCCCTCTCAACACCCGCTACGCCTCGCGCGAGATGTCCGCGATCTGGTCTGAGCAGCGGAAGCACTCGACGTGGCGGCGGCTGTGGGTCGTGCTGGCGGAGACCGAGCGGGAACTCGGGCTGGACATTACGCAGGCCCAGGTCGAGGAACTCCGCGCCCAGGTCGACAACATCGACTTCGCCCGCGCGGCCCACCACGAGAAGATCCGCCGCCACGATGTGATGGCTCACGTCGAGACGTATAAGGAACTCTGCCCGACCGCCGGCGGGATCATCCACCTCGGGGCGACCAGTTGTTACGTCACCGACAACACCGAACTGATTCAGATGCGGGACGGCCTGCAACTGATTCGTATGAGGCTCGTGCAGGTCATCGACGATCTGGCCAAGTTCGCCGTCAAGTACCGCGACCTGCCGTGCCTGGGGTTCACGCACCTGCAACCGGCACAGCCGACCACCGTCGGCAAGCGGGCCACGCTGTGGTGCCAGGATCTGGTTCTCGACTTGGAAGAACTCGAACACCGGCTCGCGTCTCTGAAGTTCCGAGGTGCGAAGGGGACCACCGGGACGCAGGCGACCTTCCTGCAACTCTTCCACGGAGACCATGCCAAGTGTGAGACGCTCGACCAGCGCGTGGCCGAGAAGATGGGCTTCCCCAGCTCCTATGCGGTCACCGGCCAAACGTACTCCCGCAAGGTCGACGCTCAAGTCCTCTCCACCCTCAGCGGCATCGGTCAGACCGGCCATAAGATGGGCAGCGACCTTCGCATTTTGCAAAGCCGCAAGGAGATCGAAGAACCGTTCGAGAAGGACCAGATCGGCTCCAGCGCGATGGCCTACAAGCGGAACCCCATGCGGGCCGAACGCATGTGTGCCCTCGGTCGGTTCGCCATGTCCCTCACCTCCAACGCCGAGCAGACCGCAGCTGTGCAGTGGATGGAGCGCACGCTGGACGACAGCGCGAACCGGCGGCTGTCGCTGCCGCAGTCGTTCCTGGCGATCGATGCGCTGCTCATTATCTATCGCAACATCGTCGAGGGCTTAGTCGTCTACCCGCGTGTGATCGAGAAGAACCTGGCGGAGGAACTCCCGTTCATGGCGACCGAGGAGATCCTGATGGCGGCTGTGCAAGCCGGTGGCGATCGCCAAATCCTGCACGAGGTCATCCGCGTCCACAGCCAAGCCGCCGGTCGCCAGGTGAAAGAGTTCGGCCAGTCGAACGATTTAATCGAGCGTCTTCAATCCGACCCCGCCTTCGAGAAGGCCGACCTCTCGAACGCCCTCGAAGCCCGCCGTTTCGTCGGCCGCGCGCCCGAGCAAGTCGACGGCTTTGTGACCCAAATCGTCGACCCGATCCGAAAGAAGTACGCCAATGACCTCGGCGGAACGGCGACCGAACTGCGGGTGTAGGACGGGCACTTTGGCCCGTCCCCAGCGAGGCCACGCGGATCAGCATGGAACGCCTCTTCACCGTGAAGGTGTTTCCGTCCAGACCCACGTGCGAGTAAATACACACAGCCGGGGAGGAGCCCCGGCTGTGGCGGATTCTGGCGGTAGACTGGCTCAGAGAGAGAGAATTTTCGCGAGCCCTACTTCTTCACCGTCAATTGCCCCTTGAGGCCCGCGACGTAGTCGAGCGAGACGTTAAGCAACTCATCGTTGTAGAAGTTCTTGGGGAAGATCTCCTCGTCTTTCTTTTTCTCTTCGACTTCGCCAGTCTGCTTCTTTTCTTCGTCGGTGATGGCCTTGTCGGTGTCTCGCTCCGCGCGGAGTACGGACTCTTGGAGAGAGATTTCCTTACGGTTTTTGCGCTCGATGAAGCGCTGGATCCCCTGTTCGACCTTTTTGAAGTCCTCATTCGCTGTCATGCGAACTTCACTATTCTTCTGCAAGGTGGCCACCAATTCGGTCGGCACTTGTTTTCCAGCGCTGTACCGGGCATTTCGAATCTGATCGAACGGCAGAGCGTTATCGAGACCCGCTTCCCCTTCGTCCAGGTGGTCGAGAATGGATGGCAAGACCACGTCTGACCGGACGCCGCGATTCTGTGTGCTATCCCCATTGACGCGGTAGAACTGCTGAATCGTCAGCTTGAGTCGACCTCGATCGGTGCCTCCACCGAGTACGCGGAAGGGCTGACGAGCGGAGACCGGCATCAGATTCTGGACCGTTCCCTTGCCGTGGGTCGTCGTGTCTCCGATGACGATGCCTCGATGGTAGTCCTTGATGACACCCGCAAAGATCTCCGACGCCGAGGCCGACATGCGATTGCAGATGACAATCAACGGACCGGTGTACAAGGCTCCCGGAATCTCGTCATCCAGCTCCCTGATCTTGCCATTCGTTTCCTTGACCTGCACGACGGGGCCTTGATCGATGAAGTGACCGGAGATTTCTTGGGCTTCCACCAGTGCTCCGCCGCCGTTCCCCCGCAGGTCCATCACCACCGCATCCACGCCACCGGCTTCATTGAAATCGTTGAGGATTTTTTCAACATCGACTGCCGCACTCTTGGCCTGGCCCTCGGCTGCGCTGAAGTCTCGGTAGAACGAGGGGAGGCTGATCACGCCGACCCGGCCCGGGCGTCCGAGACGATCCTTGGTCTCGATGATCTCCCCTTTGGCCTCGGACTCGGTCAGGAGCACCTTATCGCGGGTCAATTCGTAGATCACGGTTTCTCGCTTGAGGTCCGTCAACACTTCGAGGCGGACTTTCGTTCCGACTTCGCCTCGAATTTTGCGGACCACATCGCTCAAACGGATCTCGAAGACCTTTTCGATTTCCCCGGTCCCCTGCCCCACTCCAATGATTTTGTCCTTGGCCTTCAGGCGACCATCGATCCCCGCCGGGCCCAGGGGCATGACTTCGTTGACGACCGTGTAACCATCTTCGGACTTCAGCGAGGCCCCGATCCCGAACAGACTCAGACGCATCTGAATGTCAAAGTCTTCAGCACTTTCCGGGGCCATGTAGGTCGAGTGCGGGTCAAAACAGGTGGTCAATGCGGTCAGGTAGAACTCCAGAATCTCAATCTGCTTCATCTGCTCGATATTGCGTTGGACCGTGCGATAGCGGCTATGCAAACGCTTGCGGCCTTCTTCGTCGGTCTCATTGTCGAGCCGGAACTGAATCAGGTCATACTTGATCCGCTTCCGCCAGCGTTCGTCGACCTCCTCTTGCGTCCGCGCCCAAGGCAATTCGTCGCCCTTGATGACCATCGACTCGTCAACGGTGAAGTCTGGCGTTTGGTCGATGAGAGCGTGGGCCTTGGTCAATTGAACGACCAAGCGTTCCTTATACCGCTTAAAGACATCGTACCCGAACTGCGCGTCACCCACCTTCAGCGAGTCATCCAGCGTCAAGCGGAACTTCGAGAACTCGTCGATGTCCGGCTGCAGGAAGTAGAGCTTGGCGGGATCGAGATCTTTCAAGAACGAATCGAGCAACATACTCGAGATGCGGTCGTCGACACCCTTCTTACTGACGTGGTAACTGGGAATCATCTGCACCACCAGCTTGGTCGTCTCCGCTTCCGGAGAATCCACAGCCGGCGAGAGTGTCGGCCAAGCCAGCACTCCCAGTCCCCAAACGCCAAGCAGCTGAGCCGCCCGAGTCCAACGCGGAGTGTTTTTTGCCATTTGATCCAGTCCCTGGTCGTTCGAGATGGGGGAAGTCCGTGCGATACGGACTGATCCCTCACATGTGAGTATGCTGATCGTACGCAAATGGTGCGAACGTCTCAAGATGCAGTTTGCAAGTGGAGCGTCCGGGAGTGCGAGACGCACTTTGCGCCGTAGGCTATCTGAAATAGATCCACCTTCGCAGCGGTCCCAGTGGTGGTGATAGGAACTGTTGCCATGTTCAGCACTTACCGACGAAGCGGAGGCCAAGGATGGCTTTTCAGCGTGCGGGGATTAATGCGGGGAAGCAGGAGCGGCTGCGGGAGATGGCGAAGCAAGTTCGCTTGGCGTTGTCTGGGCCGGACAGTTTTCCGGAGTGGGGGACGATGTTTCCGGAGATCGAGCAGCAGGGGATGTCGGTGGGGCTGGAGCTGGCGAGGCTGGTGATGGAGCAGTCGGTCCAGTCGCTGGCGGAGCGGGTGCCGGACTCGGCGCTGGTAATCAAGGACGACGTGGTGCAGTCGGCGTGGCGTGAGATGTCGCCATTAGAGCATTCCACAATTCGGTGAGCGCCCTCGTAGCCTGGACCCCCAAGTCTGGGTAGAACGGACCCCAAGTCCGATCGACTGGTAAAACCATCACTGGCCGCTCGCCTAATATCCAGTGCTTCCTGAGTGCGAAACTTGTCGAACCCCCTATTGGCCCGTCAAGGCTTGATTTTGGGGTCCGCCTTCCTCGGGAGGGCGAGGCTCCTGCCGCCCCGCGACTGCGGGTTGACGTGTCCCCTGGCTCGCGGCTCAGCAGGAGCTTCGCCCTCCCGGCGGGCCGGGCTCAACCCCAATTCCAAGCATTGACGAGGCACTAGCCCCGGAGATCTTCAAGCCCGAAGGGTCTGTCCATCTTCTCACCAGGTCTGAAGACCCAGATCCCGGCTGGATCGGCAGAATACGTCTCTTCCGAGTGATCCCATTCGACACTCAAGAGTTGAATCGATCTTGCAGAAGATCGATTTGAAGAATGGATTCATTCTCAGACACAGAATTCTACGCACAGCCGGACTTTTGAGATTCATCCGGGCGTTGTCCAGCGCCGATGAAAGGAGGGGCTGCGCTCGGCAGTGCATGGACAAGTGCGCTTGGACATCACTGGGGAGCGAGAAAGCAGGCTGACCAGATCGAGGACGGTCTGTGGGGGGCGATGGACATGCGCAAATCATACCGCTGGCTGGGATGTGTGGCTCTACTCTGTTTCACAGCTGTGGAACTGTCGGGGTGTAGCTCGAAACCGCTCATCTCTGGCATCAAGTGGCCGGGACGCAAAGACCGGGACGCCGCCGTTGCGGAGAAGGACAGGACGGCCAAAACGGGCGGCGATGAGGAACTTCTCGTCGAAGCCCGCAAGTACGAGAAGGCTGGGGACTTCTCCAACGCTTCGAAGAAGTACCGCGAGTACCTCGAAGGCGGGGGAAAGCCCGTGGAGTCCAGCCGAGCCCCGATCGGACCGGTCGCCAAATCAAAGAAGCCGACACCCGACAAAGAAAAGTCGATCGCAGCCAAAGACGCGGATGCCGACGCGAAGTCACCCATCCGCCCAGCTGCGAAGACTAAAAAGACAACTCCCAAGGAGACCAAGGTCACACGGACCGCCGAAGTGGAGCAAGACCCGTGGGCGAATCAGTCGGTGGCAGCTCAGGAGTCCGAAGAGTTCTCGGCTCTTGCGATCGAGGAGCCCGCTCGCCCCGTGGCCCAGCGAGCCACTCCGGCGACACCGAAACAGAAGCTGCTGGATACGGATGAGACTCCCGCTGAGTCACCCGCATGGGCTGAGCCGGGGGCTGATGACGACTCCCAATCCCCCGACACGGCACTGGCCTCCCGGAGTGATCGTCAGGCACCGCGTGGTGTGACGGAAGCAGATCTGGAAGACTTGCTCGATCTGGACGAAGGGGAGATCGATTGGGGTGACACCCCGAAGCAGCCTGCGGCGAAGGACGCTGGGGCAACTCCCCCGGCGACCGATGAGGTCGTGGAAGAGGTCGAGCCCACCGAGACTGAAAACGTCTCAGGGTTGCCGCTGGTCGACTTGCATGCCGACGACCACGAGCGCTTGGCATCGCCCGCTCTGACAGATGCTGATGCCATTGAGACCGAGAACGCGGTGAACACATGGCACTCGCATGAGGGAGTCGATGAATCCGTCAACGAACTCACCTCGGCAAACACCGAAGAGGTGTCGCTGTCCACCGAAGAAGAATTCGTACCTCCTGCATTGGACGATTCGGCGGCACTGGATGACATCGAAGTCGTCGAAGAAGTGGGATCCGCCACTCCGCAGTCTCTGGCTCTCACCTGTCAGGACTGCGAACCGTGGCTCTATGCCCAGGTGACTAAACTCGATTCGACCGATGCCGAAGTCCGCAAAGAAGGGCTGATTCATCTCACAGATATGGGGAGTAGCGCCCGGCAAGCGGGGTTGGCAGTTCGCACTCTGCTGAATGATTCCGATCCACTGGTCCAGGCACACGCCGCGTGGGCGTTGTGGGTCATCGAGAACGACCCGTGGGACAGCGTGACAACCTTGCGCCCACTGCTCGACCACTCCAGTCCCGAGGTCGTCGAACTTGTTTGTTACATGCTGGGAGACATCGGGGTCCATGCCGATTCCGCCACCGACCCCCTCGAACTGCTGCGGGATCATGCCGACGGCCAGACGCAAGTTCAGGCTGCGGAAGCCCTGATTCGCATTCGGGGAGTGGATGAGAAATCGCTCGTGGTACTCACCACCGCCCTGAAGTCTCGCAGTGGCGAAGAACGCTGGATCGCAGCTGTCGCCTTGGGACACTGCCGGGGATCAAAGTCGGCGAAAGCTGTCACTGCGTTGACGTTCGCCCTGAAGGATGTCGACCCTGAGGTCCGTAGCGCTGCGGCATTGAGTCTGGGCGGCCTGGGCAGTGACGCGGTGAAGGCGACTGCGGAACTGGAGCGAGTGGCTCGTACGGACGATGCTCAGGTCCGAGACGCCGCCCGTGCGGCACTGGCGTGTTTGAAGCAATAATCGACGAGTCAAACGTGCCTGACTCGTGGGATAGGCTTCCAGCCTGTCATTCTTACCCCAAGACGACAGGCCCGTGGAAACCTACCGCCAGACTTCCGAAGTCTTCTGAGACTTCGGAAGTCTGGCGGGGGACGCGAAGTCTGGCCGCTCGCCCAAGACGACAGGCTGGAAGCCTATCCCACGGTCTGTTAATCCACATGGGGCTGATTCGGCAGGATCATGTCCGCTTGCCAGTGGTGCCGAAGATCCCCGATGACCTTCATGAATTTGGGCACATCGAGCGGTTTCACCAGATAGGCTTCAACCTGCAACAAGCGGCAAGCGGCCTCATCCTCGTCACCGGCTTCCCCGGTCATGATCACGACGGGGATCGTTGTCAGTGGGGCAGACGCGCGGATCAACTCCAGAATTGCCAAGCCCGATTGCGATGGCAGGACCAGATCAAGCAGCACGAGATCGGGGCGGGGAGCCTTCGAGAACCTCCCCGTCTGGGCTAGGAAGTCGATCGATTCCTGCCCGTCTCGCAACCAGGTCAGGCGATGCTCAAACCCGCACTGACGAATCGCCCCCGAGGCCAGCCGTCCCGCGACGAGGCTGTCCTCGACGAGCAACAGCTCCATCGGTCGTCCCACTGTCATCCGGTCCATGAGCGCAGACTCCGGGGGGGAGTTGTTAGTCATCAGTTGTTAGTCATCAGTTTTCAGTGGAGGAGGGACTGCGTGACAGGCCCCTCAACTTTGATAACTGAATACTGACGACTGAAAACTTCCCGCTACTTCTTCGGCTCCACGACCGGAGCGGCTTTGGCCGCCTTGGCGAAGTCACCTGACACGACGACGCCGATCGTCTGGGGGTCGAGCCGCTTCTTCATGACCGCATTTACGTTCTCGTGAGTCAGCTCCTGCATCGCCTTGATCTGGCGGCTGTAGTAGCCCATGTCGCGGTCGGTGTAGAGCAGTTCACTCAGTCGGGCCGCGAGCGAATCGTCGGTATTCCACTCGATCTTCTGCTGTTCCAGATAGCCTGTCTTGGCGGCCTCAACTTCGCCCGAGGTCAGTCCATCCTTGAGGGCCTTGTCGAGTTCCTCGGACATCGCCGCTTCGACCTTCGCCATGTTCATCGGGTTCGTGATGGCATACATCATGAACGACGTGCGGTCATCCAGCGATGACGCCCGCAGCATTGAACCGACTCCGTACGACAGACCTTCCTTCTGACGCACACGATCACCCAGCCGCGAGGCCAGCGTGCTGCCGCCCATCACGAAGTTCCCGATCACCAGCGCCGGGTAGTCCTCCGACACATCGCTGATCGGCAGGATTGAGGCGGCTAGATACACGGCGTTTTCCTTATCCGGTGTCTCGATCGCTTCCCGGATATTGGTCGTCCTCGTCGCGGGCCGTTCGATGCGGGCGTAAGACTCCTTGGCCTTCCAGCCGGTAACCAGTGCTTCCAGCTGAGGCAGCAGTTCGTCCGGCGAGAAGTCACCGACGACCACCAGTTCGCCCACCTGACCGCCGATAAAGTCGCGATACAGCTGGGTCACGTCGTCGATCTTTACGGCCTTCCAGCGAGCGATCTCTTCCTCAGTGGTGGGGACATACCGAACGTCCGTTTCGGGGTACGGACTCAGCCGACGCGAGAGGGCAATGCGGGCCAGTGATTGCGGATCGGAGGTCTGCTGCGACAGCATCCCCAGCTTGCGAGTGCGGATGATCTCCATCTCGTCGGCGGGCAGCAGTGGCTCTCGCAGCACCTGCCGCAGGACATCCAGAACGACGGGGAGATTCTTACGGCGCGTCTCGCCCGAGAAGGAGACCTCACCCACCCCGCCTGACGGACTGAGCCGGGCGCTGTTCTGATCTAGGGTGTCCTGAATCTGCTGGCGGCTGAGTTTGGCTGTGCCGCGCATCATCAGCGAGGGGAGCAGCTCGGTGGCAGCGGCTTTGCCCGCCAGTGACTGGGCGTTGCCGTAGCGTAGACTCAGACGGAAGTTGACCGTGTTGCCGCGGGTCTTCTTGGGGAGCAGGGCGACCTTGAGGCCGTTGGAAAGCTTGGTCCACAGGGTCCGCTTCTGGATGTTCTCCGGGTTGACCTCGAAGGCTTCCCCCTGAGCGATTTCTTCGCGACCTTTGTAGTCGCCGATCATCTCGGCGAGGTTCGGCGTGGCGGGGACCGAGACGCGCTCCGCTTCCTTCGTCGGCAGGAAGACGCCCACCGTGCGGTTGTTCCGCTGGAGGTATTTCTTCGCGACGGCTTGCACCGAAGCGGGGGTCACCTGCTCCAGGCGATCCCGGTACAGGAACATCAATCGCCAATCGCCTTGGGCGGCCCAGTCGCTCAGCTGGATGGCGACTTGCTGGCTGTCGTTGAGCGACTGCTCCCAGTTTTTCAGCCAGTAGGTCTTGGCGCGGTTGACTTCTTCTTCGGTAACGCCCTTCTCGTGGATCGACTCGGCGATCTCGTTGAGAGTGCCGAGGACTTCCAGCGGCTCGTTGCCGACGGCGACCTCCGCGGAGAGCTTGAAGACACCGGGGTCGTGCAGGGCATACGCGCCCCCGCTGACGCTGGCGGCACGGCGGGTCTCGACAAGGGCCTTGTAAAGACGACCGCTCGGGGACGAGGTGAGGATATGCTCCAGCGTATCGAGCGACACGTAATCCGGATGTGCCCCACTGGTGATGTGGTACATCGATCCGACCAGAGCGACATCGCCGACGCGGCGCAGAGTCACACGGCGTTCCCCGTCCTGAGCAGGCTCTTCGGTGTAGGTATTTTCCAGCACGCGGTCGGGCTTGGGCAGCACGCCGAAATACTTCTCGACGAACCCGAGCGCCTTCACTGGGTCAAACTGCCCCGAGAGGATCACCACTGCGTTGTCGGGCTGGTAATACTTCTTGTAGAACCGCCGCAGGTTGTCAACCGGCACGCGCTCGATGTCGGCCCGGTTACCAATCGTCGACTTCCCGTAGTTGTGCCACTCGAACGCCGAGGACCACATGCGCTGATCGAGAATCCGTGAGGGCGAGTTCTCGCCGCGCTCGAACTCGTTGCGGACGACGGTCATCTCTGAAGCGAGGTCTTCCGCCTTGATGAAGCTGTTGACCATGCGGTCGGCTTCGAGCCGGAGAGCGAACTCCAGGTTCTCGTCACTGGCGGGCAGCGTTTCGTAGTAGTTCGTCCGGTCGAGCCACGTGGTCCCGTTAAAGTCGGCTCCATGCTCCTTCAGCACGCGGGGCACTTCCGGATGATTGGGCGTCCCCTTGAAGACCATGTGTTCCAGCAAGTGGGCCATCCCCGCCTCGCCGTACCCTTCGTGCCGGGAACCGACGAAGACGGTCAGATTGACGGTCACTTGCGGCTTACTCGGATCGGGAAACAGCAGCACCTGCAGCCCATTGTCGAGTCGAAATTCGGTGATTCCTTCCACCGAGGCGACCGGCTTCAAATCCGCCGCCCATGCGGGTTGAGTCGTCATGGTCAGTCCCCAGAGAAAGGCACAAACGGCCAAACGCAGAATCCGCATGGTTGCTCTGTTGCCTGTACGTGAAGAGTTCGGGCGGCCCACTCCGTTGAGGACCGTCTCACATTCAGATAGTAGCAGGGGACGGGGAAAGCGGAAACAGCGATGGCAGCGCGGCCATTGCGAATCCACATCTTGGTCGTTGGTTTCGAAGACAGAATGCGAGTCGCGGAGCGACATCGCCTCGGTGAGCGGCCAGTGGAAACTTGGGACTTGGACCACAATAACTTCCCAATTTCAATGGAAGGAATTGAACACGAAGGTCGCCAAGGAAGCAAAGGGATTTCAAAGGGAACCCTTTGCTTCCTTGGCGATCTTCGTGTTCAAAATCCAATCGGGAAGTTGTTTCGGACCAGCTCCTTACCGCCAGACTTCGGAATCTATGGGTACGCGAAGTCTGGCCGCTCGCCTACGACTTGGCGGCCAGCATCACGCGCTCGACTTCCGCCAGTTGTTCCTGGGTGTTCACGCCCATCGCCTCGGTGATTTCCATGCGTTCGGCGGCGAGGACCGGCTGGCCCTGTTGACGGAGAATCTCGGCACAGTCGGTCAGGTAGAACTCGCCTTGGCTGTTGTTCGTGCGAACCTCGGCGAGGGCTCCGAATAGTGATTGGCAGTCAAAGGCAAAGCAGCCGGTGTTGATCTCGGTGATCGCCTGCTCCTCGGGAGTGGCGTCGCGCTGCTCGACGATGCGGAGAAAATTCCCCGCCGAGTCGCGAACGATGCGACCGAGCCCGTGGTTGTTCTCGGTGCGCGCGGTGCCGACGACACAGGCGGCGTTGTGTTCTCGCAGGTCGTCAAGCAACCCCTTGAGCGAGGCTCCCCGGAGCAGCGGTGTATCGCCGGTCAGTACCAGTACTGGCCCTTGATGCGAGCCGACCGCCTCGCGGCACATCATCACGGCATGGCCGGTCCCCTTCTGTTCGGATTGGAGGGCGAACTCGACATCGGGGTGGTGTTTGAGAGCCGCTTCGACCACTTCGGCTTTGTGGCCCACGACGACGACGATTCGCTTCGCCCCGGCGGTGCGGGCTGCGTCGAGCACGTACTCGACCATCGGGCGACCGCACGCGGGGTGCAGCACCTTAGGGGTCTCGGATAACATCCGCTTGCTTTTGCCTGCGGCGAGAATGATAGCGATGGCTTCGGACATGGGTGTTCCTCCTTGAAGTCGTGGATTGAGTTTTGTTGTGGAAAGGTCTTCGGCGGGAGGGCGAAGCTCCTGCTGAGCCGCAAGCCAGAGTGAACGTTTCCTGGCACGCCCGGCTCGGCAGGAGCCTCGCCCTCCCCCAGTGACTCAATCATCGCTCATCATCGGCGAAGAGGCCACTGGTCGGATTCGCATGTTGATGACTTCGACGATCAGTGAGAACGCCATCGCAAAGTAGATGTAACCCTTGTTCATGCCGCTGTCGAAGCCTTCCGCGACCAGCAACACCCCGATCAGAATCAGGAAGCTGAGGGCTAACACCTTGATGGTCGGGTGTTTGTCGACAAAGGCGCTAACTTTGCCTGCGAAGACAATCATCACCAGCATCGCGACGACGACAGCTGCAATCATTACGGGGATATGACTAGCCATGCCGACGGCGGTAATCACCGAGTCGAGCGAGAAGATGATGTCGAACACGGCGATCTTCAGCAAAGTGGCGTTGAAGCTGGTTTTGCCGCCGCCCTCGACCTTAATGCCGTGCTTTCCCTCCACCTTGTCATGGATCTCGATCACACTGTGCCAGATCAGGAATCCGCCTCCGACGAGCAGGATGATGTCCTTCCAGGAGATTCCGTTCATATCGCCATGACCGGCGGCGGGGCCCGAAGCGTGCGTAGATTCAGCAGAGGCAGCAGTCCCCGCAGCGATCGCATTTCCGGTGTCAGTCGAAACCCAACTCTCCGGAACCCCGATGTCGGTCAACTGGAACACTGGATCGGTCAGTTTCATCACCCAACTGATCGACATCAGCAGCAAAATCCGGGTGACCAATGCTCCAATCAGCCCCAAGGTCCGCGCTCGGGCCTGTTGCTCGGGAGGCAGTTTCCCAACCAGAATCGCGATAAAGACGATGTTGTCGATCCCCAGCACGATTTCCATCGCGGTCAGGGTGACAAACGGCACGAGCCAATCCATGAGAACTCCGCAGGCAGAACCCGAACAGGGAAGCAGACTTGGGTACGATTCTAGGCGGATCGGCCTGCGACTCAAAGCCGAATTGAGGTTCAGTTCCAAGACCGGAAGTTAACGCAAAGTCACCAAGGCGCAAAGACCACAGAGCCTCAGCAGGCCACTCTGCCACACTGAGGGCAAACGCAATTCAAAGGAAATTCTCACGCGAAGCGTCACAGTCGCTTCTGTTGAAATCCTTTTGTTCACATCCGGAAGTGGTTTTGGACCATGTCCTATCGTCCGCCTTCGCGCAGTCGCGGGTCGGTGGCTTCTTGCAGTGCCTCACCAATCACGTTGTACGCCAGCACGGTCAGGAACACGGCCAGCCCGGGGTACACCGTCAGCCACCACAGCTGATAATTCCCATGGGCGGAGCTGAGGACGCTGCCCCAACTGGGGTTGGGTGGGGGAGCGCCGAAGCCGAGAAAGCTGAGGGAGTTTTCGAGCAGGATGGCCGAGGCGATCCCGAACGTCACCGGCACGAGGACGGGGGCGAGGGCGTTGGGGAGGATGTACCGCAGGATGATCTTGGGCGTCGAGATCCCCGAGACGCGGGCGGCGGCCACGTAGTCGGCCTGCTTGATCTTGAGGAACTCGGCCCGCATTAGCCGCGCGATGCCAGTCCAACCGGTGGCCCCGATGATGACCATCGTGTGCCAGATCGTCGGCTTCTGAATCAGTGACCACAGAGCCAGGATCAGCACGAGCGTCGGCACACACATCACGACCTCGGTGAACCGACTGAGCAGCGTATCGATCCAGCCACCGAAGTACCCGCCGATGGCCCCAATCAACAGCCCGATGGCCGTCGCAATCCCCATCGACACAAACCCCACGAGCAGCGCGATCCGGGTGCCATGCACCATCTTGGCGAAAACATCCACGCCGATCTCATCCGTGCCGAACCAGTTCATGCCGGTCGGCCCGCTCTGGTCTCCGCGCGGGTTGCCGGGCCGGTCGGGCCACTCCTTGTCCTCGACTCGGCGGTACGGGTCATTGAACGACAACGGCCAGATGGCCCAGCTTTGGGGATCCTTCTGGGGCAGATTGAGCGGGTAGCGTTTGCGAAACTTGTCCTTCTGGAAGATCGGGTTCTCCCACGACTCGTTGAAGTAGCTCAGCGCGGGGAAGTAGAGCTGGCCCTTGTATTTGCAGACGATCGGCTTGGTCCCCGCAATCGCCGGAGAGAGTGCGGCCACCAGCGCCAGACCTATCACCAACATCAGCGCCGCCACTGCCTCCTTGCGACGTACAAACCGCCGCCAGGTTTCTTTCCAGAAACCAGCAGACTGGCGAACGGGGAGGGGGGCCGGGGTGAGCGGGTCGGGCATGGACGGGGAACCTGAGCTGTCGGTGGATGTGGTCTTGGCCTCGTAGCCACCTTCGCCAGAAGGTGGGCGACTTGGTTCGGCGATCGCGGGTGCCAACAGACTTCCGAAGTCTCCGAAGACCTCGGAAGTCTTCACCGTGTTTGGACGCTGGTCCCAGCCCCCCACGTTCTGGCGAACGTGGCTACGGGATCACCCCCCGCTGTCCTCGATTCGCACGCGGGGATCGACGAGAGCATACAGCAGATCGGCCAACAGCTGCCCCGCGAGGGTCAGGACCGAGAACAGCAGCGTCAGGGCCATGATGACGGGGTAGTCGCGTTCTAGGATCGCCGAGAAGTAGTGCTGGCCGAGGCCGGGCCAATTGAAGATCCGCTCGATGATGACCGACCCGCTAAGCAGTGCGGGCAAGCTCAGCCCGATCTTGGTGACGAACGGGATTAACGTGTTGCGGAAGGCGTGCTTGACGATCACCGCGAACGGGCCGAGCCCCTTGGCCTGGGCGGTGCGGATGTAGTCCTGACGAATCACTTCCTGCATGTTGGCATAGATAAAGCGGGTGTAGTACGCCAAGCTGCCGTAGGTGAAGACAATGATCGGCAGTACTGAGTGCTTGGCGATATCCCAGACTTTTCCGCCGGTCGAGAACGTGTCGTACTCGTCCGACTTCATCCCATACAGCGGCAACCAGTCAAGCTTCACAGCCACGACGAGTTGCAACATCAACGCCGCCACGAAGCCCGGGAATGAGTACAAGACGTAGAGCGAGATGCCGATCGCGCGTTCGTCCCATTTGCCGGACCTGGCGACAGACAGCAACCCGAGCGGAATCGAGATGAGATAGGCCAGCAACAGCGAGGTTGTGGAGAGGATTAAGGTCGGGCCGATGCGCTGGCCGATGACTTCACTGACCGGGCGTTTATGAGTAAATGATCGACCGAGATCCCCGCTGGCCATGCTCGTGACCCATTTCACATAGGCCACTGGCCACGGCAAATCCAGACCGTACTGCCGCTCCAACTCCTTGCGATCGGCATCCGAGATTTGGCGTTTGAGGTCGCCGCGATCCTCAACACGAGAGAGCGGCGAACCCGGCATGGCGCGTACCAGACCATACACGCCGAATGTAATCAGCAAGAGCGTCAGCAGGCCGATCGAGAGCCGTCGGATCAAGAAATCCAGCATGTCCGGGGGAGTCCTTCCGTGGTCGTTTCCAACACTCGTGGCGAGCCGGGCGGCGTCAGCCCCCGGAGTCTCATTGGTCGTCGACAGACTCCGGGGGCTGACGCCGCCCGGCTCGCCGGATTCAGACTGTTGCGGCTACGACTACTTGGCCTTCCAGATCGACCCGATCCCCGGTGAGTAATGGAACGGCCCGCGCGGGCTGTACATGTAACCCCGCAGGTTCTTGTTGAAGGCGTACATCGAGCTGCGATAGTACAGCCAGGTATACGGCTGGTCCTCCCACAGAATCAGAGCAATCTTGCGGTAGATCTCGGCCCGCTTGGCCCGGTCGAATTCTCGCTTGCCGTCCTCGAACAGCTGGTCGACGACGGGGTTGGAATACTTCACGTAGTTGCGACCGCCAGTGTTGAGGGCCTTAGTTGTCCATAGATTGTCCGAGTCATCGGGGTCCGCTCCCGACCCCCAACCGGCACACATCGCGTCGAAGTTGTGCTTCTTGGCATCGGCTTGCAGAACCGTGAACTCGGTTGGCTTCACGATGCACGAGATGCCAATCTGCTTGAGGTTCTCCGCCACCATCCCGCAGATGCGTTCGGCGACCTTGGAGCCGCTGCCGAATTGGAGGGCGAACTCGAACTTCACCCGCTGGCCGTCGATCTCCTTGTCGAGGATGCCATCGCCGTCCTCATCCGTCCAACCCGCCTCTTCCAGGAGCGCCTCGGCTTTGACCAAGTCTTGCTGGTACGGTGCAGGCATCGGATCGGGGGCCATCCAGGCGGTCGGGTGGTAGATCCCCTGCCCCGGTTCATAGAGGCTGTAGCAGATGTTCTTGATCATCTCTTCGTGATTGATGGCATAAGACATCGCCTGGCGGACTCGGACATCGGAGAAGTATTTGCTGCCGATGTTCCAGCCGATGTAGCTGTGCGACCACTCGGTGCCGAACGACTTGGTGTGGGCTTTGTAGAAGTCCTTATCATTCGTTTGGGTCATCCACGGTTCGGGACGCAGCTCTAATGTGTCGATGTCGCCATTCTTCAGAGCCAGCAATGCCGTGTTGTCATCTGAAATGATCTTCAAGCGAATCGTTTTGAAGTACGGTTTGTCGCGAATCTGTTTGCCATCCTTCATGAACCACTCTTCGCGGCGTTCCATCGTGACTTCTTTGTCACGCTCGAACTTGGCGACGCGATAGGGGCCCGCCGTGACCGGATGGGCTTCGAACTCGACATGCCGCGGGCTCTCCGTCAGCTTCGGGTCTTCGGCGATTGACTTCTCGAAGATGTGCCTCGGCAGAATCGCAAAGCTGACGTTGCCCACGTTGGTCGCCAGCGACTCTTTGTGAAAGATCACCACCGTGTGGTCATCATAAGCATGCACCCAGCGCAACTGATCCGGCCCCGATCGCATGGCCGCTGCCGGGACTTTGGGATTCATGATCGCTTTGAAGCTAAAGGCGAAGTCGTGAGCCGTGACGGGCGTGCCATCCGACCAGGTGAGGTCGTCGCGGATGACAAATTTGTCATAGAGGCGGTCCTCGCTGGTCTGCCACGTCTTGACGACCGACTTATCAGCAAACGGCCGCATCGTCCAGTCGATCGTGGTCAGCCCGAGTCCGGTCAAGCTCAGGACATCGATATCTCCCACTGAGGAAGCCAGCAAAGGGTTGAGCCCGTTGACGTTCATGGGGGAGTGCTGGTTGAGAGTGGCGTCCCAATCAACCTCGCTCTCATTTTTCGGCAGACGACTCATCCCGTCCAGGATGCGTTGATTGTCCTTGGTCGTGTTGTTCTCCAGCGAGAGTGCCTCCGCAGTCGTCGTCTGCTGAGGATGCTCGGCCTGATACTGGCGGAGCAGTTCGATTCCATCCTCGACGGGCTGTGAGAACCACTTGGCCTTGGCGTCGAGTTCGGCCAGCGGCGGCGGCGTAAACGGTTCCAGCAGCGTGGTGGCCCAGCCGTCTGCCTCCGCCGACGGTTTCGGTTTCGAGGGGCAACCCGTGAACAGCAGGCACAGCCCGAGCATGGGCGTCAACCACCACCGATGAATCTTCCGTGTCATCTTCAGAGCCTCGCTGCGGATAGGTGTCGCAGTCCCCGTGGGGGCGACTGCGTTCGAGTGAACTATAAAGCCCGGACCATTGGGCCGCTACCGGACTTCGGTCACTCGCTCCATAGGGCGTCCCCCAAACGTCGGTGCCCCGACCCCAACGGGGTCACGCCCCGTAGCCCAGGGTTGCCCACGCAGGGGACACCCTGGGTTGGCGATCGATGACGCGAGTTCCAACCCCCACACGATCTCCGCCGTGAAGGATTTCTCAGGGATCACGTTCGCCAAGCAGCCACCACGTTTCCGGCCCCCTCTCCCCCGCGATCGATGTGACTTTCGGAGGGTGCGTGTTGCGGGGGAGAGGGCTGGGGTGAGGGGGCCATACTGACCGTTCAGGCCCCCTCACCCCGTCCCTCTCCCCCACAGTCGAGTCCTCTCTGAAAGCGGCATCGAATGTGGGGGAGAGGGAGCAGAACCCTGGAAAACGCCTCGCGGGAATCCTTCACGGCGTGGCCTGAAGGGGTGAGCTATTATTCGTGCCCGATCCCCCAAGGTCTTCCGCGGCGGGCTGGATAGACATGGCATTCTTGTCGGCCTCGTCCGCGAGCCAATATCAAACGGCTCTACACGCCCCAGTCCAACCTGAGCACATCGCCCGTTTGAAAGGCAATCAGTGCCCACTCCCCGAGTGGGTCGCACGCGGTATCAACGACCGCTGCCGGGGCTCCACTCGCCCAGATCAGATCCCCATCGGAGTCGAGCCAGTAGACAAACTGCTCAATGGTGGTCGCGATCAGACGGTACGGCTCGTAACTCGCCGCCACCCGCTCGACGGTCCCTTCCAGCACATACGCCCCCAGGCTGACGCCGTCTCCGTCGAACGCCTGCACTCCGTGGCTGAAGTTCGCCAGGTAAATAATGTCGCCAGCCCCGGTCACGCTCATCGAGCCGACATTCGACCAGACTCGCTCTTGCCACAGTTGGGCCCCGACGAGGTTATGGCAGCAGAGCAGCCCATTCTCCGCAGAGCCAAACAAGACCGGCTCCGTCCCGCAGAACTGGATGAAATGCAGTGGCCGCACCGTCTCGAAGCGGGCGATCTTGCGCTTCCGTTCGTTGAGGATCATATTCGACCCATCGGCATGCGAGACGGCGACATGATGCCCAAACGGAGCCACGGCCAGACTCAAGATGTCGTCGTGGGTCTCGTATTCCCAATCAATTTGCAGGTTGCGGTCCATTCGCACCAGCGACCGATCGCCGTTGACCCCGTAGCCCCACTGACCGTCTTCGCTCCACACCAGCTGCGTGTAAGGAGCCTTCGGGTGAGTGACAGCTGCGATCTTGCCGCTGCGAGTGAGTCGGTACAGCGTTGACGACGCATCGCAGACGAACACGTCGCCCGACTCGCGAGACATCGCCATACCGGTGATGGCTCCGTCCCCGCGAAACGACCACTTCACAGTGGGCGGCAACCCCTGTCCTTCGCGTAGCCAGATGGAGTCGAAGGACGGGGGCTTGTCGCTCATCGCTGGGTGTACTCGACCTTTTTGAGTTGCTCGATGGCTGTGCGAACATCGGCATCCGCCACCGCATCGACCTCGCCAATGATGTGCGGGGCCGCTTGATCGGCGGGAATCTCGATATCCGGCTTCACGCCGATCTTACCGAGCGTGTCTCCATTCGGGGAGTAGAACTTGGCCGTCGTCATCCGAATCCCACAGCCGTAGCCGAGATCGTTGTCGTAGATGCTCTGAACGGACCACTTGCCATAGGACTTGCGGCCCACGATCTTGGCCCGGTGGTGATCCCGAAACGCTCCAGCGACGATCTCGCTGGCACTGGCACTGTTCTCGTCGATGAGCAGCACGATCGGCAGATCCCACGTACCCGGTGCATGGGCGGTATGGGTCTGGTTCTGGTTTTGTTCCCGGCCTCGCGTCGAGACCAGCACACCATCCGCGATGAACCGATCGAGCAGGTCGACCGCCGTGGTCAGCAGTCCGCCTGGGTTTTGACGCACATCCAGAATCAGCGACTTCATCCCTTGCTGCTTCAGCTTATTCAGGGCCATATCGAGTTCCATCACGGTACTCTTCTGGAAGCCGGTCAGCTGGATGTACCCGATGCCATTCGCCGAGTCGACGATCTTGGCCAGCGGGATACTGCGGATAACGACCTCACGGCGGGTACAGTTGGCCGTGACTTGGCCGACACCCGGACGTTCCACAATGAGAGTGACTTGTGAGCCGGGCTGGCCAGTGACCAGGTTGGCGGCCTGATCGGTGGTCATGACTCGGCAATCGTGGCGGTCAATCCCCACGAGCAGGTCGCCCGACTTGAGGCCCCCTTCCGCGGCGGGACTCTCTGGCAACACCTGGCGGAGTTTCATCCCCTTGCCCAAGTCCGCTTCCATCACAATTCCGACACCGACGAACTGTCCGTCAATGTTGTTAAACAGATCTCGCAGCCGACCGGGAGTCATCACATTGCTGTAATCATCCAGGCAGTTGCAAGCTCCGAACACGTATTCCATGCAGACTGGTCCGGGATCCAGGCCCACTCGCTCCATCGACAGTTGGCAAATCTCGCGAATCAGTATCTTCGCCTCGTACTCGCCGCGAACGTACTTATTCCAGTACCGCTCCTTCAGCTCCTTGCGGAATGACAGCAAGCGGCCTGAATCCACTCCAAACAGGTTGTTCTCCAAGAACTTCTCGTTCTCCAGGGCCAGCCACAGGCTCTCCGTGCCATGAGCCACGATCGATGTCGAGTCCATCGCCTCGACATAATGTGATTGGATCATCTGATGCACTGAAGTGAACAGCTGGATGCCATTCTCGATCGGTTGAGTTTTGAGCGATTCCCGGAACGACAGATCGTCATAACGGCGTTCAATCGAGAACTGAAACTGCGAGCGACGCAGCCCGTAGGTCAGGTTGGCATTGTCGGGCCACTTCTTAAGAGCCCCCTTGTAGTGTTCGATCGCGTCACTCCAGTGACGTTCGCTCTCCAATCGCCGGCCCGAAACATAGGCCGTTTCTGGATCACGGCTCGTCGCCGGAAGATCCAGCGCCCACGACATCGGAGCCAGGAACCCAGCTGTCACCAACCACAGTCCGACCCACAGATTGAAACGCTTCATCGCCGTCCCCTCGCACAATGGCACCAATCGCTGTCCGACGAGCCCCCTCGGGACTGAGCTGTTTGAAGAGGGCGACCGAGCGTGGGGGCAGAAGCGAATCGACGAATGTCGCGTTTCTGATCACACGTCACGAACGCCATCGAACAACCCACGATGGTGTTGAGGATTTCCCTCAAGAAGTCATGGCGTATGTGGCACACACGCATCACTTCCTTGAACTTAGGCCACGATGCCCGGAAACTGCCGCCGGTTCAATCCCCTCTCTTCAACGAATCTTCAGAATGTGGATCGAGAATCGTCAGCTGGTCCGGCTGCAACGAATACAAGGGACGCTGAGGGTTCTTCAGGGGTTAAGGCGAGCGGCCAGACTTCGCGTCCCCAAAAACTTCGGAAGTCTGCGAGGTCAGGTTACGAGGGTTCCTTCACTCAACGGTCAATCATCATCGCTCAACGATCCGCCTTTCCTGAAAGGATTCCAGCCACCATCTGGTGGCGAGCGCAGCGACACCACCGGACAGTTCACGATACGATCCCTATGCCGAGGGATTGCAGCCTTCCTGGCTTCCGTGATCGATCCCGTCAGAATCGCCACCCTGAAATGACTCAGACACCGCACATCGATGCACTGTCGCACGACCCGTTGCCTGCCCGAATCTCTCAAGGGGCGCCAATGTGGCGACTGCGGATCAGCGGGGAGCGAATGGTGTTTGGCGGGCGAACGTTCGGGATGCACGTCGCTGGCGGGCTGTTGCTGGCTCCCGTGATCTACTGGACTTGTGGTCAATGGGGTGCCGCTCGTGGCTTGCAGTTCGGGCTGACCTTGTTCCCGATCTTCTATGCGGGTGGAATGGCGGTGGGGTGTTTGATCATGCTGGAGGCCATCCCGCGAGTGGAGTACGACCGCTCCAGGCAGCGTGTCCTCCTGTCGCTCGGTCGCGAACTCCCGGCTTCCGATATTCTGGCAGTGCAGGTCATCGAGTATCTCCAGAGTCGGGGAATTCATAACGAACTATTCGCCTATCAGCTCAACCTCTGCTACCGGGATCGCCTTATGCCACAGCGAATGCAGCTTGCCGAGTGCCACGAGGATGAACCACTGATACGTGATGCAGAACTGATGGCCAGCACGCTGGGAGTTCCGCTGCATGAGCATTACCTGACTCCCGAGACGATACTCGCGTGGGAGTCTCGACAGGCCAGAGCGATCACAAAGCTGGCCGCTTGGCTCTTGGTCCCCGGAATCATAGCAACCATGCTCTTCGCAGCGTTCGGGCTAGCCATCGCGCGGCAGCCAAAATGGCCACGATGGAACGATCCACTTTGGATCGGGTTGCTGATACCGACCGTGTGACTGGTTGTGGTGATCTGGGTACGTCGCCAGATGAAACGTGACCGGGACCGCCGACTCGCTCGGGCGGAGCGAGCCCGGGATTCCGTCTGACGTTCCTCTCTTCTTCATTCCACATTTCCAGGCAGTCGCGCTGCAGAGTAAACTCAACCGTGTCAACTGGCCCGCAACTCCGTGATTGCGAGGGGAGAAGTCCAATGAGTCAATCCGTATTGGTCGAAATGGACCTTCCCAAGGACTGGCAGTCGTTTCGTCTGCCCCCCGCCTTGAATGATCGGTTGCAGGAATTGCTCGACCGCCAAGACCAGACCGGCAAGCTCTCGCGGCGCGAACGGCGCGAAGCCACGGCCCTGACGGAATTGGTGGATCTGCTCTCGCTCATGCGATTACGGTCGCGTCTGGCCACGCGCCGGAAAACACCATGAGCAAACACATTCCGAAATCGCTCAGTGACTTGGTTCGCGAGCGAGCCGCTGGATTGTGTGAGTACTGCCGGTTGTCACAGTTGTCTCAAGAAGCCACGTTTCACATCGACCACATCCACCCGCACGCAGCAGAGGGGCTGACGGTCGCCGAGAACTTGGCGCTGGCGTGTGTCACCTGCTCCTTGTGCAAGGCCGCGAAAACGAAGGGCAGGGATCCCCTGACGGGTCAACTCGTATCGCTCTTTCATCCCCGTCTAAATCGTTGGTCTGATCACTTTCGTCTCTTGCGCAATGGGAAAATCGCAGGCCGTACTCCCATGGGACGAGCCACTGCGGATGCTCTCAATATGAATCGGCAGGCCATGATCGCAATCCGGCAGACACTTGCGAAACTGGGGGAGTTTCCACCCGACCCTATGGAATAGTGACCGGTCATTGGAGTGTGGCCATTGTGCCGATTCAGCGTTAGGAGGATTGAACGCTGACTTGATCAGCCCGCCGAGCGCGGAAACGGAGGCTCTGTGACCGAATCGGCGTGCGCAGACATCGGTTAAGCCCCTCTCGTTAAAACTCTCATAAACCAACTGTCCAACATTTCCGGGACGATTCCGAGCCACTCACCGAAAGCCCCTCAAGTGAGGGACTTTGTGGATTGCGAAAGGTCAACGTGCTGGGGGGAGTCGGTCGGTCGTCCCTGAGTTCAACATCCTGCGGAACATGCAGTTACGGCACCCGACACTTTGTCTTCCCGGTCAGTCGCAATTTGACCACGCCCGACTCTGCGTGTAGAATCTTAACGCAACAGGACGGTCGAGACTGCAGATGACAGGCAGACGCTTGTACACTTGTCCGGGCTGTGTTGTACAGTTGTGATGACTCTATGGGCTGGGCTGATTCTTTCGCCGAGGTGGAAGATGCGGCCCGACCGAGAGTGTCACAGTCGGGGTTCTTCCCGCGTGTGATGTGGATGGGGTGCCTGTGGATCTCTCGAGCGACATCAAAGAACAGGTCCGTGCCCAGACGGACATTGTCGCTCTTATCGGAGAAGCGGTCGCTCTGACTCCGCAGCGTGGCGGGCGCGAGCATGTGTGCCTCTGCCCATTCCATGACGACCATAACCCCTCAATGCGGGTGTACGCCGACCGGCAGACGTATCGCTGCTGGGTCTGTAACGCGGGGGGCGACTGCTTCGAATTCGTGATGAAGCGTGAAAGCATTGGCTTCCGCGAGGCCCTCGAAATCCTGGCCAAACGGGCCAACATCAAGCTGCCCGAGTTCGCGGGCAAACGCGGTGATGACGACAACCGCACGGCGATCTACGAAGCCCTGCTCTGGGCGCAAGAACTCTTTCACAAGACGTTCATGACCGATCCACTCGCCGAGCCCGCTCGCGAGTACATTCGTGGTCGCGGCATGACTCCCGAGATGGTCAAGCAGTTCCGCATTGGTTACCACCCGAACAACTGGGACTGGCTGCAAGGTCAGGCCCGTGGCAAGTTCAAACCGGAGCAACTGGTCGCTGCTCGTCTCATCGGTGAGCGGGATCGCGGGCCGGGCTACCACGACTTCTTCGTCGACCGCGTGCTGTTCCCGATTCGCAACGAGCGCGGGCAAGCGGTCGGCTTCGGCGGTCGCATCCTCCCCGGGTCGACCCACCCAGCCAAGTATTGGAACAGCCCGGAAAGCGTCGTCTTCCAGAAGAGCAAACTCGTCTTCGCTCTCGACGCCGCCCGCGACGAGATCCGCAAGACCGAGACGGCTCTGATCTGCGAAGGCTACACCGATGTCATCGCCTGTCACCAGTACGGCGTGAAGAACGCCGTGGCCACGCTCGGCACCGCGCTCACCGACCAGCACGTCACGATCCTCAAGCGTTTTGCCCGCCAGGTCGTTCTGGTCTATGACGGAGACGCCGCCGGGATGGCCGCTGCGGAGCGCGTGCTGGAGCGGTTCATCGTGCAGGATGTCGACCTGCGGATTCTGACCTTGCCAGAGGGCCAGGACCCGGACGAGTTCTTGGCCGACAAGGGAGCCGATGCTCTGCGGTCTCTCGTCGAGAACGCTCCCGAGGCCCTCGACTTCAAGCTGCGTTGCCTGCAAGCCAAGTACCCTTCGAAGACACTCGATGGTCGGCAGCGGATCCTCGAAGAGATGCTCGCCGTTCTCGCAGCCGCCCCGCGCATGACGCAGCACGTCCGCGAAGGTCTGCTTCTGGCAGCTCTTGCCGAACGGCTGGGTCTGCGTGAGGAACAAGTGCGAGAGCGTTTGCAAGAAATACGAAGCCAAGCTGCCCGCCGAACTCCTCGACAGGACGACACATTCCCCCCGGAAGAGGGCCGAACTGAGGTCCGCCCCGAGGTTCGGCCCAATGAAACAGCGCGTTTGTATGCCGGTCGGCTCACCTTGAGTGACCGATTGGAATGCGAATTGCTAGAAGTATTGCTGACTGCACCCGGATTGCTGCGGTTCGTCGTTCGCGAGATCGACCCCGACTCCATCCGGCACCCGCAGTTGCAAGTGTTGCTTGCCGAGATGCTGTATCACGGCGAGTCCCAACCCTGGAACTTCAAGAGCCTGCTCGGGGCACTCGAAGATTCCGAGTTGAAGCGTCTGGCCGTGTGGCTCGACGATCAGGCCCGGGCGAAAGACCTGGCCAAGAAACTCCGGGAAACCGGAGCCGATGCCGACGAGACTTGTCCTCTTTTCCTTCGTGCGACCATCGACAACCTCAAATGGCGCCAGGAAGAGCAGTCTCAACTCCAACGGGGGGCACCTACGTCCTCCGCACCCGGCGAGGGAACGCCTCCACCTGACGACGCCGACCAGCTGCGCCAGGCCTACCAGTTTCACCAGAGACGCGCCACCAAGAGAACGACTGCGTAAGCCAGCCATCCCCACGGCTGTCTCATTCACGTTCAACCCCGGAGGAAACCCCACCATGTACCAGCACGACCAAGCCCTGTGCCAACTGATTGACCTCGCTCGCCAGCAGCGGTTCCTGACGTTCACGCAGATCAACTCTTATCTGCCGAATGAAGCGGTCAGCCCGGAGAAGCTCGAAGAAGTGTTGATGCTGCTGGAGGAGTTGGGGCTGAGTGTGCGCGATGACCTCAAACTGCGCCGCGTCAGCCAAGCCGACACCAAGAAGAAGACCGCCACTAAGGTCACCGCCAACGCGAAGCCAAAACGTGGCTCCGTCGAACTGAGCGAAGCCAAGCAGATCGAAGACCCCGTCCGCATCTATCTGACCCAGATGGGCGAACTGCCGCTGCTGACTCGCGAGGAGGAAATCTCCCTCGCCAAGACGATCGAAGTCACCCGCCGCCGCTACCGGCACCACTTGCTCGAAAACGACTACGTCGCTCAGCAGACCGTCGAAGTCCTGCAGCGCGTCAGTGATGGCCAACTGCCCTTTGACCGCACGATCAAGGTCTCGCTCACCGAAGGATTGGAGAAGGACCAGATCATCGGCCGCATGCCGCTGAACCTGCAAACGATTCGCCATCTGCAATCGCGGAACCTCGCCGACTTCAAGATCATCACCGATCCCGCGACCAAAACCGCCGTCCGCAAGCAGACGGAAGAGCGGCTCAACAAGAACCGCCGCAAGATCGCCAAGCTGATCGAGGAGATGGGGGTCCGCACAGCTCGCATCCATCCGCTGATGGACCGCTTTAAGCAGATCACCACGCGCATGGTCCAGCTGCGCGACCAGTTGAAACTTCACAAGGGGAGCGTCGAGTCCGCAGAGGTCGCTCTCAAGGAACTCAACGAACTGATGGAGATGACGCTGGAGACTCCCGAGTCCGGCAAGAAGCGGGCGGAGGAAATCCAGTTGCGGTACACCTCGTACGAGCGGTCAACACGCGACCTGTCGGGCGGGAACCTGCGGCTGGTGGTGTCGATCGCCAAGAAGTATCGGAATCGCGGCCTGTCGTTCCTCGACCTGATTCAGGAGGGAAACACCGGTCTGATGCGGGCGGTCGACAAGTACGAATACCGCCGGGGCTACAAGTTCTCGACCTACGCCACGTGGTGGATTCGGCAGGCGATCACCCGCGCCATCGCGGATCAGGCTCGGACTATCCGCATCCCGGTTCACATGATCGAGACGATGTCCCACCTCCGCCGCGTCAGCAAGGTGCTGGTCCAGGAACTCGGACGTGAACCGACCGTCGAAGAACTCTCCGTCGCCTCGGGGATCGAAGTCAACGAGACCCGCCGCGTCCTCAAAATCTCCCGCCAGCCGGTCAGCCTCGACCGCCCCGTCGGCGAAGGGGACGACTGTTCCTTCGGCGACTTCGTGCAGGACAACCGCACCGAAAGCCCCGTCAGTGCAGCTGCCACTGACATGCTGAAGGGTAACATCGACAACGTGCTAAAGACTTTGACCTACCGCGAGCGGGAGATCATTAAGCTGCGGTACGGCCTGGGCGACGGGTACACATACACCCTCGAAGAGGTCGGTCGCATCTTCAAAGTGACCCGCGAACGCGTCCGCCAGATCGAAGCCAAAGCCGTCCGCAAGCTGCAACATCCCGCGCGGAGCAAGCACCTCAAGGGCTTCCTCGACCGCATCGCGTCGATCACGACGAACTAAGGATCTAAGTCGTGGGACGGGCACATTTGCCCGTCCAAGCGTGCGTGTGATCCTGACGCCTCGTTTTTCTGCTCGCCTGCCCCAAGGAGAGTGAAATGCAAATCACCGCGAGAGCGACCTGCGTTATCGTGGCAATGTTCCTGTTGCTTTTGCCAACGGTCTGTCGGGCCGATGTCGCTCCTGAATATCCTCACACGGCCTGGGGCCGGGACCAAGTGCCCTCTCGAGTCACGATCATCGCAGTCGGGGCAGCAACATCGGCGGCCATCGTCACTCTGGGACTGTTCCTGAGCCGCCGCCCAGCTCACAACTCCGTCGCCAGAAAGGTGACGATCGGACTATTGGGAGTCGCCTTGTTGGGAGTCTTGGGTTACGCGGTCCGTGCGTCTCGGCAAGCCGACCGTGATCGCGGCCTCTGGAAGCAATGGGATGGGGAGGTACAGAATCGCCGTCGCCATTGGAGAGGTCCCTCTCAGTACGAGAATCCGCCACTGCCAGCGACGCCCGAAACGTCACCATGATTCACCGCTTCGGTGTGTTGTCACCTGACAGGCTGGTGAGTTGGACGCTCGCCGGAACGAGATTACCAAACGAAAAATCCGAGGCGGAATGCTCGGGCGGAGATTGAATCCCATCTGAACGTGCTCATGTCGCCGGGCAGCACCGGCGACACCATTCCACGATCCGCTGGGCGATTGTCTGGTTTCGCACCAGATACGAATGGTTGGTTCTCGCATACTCTGGATAACTGTTGAAGTGTTCAATCGGGAGGTCCGATCTTCCGAGGACCGCCCGGAGATCAGCACTCGATTCCGTCACCAGTCCGTTGTTGGGAGTGGACAGCACCCGTTGGAGATACTGATTGGCAAAATGATTCTTGACGAGTCCTGGGGCCACTTCGAAATGCCCCAGACCTCCCGAGACGGTGAGGGTGGGGATCCTCAGTGGCGATTCCCGATCGGCCGCATTGAGCGTTTCAATCAATCGCTCGCTGTCCGTCCCAGTGAGTTGCGTGGCCGAACGACAAGTCGGTGAACGCAGGAACGGGTAGATTCCGGTCAACAAGTCGGACCAATCGGCCAATCGTCGAATCACCGTCTGGTCGTTGAGCGTGCCTGCATGTGGCGCTCCCAGTGTACAGAGGCCGCGTATCGCTGAACTCAGGGGCGTATTGGCCTCCGCTTGGCGGATGAAGACTCGGGCGACCAAGCCCCCCATGCTATGCGCGACAAAAACCAAGCCATGCTGGGATAACTCGTCTGAAATCGGCAACAGCCGAGCCGCCAGATCCACGGCAGCCGTATCGATCCCCAGATAGCTGTCGAACTCGAACAGCAGCGATCGATACCCCCACTCTTCCAGGAACGAGGCCAATTCCAGCAGATAGGAGCCGTTCGCGGTAAACCCGTGAATCAAGACCACCGCCGGACGATCCACATCACCGGGAGTGACCCAGCGACCGAAGAGATTGGTGAGGCTCGCGCCCGATCGAATCGGATCAGGCGGCATGGACACGATCCTCGGGCCGGATCAGTTGGATCAAGGTGACCTGGTAAGCCCCCTCTAAGGGTTCATCTCTCAGTGGATCAATCAGTTCCAGCGGGTCGGGGAATTCGATGGTTTGCGGGCTTTGACCTTGTTGAACTGAGACCGAGCTTATGGCTCCAGACTCAAACAGCATGAAGAAAGCCGTGCCGTGACCGAATTCTGTCGTAGTCAAAACACTGATGGGCTGAACCAGTTCACCCAACAGGAGTTTTTCCAGCATGCTTGCAACAATGGTCGCATCGAGCGCCAGCACGACAGGTTCCCCAACAACGAAGGGAGAGAGCGTCTCCGGAAGCTGCCACGCAACCGGATCGTCAGATCCCCCGACATCGAAGGGTGAGTTCGTGTCGGAAACCAGCTCCTCCGCCTGTTCGAGATCGCCCAATTGCAACCCGCGTGATTTCAAATACTCCCGCAGCACTTCGTGGGGCACTCGACGGAAGCGACTCCATGGAATTCGGATGCTTTTCCGCCGCCCTGTATTAAAAAACTCGCTGATCGTACGAGAGGCCACCGTGCCGATTGTCACAATGGCATTGGGATCGAGAGATGTTTGTGAAGTCATGGGAACTCCTGTTGTCATATCGCAATGTGCAATGTTTGATTCTAACGGATGACACGACGGCAAAGAAGAGGGATATGCGATAGTCGCATCCGATTTGGAAATCGATACTCATGAGTCCCGACATCTCACCCCTCTCGCGAGACACCTTCAGCGATCGACGACGGTGTCCTCGGAACCTGAAATCGTGCCCATCCCGATTCGTCTCGCCCTGACAATCCGCGTGCGATAGACTTCCGGTGGACGGAGTCTGCGACTGGCGGAACGGAGCGAATACACATGACAAAATCTGGAATCCTCTTGCTCTGCGTGTTGGCGGTCTGCCTGACGTGCGTCGAGACGACCTCGCGATTGGCGGTCGCTGATCCGGTGCCTGCGAAGCCCGCTGCTCATAAGCACACGAACCGCCTCTCGAAAGAGAGCAGCCCCTACTTGCTGCTGCATGCTCACAACCCGGTCGACTGGTATCCCTGGGGACCAGAGGCACTGGAACGAGCCAAGGCGGAGAAGAAGCCAATCTTCCTCTCCATCGGGTACACCAGTTGTTACTGGTGCCATGTGATGGAGCGGCAGGTGTTCGAGAATGAGGCGATTGCAGCCTACATGAACGAGCACTTCATTAACATTAAGGTCGACCGCGAGGAGCGGCCCGACATTGATGAGTTGTACATGCTCTGCTTGCAGGTCTACCTGCAACTGGCCGGGTCGAACCAGGGGGGCGGGTGGCCACTCTCGATGTTTCTGACTCCCGAAGGGAAGCCGATCGCGGGCGGGACGTACTTCCCCCCGACCGACATGCCGGGTCGACCAGGCTTCATGACGATCCTCAAGAATGTCGAAACCGCTTGGACTAATCGACAGCCTGCGGTCATCGCGACCTCGGAGTTAATTGCCAAGGAGGTCAAACGGCTGAGCGGACCTCAGCTGGTCCTGGAGCCGATTCCCTTGTCGACCGACATGGTGGCCAAGTCGGTCGATGCGGTCAGTGGGGGCTTCGATCCCGAGTACGGGGGCTTCGACTTCTCCGAGGACTCGCCCGACTCGCCGAAGTTCCCGATCCCGGCGCGGCTGGAGCTGTTGCAGACGATTGGCCCGTTTGCGGTCACTGCTCCGGAGATCATGAAGAAGCTCGACTTCACACTGACTCACATGGAGCAGGGCGGCATCCGCGACCACCTGGGCGGGGGCTTCCACCGCTATAGCACCGACCGCATCTGGCTGGTCCCGCACTTCGAAAAGATGCTGTACGACAACGCCCAACTCGCCAGCGTCTATACAAGAGCCTATGCCCGCACGAGTCTCAAAAGCTACCGGCAGGTGGCCGAGGGGACACTCGACTACTTGCTCCGCGATATGCACGGAGTCGAGGGAGGATTTCACTCCGCGTTGGATGCCGAGAGCGACGGCGTCGAGGGCAAGTATTACGTCTGGTCGCCCGCTGAAATCGCCCAGCTGTTGACTCCGAAAGAGTTGCCCATTGCTCAGGCGGTGTATGGGCTGAATGAGAAATCCCCGTTCGAGGTCGGCTCGGTGTTGCACCTGCCGAAATCGATTCCGGACGCTGCTGAGGCACTTCAACTGCCGGTCGGAGAGCTGGAAGTGCAACTGGCTGAGATCAACAAGAAGCTGTTGGCCGCGCGGACCAAGCGGCCCGCGCTGCTGAAGGACGATAAGGTGCTGGTGAGTTGGAACGGGATGGCTATTCAAGCGTTTGCCGAGGCGGGACAGACCTTCCAGCGGCGAGACTACACGGATGCGGCAGAGCGGGCGGCGGAGTTTCTGCTGCAACGAGTGCGGTCGGAGGATGGACTGCTGCTGCATGTGTATCGTGGCGGGAACGCCAAGGTTCCTGCCTTTCTGGAAGACTATGCGGGGCTGGTCGCCGGGCTGCTGGCTCTGCATCAAGCGACCGAAGATGAACACTGGCTCAGTGAGTCGCGTCGTCTGACGGACGAGATGCTGGAACAATGCAGCGACCCGCGCGGGGGGTTCTTCCTGACCTCGAAGCGACATGAGGTGCTGCTCGCGCGACCCAAGAACGCCTACGATTCGGTGGTGCCGTCGGGCAACAGCCAGGCGGTGCGGAACCTCGTCCGGCTGGCCAAGGTCACGGGGGATAACCGCTACCGTGATGCGGCTCGGAAGACACTGGAAGTCTTCGCGTCTCAAGTGAACAGTAGCCCGGCGGGTCATGCCTATCTAGCGATCGGACTGGCGGAATACCTGACCGCATTTGGTCCGCAAGAGGCCGCTCCCGAAGCGGTGGCGGGAACACCGGTCCCTCCACAGCCGACCACTCCTGCACCCACGAAGCCGACCGAGCCCGCCCAGTTGACCGTCTTCGCTCGTCCAACTGCGGAAGAAGCCAAGAACCACCCACTCGTGCAGGCCGAAGCCGCGTTTGCACAAGCCTCTTTCCAGCCCGGTGCCAAGTGCCCGGTCGTGGTCACGCTGCGCATCAAAGACGGCTGGCACATCAATGCCAACCCCGCGCGGCCGAAGAATATGAAGGCGACTGTCCTCAAGGCTGAGTTCACCGGCGGATCGACGCTAGGCACGATTGAGTACCCCACCGGAGCTGACCTCAAGTTCGAAGGACTGGAAGATCTGCTCTCGGTCTACGAAGGAACTGTGCAACTCAAAGCCACGGTGAATATCCCCGAGGGATTCGATCAAGACACAGAGTCCGTCACCCTGTCAATTCGCTATCAGCCGTGCAACGATCACGAATGCCAAGGCCCCGCGACGCTCGTGCTGAAGGGACAGCTTTCGAAGTAGTCGAGCTGGCGACATGACCTTCATGATGTTCGCCAGACGCGAGCAGCCCCATCACGCGTCCCGCTTAACGATCAGCCCGGCGAAACCACCATCGACGGGATGGCCGGGCACATGCTGCCGCTGGTCGCGGAGTTCGCAGTTGGGATAGTGGGCGAGGACTTCGCGGATGACGTTCTCGTTCTCGCGCGGGTCGCTGCTGCATGTCGAATAGACGACACGACCGCCCGGTCTGACGCGGTCGAGAGCTGACCGTAACAGTCGCATTTGAATCGGGATCAGTTCTCGCAGTTCCCCCGGCACAAATCGCCAGCGGACTTCGGGCCGCTTGCCCAGTACCCCGGTGTTCGAGCAAGGCACATCGGCCAGCACCGCGTCGAACGGACCGTCCGGCAGGTCGGTGCCGTCCATGTTTACTTCGCAGGTCTGCACGATCTCGATTCGCAGTCGCTCGCAGTTCTGCTCAATCAGCGGCAGCCGTTCCGCCGTCGCATCGCACGCGACGATCACCCCTTGGTTTCGCATCTGCTCCGCCATGTGGGCCGTCTTGCCACCGGGAGCAGCGCACAGATCCAGTACCCGCCAACCCGGCTGAGGTGCAAGCAGAGCCGCAGCTGCCATCGCGGACTCGTCCTGGATGCTGACTAGCCCCTCCCAGAATCCCGGCAGGTTGTCGACCGGGACGGGATTCGCGAGGAGGATCGCTTCGGGCAAGTGACCCGGGGTGGCTGCGATGCCGGACTGTTCGAGTTCGTTTAAGACGGCCTCGCGCGTTGTCCTCGACAGATTCACTCGAAGACACATCCGCCCGGTCGAGTTGAACCAACTCGCCCGATCAAGAGCGCCGACCTCGCCGAATTGCTGGCACCAGTCGTCGATCATCCACTCCGGGTAACTGAACGCCGCAGCCCAGTGAGCCGCCCGAAAGCGGTACGGGTCAGGGAAGACCGGTTGGCGAAGTTGGAGGCCGTCGAGGAGCAGAGGCTGATGGTCATTGGCGGATGGCGGATCGACCGGAAAGCCCACGGGTTGCAACCCGTGGGCTTCTGACGGCGCTTCGCGAATCGGGAGCCAGCAGGGGTCTGGGTTCTCAACCAGTTCCTCGATCGTGCGCTGGCTCGACCATCCGGCTTGATCGAGCGGCAGAACATCTCGCTGCAATCGCCGGAGTACCGCGTTCAAAAACCCAGCCCAGCCTGATTGTCCCAATCGATGGGCCAGTTCCACTGTCTCATGAATCGCCGCATGTGCCGGGATCGATTGCAGCCACGCGAGCTGATAGGTTCCGATCCGCATCAGCCGCCAGAGTCCCTCCTGGACCGATTCGCGCGGACGGTCACACACCGTCAGCAGGATGGCGTCGATGGTCGCCAGACGCCGGGCGATCCCGTACGACATCTCGGTCGCCAGCCCCTTGTCCTGTCCCGTGACGCCTCGCTCATAGAAGAGTTGATCAAGGGCATCGGAGACGAAGGCTCGGCGGTTTTCGAAAGTGCCCAGTGCCTCAAACGTCACGGCGCGCGCGTCGGCGAAGCGGTCGGGAGTCGAGGTCCGCTGATCAGGGCGAAACGAGGGACGACCGGGACGACGGCCTTGTGAATCGAAGCGGTTCATCGGGCAGCCTGGCACAGAGTTTCAAGATCAGTGAAGTATTCGGGATAGGTCTTCGCCGTACACCCTGGATCGGCGATCATGATCCCCGGCTGTCGCAGACCGAGCAGCGAAAAGCTCATTGCCATCCGGTGATCGTCATAAGTTGCCACTGTCCCGCCATGCAGCGGGCCGGGGTAGATCGTCATCCCGTCGTCGTGTTCGTCGACGGTGAGACCGAGTTTCCGCAACTCGGTTACGACTGCTGACACACGGTCGGTTTCCTTGAGCCGCATATGGGCCACGTTGCGAATCCGGGTCGGGCCAGTCGCAAACGGTGCGACACACGCCAGCGTCTGAGCTGTGTCGCTGATCGCGTTCATGTCGATGTCAATACCGTGTAGAGGACCACCGATCACGCGGATCGAGGTCGGGCCGTAGATCACCTGGCACCCCATCCGGAACAGGGCGTCCACGAACGCGACATCCCCCTGCAACGCCTCACGAGTCAGCCCCTCCACGGTAATATCTCCGCCAGTCACAGCTGCAAGGGCGAAGAAATAACTGGCAGCAGAGGCGTCTGGCTCGATGTCGTAGTGGCAGCCTTGGTAGGAGCGGGCCTTGATCTGAAAGACGTCCTGCCGAGGCTCGGTGACCTCGGCCCCGAACTGCCGCATGTTGGCGATCGTCATATCGACATAAGGACGCGAGACCAGTTCTCCGTGGACGCTGAGCGTGACATCCGTCTTCGCGCACGGGCCGATCATCAAGAGGGCGCTGAGATACTGGCTCGACAGATTCCCATCGACGGTCCACGTCCCGCCGGGCAGCCCCTTCGCATTGATGACGACCGGGGGACAATTAGTGTCGAGTTCACACTGAATATTGACACCGGCTTCGCAGAGAGCCATGACCAACGGAGCAATCGGTCGCTCACGCATCCGGGCATTGCCATCGAGTCGAAACCTCCCGTGCCCCAGACAGCACATGGCAGTCAGAAACCGAATGCTCGTCCCGCTGTTCTCTAAGAATAGCTCGGTCCTACCGGTTGCCACCGGTGGGCTTTTGAGAGATTGAGAAGAGATTTGACCTCCACAGCCGACCAGCGAGATCGTGTTGACGGCGAGATTCTGCTCTATCGACAGTCCCAGTCGTCGCAGACTTTCAATCATCACCTGCGTGTCGACACTATCCAGCACCCCAGTGAGCGTCGTCGGCCCCTGCGCGAGCGCAGCCAGAACTAGCGCCCGGTTGGTCAGGCTCTTCGACCCCGGCGGGCGTATCGAGCCGACCACCGGTCGGGACACGGGGAGGATGGAGAGTGGGGCAAGCATCGGGCGGGGTCCAAAGGGTATTCAGCGCGAATCATAACGGATGCCGCCGACAGAGGCAGCAGTCAGCGATAGGTCTCAGAATTCCCCCATAATGCCTGCTGTCCGGGGAATCTCACCCCCAGACTTTGGAACTTCGGAAGCCCCGCTCTCTGTTCAGCGGTTCAATGCCCGTGGGAGATATCCACTAGGTTCGCATTAGGGTCGAACTCCCACGGCAGCGGACCGCTGAGGATGCTCACTCGCGGGTTGTCCTTCAACTGGGGCAGGCAGCTTTCGCTGACCAGCATCTCTTCCAGCAGTAACGTGTTACGGATCTGCACCACGCGAGCGTCCTCGGGTTCGGTCAGGCCCAAAGTCTTGAGAGCCGTGTCCACGACCTCGCGATCGGTGACGAAATTGACCGGGATCATCGCAGCGGTGACGTGTCCAGCTGTGACGCAATTCACGGTCGTCGAGTCGATGTCGAGAGCCTCAACGGTGCGGCGGTTGGTGAATTCGCAGAGGCCGATGCCGGTGCCGTTGCCGTGGGTCTTTTCAGTAAGGCCGCGAATGAAGATGCGGCGGCAATTGGTGGTGTCGTCGGGCGTGGCAGCGTGGTCGTTGAACTTGCGACCGACGATGTTGGTGTCCATGCCGGTGCCGCTGATCTCCTTGCCGATCTCATCGATGACGAGCAGATCGATGTCATTGAGTGGGAGGCGTGGCATCCACGCGCGGGCCTTCTCCAACAGTTCGCACTCGCGCTCGTAGAACTTCTCGACCGGGACCCCTTCGACGAGAGCGGTCTCCTCGAAGGCGTTCTCCACAATCCCGAGTCCGCCCACCACACGGCAACGCTTCACCACCACATCGGCCACCGCGCGGATGATCTCCAGGAACGTGAACGACTTGATCGCCCGGTGATAGATGACCGCTCCGGCATGCTTCCCCAGGCCGATCAACATCATCTTGTGCAGACCCGATTCGATCGGCCCCACAAACATCGTATGCGGCTTAATCCGGTTGGCGATGAAGACGTGATCCGCCTCGCTAGCGTGCTTGTCGAAGTGGACCGGAATCCCCTGCGGCGTCTTGTCGATGATGACCGTTTCCATCGTGGCTTTGATCGGGCAACCGATGAACTCCTCGGTCACGCCAAAGCTCTCGATCACTGCCCGCTGTCCAGCAGCTGAGGCTCCGCCGTGGCTACCCATCGCGGGGACGACGAACGGTTTGGCACCAAAGGAGAGGAAGTGCTGGACGATCTCGCGGGTGATGAGGGCCACATTGGCCACGCCTCGGCTGCCGACGGTGATAGCGACCATCTGACCGGGCTGAACGCGACTCGCCAGATTCAGTGAGGCCATCTGTTCTCGCACAGCTGCGGCGACATCGCCGAGTCGGGGGGTGTCGAACGACTGGCGGATGCGGTACATGCGGGGGAGGGACATGGTGTGGGCCTGTTGAGTTGACGACCATTTGAACGGAGGCGGACAGGTCTGACTCGTGGGATAGGCTTCCAGCCTGTCGTTCTTTAGAGCAGTTTCAGAATTGGTGTTCAACCAACAGGCAGAGCCAGTCCTCTGATTTTCTGTCCCTCTCTTTCTGCCTGCATTCTTCTTGTCTTTCTCCAAGACCAAAGGAAGACAGAAAAATAGGGACAGAAAAATGAAGAGGGGAATGGTTGGCGATATCCTGCACACCGACTCTGACGATGCTCTCATCAATGACAGGCTGGAAGCCTATCCCACGGGGTCACTTGCCCCGCACTTCTTTGACCTTGGCCACGTAGGCCTCGGCCAGCTTCTTAATCCCAGCGAAGTCGCTGTTCGCAAGATGCTCCTTGGTGACGAGCGAACTGCCGAGACCGACCGCACAGGCCCCAGCCTTCACGAAGTCGGACAGCGTGTTGAGGTTCACTCCGCCGGTCGGCAGCAGGCGAATCTGCGGGAACGGGCCGGCCAGAGCCTTGAGGTGCGTCGGCCCGCCGATCTCAGCTGGGAAGACCTTCACGACATCCGACCCGCACTCCCAGGCATGCAGCACCTCGGTCGGCGTGAAGGCCCCGCTCATCACGACCTTATCGTAACGGTTGCAGATCTCGATCACCTGCGGCCTCACCGCCGGAGTGACGATGAACTCCGCCCCGGCCAGCATCGCCGCCCGCGCGGTCTCGGGGTCGAGGACCGTCCCCGCCCCCAGCAGGATCTTGTTCCCGAGCTTGCGGCTGACCTCGGCCAGGATGTCGATCGCTCTCGGCACGGTGAACGTGATCTCGATCACATCGATCCCACCGGCGTACAGGGCCTCAGCCACCTGCACTAGTTGATCTCCACTCGGGGCGCGGATGATGGCCACGATGCCGAGATCGAGGACACGTTGTAGATCGGAATGACGACTCATGGAGGGAAGCTCAGGGTTGCCGTCGAAATGGCTCGACGTGCAACAGGTCACGGAGGCGATGTGATGCTCTCGCCACAAATTACCAACAGCCTGTCGCTCGAACCACTCTCATGAATCCCGCATGACCTCAGTTCAGCAGCCGAAACCGGATCCTCCCGGTAATGGATCAGTCACGGAAGCAACCGTCCCCGGGAAACGCTTTACCCCCGAGACAGCATCTTCTCAATGTATTTCCCGAGGATGTCGGTCTCGATATTGACCGGATCGCCGACTGCCCGGCGACCGAGGGTGGTGACTTGCAGGGTATGGGGAATCAGTGCGATGCGGAACTGGTCCGGCGTAACCGAGACGAGCGTCAAGCTGACCCCGTCCACGGTGATCGAGCCTTTTTCGACCATCTGACGAGTGAGAGCTGGGGGGACGCGGAAGGTCATGTGGACCCATTCGCCCTCCTGATCGATTGCGTCGACAGACCCCAGCGCGTCGACATGGCCCTGCACGAAGTGGCCCCCCAGCCTCGCGCCCACTTGCAGTGAACGCTCCACATTGACGACATCACCGACTTGGAGTCGGCCCAAGTTGGTGCGGGAGAGAGTCTCCGAGCCTGCCTGAAAACTCCAGGTTCGCCCCGCAATTGCAATCACGGTGAGGCAACACCCATTGAGCGCGATGCTGTCTCCCAAACGCACCGTCTCCACCTCTGGCAACTCAGGAGGAGCCGCGATTTGCAGGGTCAGCGACACGGTGTCCGGGGTCAGTGCGACCACGGAGCCCAGACCTTCCACGAGACCAGTGAACATCGAGTTTCCCAACGAACCAGACTGTACGGCGACAGAATGTCGCCGATCCCTGACAGGGGACAACCGAAAGGGTATCATTCTCTTTCAACAAGGTCGAAGGTGCCTCGCGACCTTCCGGGAGATTCAGCTGCCATGTCCACCATTGTCTTGATCGAGGATGACCGCGAGATCGGATCGACGTTGTCCGCCGTGCTGGACGGTGCGGGGTATCGTGTGGTGCTGGCGACGAATGGCATTGATGGGCAGCGGCTGATTACCACCGAGAAACCGGACTTGGTCATCACCGATATGATGATGCCGCGGATGGGAGGGTTCCCAGTGCTGGAGTTCCTCCGCACGCTTCCCGCGCCGCCCAAAGTCATCATGATTACGGCCAATGAGGGCGGTCGGCATAAGGCCTACGCCGAGATGTTGGGGGCGGTTGATTACCTGCGGAAACCCTTTGCGATGGATGTCTTGTTGGAGACCGTCCGTAAGGCGATGGGCGGCGTTGAGCCCGAGAAAAAACCGAGTGCCACGCGACGGCGCGTGCTGAAGAAAAAGGACGATGATTCCCCGGAAGCCGATGATTAAAAACGCAGCGAGCCTGCACGACGGCGATCCCCCGCGCGAGTCAATCCGTTTCGCACGTCACGCTTGATCCTGGTCCGCATGAGGGGGCGTAGTTCGGGCGAATCATTCCGACCTAGCGATTTCCCACGCGCAGCTGCTTCACGCCCGCCTGGCCATCGCCGCCAATGGCGATTTCGGCGGAGAGGGTGCCGGTGCGGGCGGCTTGTTCGTAATCGAGTCCGGTTCCGGCCTGGACGTAGAAGCGTTCGATGCCGTACTCCACGCGGCTGTCGCCCTGTCGAATGCCACGCATATACGTTCCACTCGAAGGGGGGGCTGTGAGATATTCGCCAGCGCGATGGTGAATCCCATCGTCGTCAGGCACGAGAGTGATGTAGACGACCGTTCCAGGCGAGGGATCGTCGGCAGTCCACGCGGTGGGGCCACCGGAGGGGCGGCTCATCGCGTAACTCAAGATAACATAGTCACCCCGGAACATATCGCGGGGGTCGACGGGGACCACTTTGAGCCAGACCGTCGTCCCGGACACATGCGGGATCATCTGCATGAAGATCATGCCGCTCAGCACGATGAATTGAGCTGCGATGGCGATGAGCACGCCCGGCCGTTGAATACGTTCGATACGCGTGAAGATCGCGTCGATCCGCTGGCTCATGGCACTTCGTGAGGAGGCAGGTGTGAGGGCGGTGTTCATTCGGCAGACACCTTGCGTTGAGACCAGAATCGGGCCAGACCAAACAATCCGACTCCACACAGAAAGAACATCAGAGCTGCTCCGATCATGCCGCCGATCTCGCCGAACAGATCGACGTAGCGAGCGACGGCCCACGCGAGAAACAGCACGACACCTCCGCCAAAGGGGCGGCCCCGATCCTCGCGCAAGCCGACCCGCATGAGCCAGACCGCCATCGTTACGGTTGCGACATTCGTGATGAGGACCGGAATGAGGACCGGCCAGGTCCAGTTCTCCAGACCAGACCCCCGGCTGTATTGGCTACGTTCGATCCCGCTGAGCAGGCTCCACAGGCTCAGTCCCCCGAACATGATGACCAGCCCCGCTGGCAGCCAGAAGCGCTGCAAGAACCGGGGGAAGAATTCTGGCGAATCCTCGGGATGCGGTGCTCCCCATTGATTCAGCACCGCGATCACCCCCAGTCCCACGACCAGAATCGCACCTCCCTGAAGCACGGTCCACTCGCCAGAGTGCCCCATCATCTCCCGCTGAAAGCCAACGAAGCCCATCAGAAACAACAGACCCACGATCACGGCCGATCCATACAGCCGGAAGGGGGCCGACATCGGATCGCCGATGCGATGCGCTTCTGCGAACGCCAGAAAGAGTGCCGCCACAGCTCCAATGAAGTAGACCGGGTTGAGGTCTTTGTTCCAGGCGATCGGCAACAAGATCAACCACCAGGCCACCAGCGGCAGGTAGATCGCCAGTGTCTTTTCCGATTTACGGAGATACGCCCACAGAATGCCGGGAGCAGTCAGCAGCGGCAAGGTGTAGCAGCCCGCAGGAACTCTCCACCAGCCCCACCAGCGCGTCGACCCGATCCCCAGAAACTCGATGCCGACCCACGTGCCCAAGAGGACCACGAGGAAGGCATGCAATAGCGCCGACTCCAGGAACACGGCAAAGGGCAGGACGCCGAGTGCCCAGAGCCAGACACCATCGGCGTTCTCGCTACTGATATGAAAGACCTGTCCGATCTGCCAGATGCCGCAACCGAACAGGCAGCAAGCCAGAAAGGTCGCGATCTCCCCGGCCAGCGGCTGTTTCCGCGTCCAGCGGAGCCAGTATCCGATCGTATGCGCGACCAGCATGGCTCCCACGACGATGGCGATCCGCAGCCCGCCGGGGATGTATTCCCAGTTGAACCCGATCAGTAGCAGAATCGCCAAGCCGAACAGGCTCATGGCGATGGCTTGCAACACGAAGATGCCCTGAGACTGCTTCTTGCGAGAAACGTCATTCGCCGACTCGTACAGTCCGAGAATCCCCGCCCGCTGTTCGGGGGTCACTAAGCCTGTCGCCTGCCAATGATCGAGTTCCGTTTGCAGCCAGTCACGCTGGCGATCTGGAAGCGAGCGCTTGTCCATCCTGGCACCGATCTGAAGAATTGACGGACCCTAGCCAGCAGACGAGATCAACTAAACTGTCTCCTCGCCCGAATACGGATCATAAG
>JAYTCW010000260.1:0-11912 GCA_043736295.1 Planctomycetota bacterium | reverse complement strand
GTGAGAATCACACTCGCGGTACAATCCCACAGTGGCGAACGAATCAGTGCCCCGCGTGTGGAGTTTATGCGAGGGGAGAAGCTGCTGGCGACAATCATTGGCAATGAGAGAGGCGAACTGACGACATCGCTGAAGCCGGGGGATTACACGCTGTCTGTCTCCATCAACGGAACTCTCATCGACGTTTCCGAGTCGATCCCACTCACGATTCGGCCAGCTGCGGAGCAGTCCGAGGTCGTCCGATTGGCGGGATTCGAGCCCGGCACGGTCATCGCCAAGATCACCGATGCCGAAGGCCGACCGATCCCCTGCAAGGTGGCCTTCGATGTTCCTGCGGGCCGCATCACGCCGAACTTTGGTCCCGAGAGTGCTGAGTTCGGAGTCAAGAATCTGCGCTACACCCCTCATGGAGAGTTTCAGCAGCAACTCGCTCCCGGCCCCTACAAGGCCACCATCAGCTACGGCCCCGAGTACGATGCGGCGTTTGTCGATCTGATCGTCGAAGCGGGAAAGACCGCGAACCTCACCGCGAAACTACCTCGCGTCGTGGAAACAACCGGCTGGGTCAGCAGCGACTTTCACAGCCACAGCACACCGTCCGGCGACAACACGACGAGCCAGCTGGGCCGCGTTCTGAATCTGGCGAGCGAGCAGGTCGAGTTCGCTCCCTGCACCGAACACAACCGGGTCAGCACCTACGACACCCATATCGACACGCTCCAGATTCGTCCGTTCATGGCGACGTGTTCCGGGATGGAGCTGACCGGCTCACCGCTGCCACTGAATCATCAGAATGTCTTCCCGATGCACCATCACCCACATCGTCAGGACGGAGGCGGACCGATTCCCGATGAGAGCCCCGAAGTCCAGATCGAACGAGTGGCTTTGTGGGACAACCGCAGCGAGAAGCTGATCCAGCAGAATCACCCGGACATCGGCTGGTTGTTCTACGACCGGAATGGGGACGGGACAGCTGACGAAGGCTACGGCAAGGGGTTCGCCTTTATGGATGTCATTGAAGTCCACCCGATTCATACCATTCTCGGCATGCAGCCAACGGCCGAATGGGAGAAGAGGGTTCAGAACAACACGGTGTTCAACTGGCTGCAACTGCTGAACCAGGGGCACAAGATTTACGGCGTGGTGAACACCGACGCCCATTACAACTTCCACGGATCGGGCGGCTATCGCAATTGGATTCAGTCCTCGACCGATGACCCGGCGAAGATCGATACGCTGGAGATGGTGCATGCCAGCGAGCAGGGTCGGTTGGTGATGTCGAACGGGCCGTTTCTGGAAGTCTATGCCTGTGAAGCGAATCACTCGAAACGTGTGACCTGTGGTCAGTCCATTACAGCTCCATCCAAGTCGGTCGACCTTTTCGTCAAGGTCCAGTGCCCCAACTGGTTCGACATTGACCGCGTGTTCGTACTCGCCAACGGGCGCATCGTCCCTCAGCACGACTACACCCGCGAGAAGCACCCCGATGCATTTGGCAATCAGGTCACGAAATTCGATCGCACCGTAAAGTTGAGTCTGGAAGGCGATGTCCATCTGATCGTGGTCGCTGCCGGAGAGAAATTGCTCCTGGGCCCCATCGCCGGTCCCGAATACGGCAAGCAGCCGCCGACCGCCGTCTCGAACCCGATCTTCATCGATATCGCCGGTGACGGATTCCAGCCGAACAAGGACACGCTCGGACATCCGCTGCCCGTGAAGGAAGGCGGGGCGGTGAAGAAGTAGGACCTTCTGCACCCATCAGGCATACCTTCTCGAAAACTGGGTGACAGTTGCCTCAAAGGAGCGTCGCGGGGAGAATCAGTATTCCTGAAGCCCGTCGCCTTCCTCCGCTGTCTGCCCATGCCCGCCGTCACCAACATTGCTGCCTACAAGTTTGCAGCACTCACCGACCTCAAATCGCTTCGCGAGCAGCTGACCACTCACTGCAAGGAATGGGGCTTGCGCGGCACGATTCTCCTCAGCACCGAGGGGATCAATCTCTTCGTCGCGGGGGGGCGTTCGGAAGTCGACCAGCTGTTGGCGGAATTGCGGACCATTCCTGGACTGGAGGCCCTGCCAGTCAAGGTCAGCGAGAGCGAGCACCAGCCGTTTCGCCGCATGCTGGTGAAGATCAAGAAAGAAATCATCAGCTTCGGTATCGAGGGCGTCGACCCCGTCGGCAAGCCCTCGCCGAAGCTGGCCCCGAAGGAACTCCAGCGCTGGCTCGATGAGGGCCGCCCCATCACGCTCCTCGATACGCGTAACGACTACGAGGTGAAACTCGGCACGTTCCGCAACGCCATCATCCCCGGAATCAACTCCTTCCGTGAGTTCCCCGGAGCGGTCGCCCAACTGCCCGCAGAGATGAAGCAGCAGCCCATCGTGATGTTCTGCACCGGCGGCATCCGCTGCGAAAAGGCCGGCCCGTTCATGGAGATGCAGGGGTTCGAGCAGATCTATCAGCTGGAGGGTGGCATCCTCAAATACTTCGAGGAGTGTGGTTCGGCTCACTACGACGGCGAGTGCTTTGTGTTCGACGATCGAGTCGGCCTGAACCCCGGTCTCGACGAGTCCGACAGCGTGCAGTGTTACGCCTGCCAGTCGCCACTGACTGCTGAAGACCAAGCCGACCCGCGCTACGTCCTGTTGAAGTCGTGCCCCTACTGCTTTGTCACCACGGAAGAACAGCAGGCCCGCCGCATCGCCCAGCGCCACGCGGCCATCCACGCCGCCACGCATCCCTTGCCCGGCAGCCGTGTGTATGTCAACGAGCGTCCATTTAACATCCCGGCGGATTACGAAGGACGAACGCTCATCGACTGCCTCTGCGGGATGCTCGTCCATATTTCGCGTGAGGACTGGCTGCAAACCTGTGCCGAAGGACGACTGTTGAAACGCCTCGTCCCCGAGGAGATGGAAGGCCCTGCCCCGATCCCAGTTCCTGCAGATCAGATCGTTCGCGGTGGCGAGCGCTACCTACATATCCATCATGCCAAGAGCGAACCGGACGTGAATGCGGACATCCGCATTCTCTATGAAGACGAAGCGATCATCGTCGTTCATAAGCCCGCTCCGCTGCCCATGCACCCGTCTGGTCGCTTTAATCGCAACACGCTGACATCGATCCTGGCCGAGGTCTATCACCCGTACAACCCCCGCCCGATTCACCGCTTGGATGCCAATACCAGCGGGATCGTGCTCTTTGGTCGTACTCGGCACTTCGCACAACAGCTGCAATCGCAGTTTGAGCGAGGCAAGGTCCAGAAGCGGTATCTGGCCCGGGTGCATGGCCACCCGGTCAACGACACATTTCGGTGCGACGCGCCGATCAGCGACGATCCGGGGAAGCTCGGATCGTACAGCGTCGATTGGGAACACGGTCGGCCCTCGACGACGGAGTTTCGCGTTCTAGAGCGATGTGCCGACGGGACATCCTTGCTGGAGGTGACTCCGCTGACCGGGCGGACCAATCAGATCCGAATCCATCTGTGGGAACTCGGGCACTCGATCGTGGACGACCCGACTTACCTCCCCGGGAAGCTGCTGGGAGAGACCCAAACGGTTTCGCCCGATGCTCCGCCGCTCAACCTGCTGGCCTGGAAACTGAGTGTTGTTCACCCGCTGTTGCGCGAGCTTGTGACCTTCGAGGCCGCACGTCCTGCCTGGGCGAGGATGATCTCGGACGAAGAGCAACCGCGCTGACATCGGGGTGGAAGCGGCGTCTCAGCGCACCAGCAATCGTGGGAGGCACTGATGTGACACCTGTCTACAAATACCCTCATGTCTGAACTCACAGCTTATCACGAAGCGGGCCACGCTCTTGTCGCACTGCGACTGGGTGGCCAGGTCACGCAGGTCACGATCGCCCCGGACGACGACGATGGCCCGCTGCGTTCTGGTGACACGCAGGTTCTCTGGCGTCCCTCGGGGATCAGCGAGAAGGAGTTCGCTCAGATCACCGTCCAGGTCAGCTTGGCGGGGCCAGTGGCCGAGATGATCTATGCCGGGGAACCTTATCATCCCGGTACGGTCCCCGAATGGGCAGCCGACTGGAAAGAGGCGTGGGAGGCAGCGGCCCTCTGGAAGCCGAACGAAAGGCAGCGGATGGAGTATCTCGAGCAAGTCTCGATTCGTTTGTATCACCTCCTCAAGAGTGATGCGGTCTGGGGCATACTCGCCTCCCTGGCCGACAACCTGCTCGCCCATGAAACCCTCGAAGCTGAGCAGGTCGAAGAGATTGTCGGGGAGTGGCGGGGAGAATCGTAGAACTGAGGGGGTGAAACTGTTCGAGTGCTATTGAATGGACACCCCGCCGTTCATTCCCCGGCATGAGGCGGTCCATGAACTCCCCTCCCAATGATTCGGTCGATGCCGTCTGAAATCTCCGCCGAGACGAATCAACATCTCACGGAGTCTCAACCCAGTGACTGGAGCGAAGACAACAGCACCACTGATCGGGTAGAACAGAGTCGACTTCGACTTGGAATTCAACGGATGGATGTCATGCTCCACTGCTCCCGCACTGTGATCCACCGAATTCGGACGCAGGGTGCGAGCCTGTGTCTGGCGTGGTTGCTCCTGTGCGTCGTGTCACCGATTCTGGCCGCAGAACCCCTCTCCCCCTCAATGGATCTCTGGTTAACGACCGGGGAGCGGATCACTGGACAGCTACTCGGAATCAAAAAAGAACGACTGGGGTTACGCGTCGGCGACCAGGACCGAATGGTCCCGGTGTCGTCCCTGTGGCAGATCACAGTTGCTCCTGGAACGACCCGCCCGTCGCGGCCCCGATTCTGGCTGCATCTAACCAACGGAGACCGCGTGGGTGCTTCTTCGGTCACTTTGACTGAGGAAGTCTTGGAGTTCCATGTCCCCGGCGACGAACAGCCCGAACAGACTCGGAAGCTGGGAGTGGAGTTCATCGCCGGAGTTCAGTTCCTTCGACCGGGGACCAGTTGGCGAATCGACGAATCGGAATGGCGACTGATCGCCAGTCAACGCGAGAAGTCGGATCTGGTGGTGCTGCGAAATGGAGATCGATTGACGGGTGAAGTGACGGAGATCGGGACCAGTTCGATCGAACTGAAGGGGTCGCAGGGGAAGCAGCCGTTCGAGTGGCCAGCGGTGGCTGGCTTGCTCCTGAACCCCGACCTGGCCGGAGTTCCCCTGCTCGCGAAACAGGGCTGGGTGGTGCTGCTGGCGGACGACTCGTGGCTGACGGCGACGGAGGTCGAGACGGGGACCGAGGGGCACCTGGATCTACTCGGTGTTCAAGGAATGAAGCTGTCGATCCCGTGGTCGAACATCCGCTGGATGTCGCCGTGGGGGCGCGGGGCTGAGCCGATTTCGCGACTTCCAATTGCGGAACAGAAGCATGTTCCGATTCTGGGGGAGATCATGACCGTCACGAGGGACCGCAACATTCGGGGGCTGCCGCTCCGGCACTCTTCGGGGATCGCGCTGCCAGTCCCAAATCGTGAGCCCAATCCTCTGCCTTCTGTCTCTCCACTGGGCATGGGCCTGAGCAGCGGGATGACTGTTCGCTGGGACCTCCACAAGAAGTATCGTCGATTGCAGTGCGGCTTCGGTCTCGACGCGATATCCGGTCCGGAGGGGCATGCCGTGTTGCGGTTGATTGTGGACGATCAACCGCCGCAAACCCTCACCCTGCGGTCTGGGGACGCCCTGGTTCAGGAGACGATACTCGATCTGGCGGGGGCCAATTCACTGACCATCGAGACAGACTTCGGCGAGAACTTTGACGCGAGTGACTGGATTAACCTCTATGCACCGATTCTGGTTCCGGCGGAGGGCGATGAATGACCTGCGGTGGCTGAGTCTCACTCCCTCTACCGCGCGCAAATCCACTGCGACCACTGTCTGGCGAATGCCTCATTGACGGGCGGAATGCGAGTCGCGGAGCGACATCGCCTACGTGGTGGGCAGTCCCTGGGCGATCTCGGGATACTGCCACTTGAGTCCGAGTTCGCGTTTCACTCGCTCGTTGCGGCAGCGCTTGTTGAGTCCGTCCGGAGTATGCCGGGAAGTCGGTGCCCCGGAGAATACGGGCGTAGGTGCCCCCACTCGCTCGGCGAGTGCGGTGAAGTAATCGCGACGAATCAGTGGGCGGTCGTCGCTGACCAGATAGAGCGGACCTGGACTCGGAACTGTGAGCGCCGCTACGCAAGCCCGCGCGGAGTCGTCTCCGTGGATCAGGTTCAGCCACGCCTCCGGATTCCCGCCAATCGGCTCGCCCGCGCGCAGCTGATCGACTCGTGCCAGAAGCCGGTCCGGACCATACAGCCCACTCATGCGCAGGATCGTCGCGTGTTCGACTCGCTGGCGCAGTCGCTGTTCTGCGGCGAGGCAAATCCGCCCTCCGTCGGTGGCCGGTTCCGTGGCCGATGTCTCGTCGATCCAGCTGCCGTCGTCCTGGCCATAGACGCTGGAACTGGACACATACACGAACCGCTCGACGCGGCCCTGCATCGCTTCCAGCACACGGGTCAGGCCGTCGATATACAGCGACTCTTTCGGCCAGGGACTGGAGCGGTCATACCCCACGCAGTACAGCACGCACGAGACACTCGGCAGAGCGGTGAGTGTTTCCGGTCGCATCAAATCGGCCAGGATCGGCTCAATCCGTAGTGCGGCCAGCTGAGCCGCCTTCTCCTCGCTGCGAGTGACAGTTGCCACCGTTCCGCCGCGATCTTGCCATTGATGAGCGACTCGCAAACCGAGGAAACCGCAGCCGAAGATCAGCAATCGATGGGGGGAAGTGTTCATTCGGCACTGACCCCGATCTCACGCAAGTAGGCGGCCAGTGCGTCCTTCCACGGACGGATCGGCAAGCCGGTCACGCCCGCGATCTTCGAGCAATCGAGCACGCTGTACGCGGGCCGGGCTGCGGGGGCTCCGAACTCGGCGGTCGTGATCGGCAGGATCGGCGTCGTCAGCCCGGCGAGTCGGACCGCTTCGCGGGCGACCTCGAACCAGGACGACTCGCCGCTGTTGGTCGCGTGATAGAGTCCATAGGCATCCGTTTGGATGAGGGCGGCAATCGCCTCGGCGACATCTCTCGTGTAAGACGGCACGCAGCGTTGGTCGGCTACGACTTTGAGCTGCGGTTTCTCTTTGGCTAGTCGCAGCATGGTGAGGACGAAGTTCCCCTTCGCCTTCGTCGCCGCCTGGCCATACAGGCCACAAGTGCGGATGACGAAGTGCTGCGGACAAAGGCTGCGGACGAAGTACTCGCCGAGTAGTTTGCTGGAGGCATAAACCCCCTGCGGTCCCGGAAGGTCGGTCTCGCGGCGCGGAGTGCTGACGCCGCACTCCAGTCCGAAGACGTAATCGGTGCTAATATGCACCAGCCTCAACTGACGCTGCGCGCAGGCCAGGGCTAGGTTCCTCGGTCCCCAGGCGTTGACCGCCATCGCGACTTCGAATTCGGTCTCGGCCTTATCGACGAGATTGTAAGCGGCGGTGTTGACCACCATATCGGGCTGCACCCGGTCGAGCATCGCCTGGATGCTCTCGGGGTGAGAGACCTCCACATCGGCGTGCGTCAGCGGCACGACCTCGCCGGAGAGTTGTCGTTGCAGGTCAGTTCCGAGTTGACCGGCTGCACCGATAAGGGCGATCCGCATGATTGGCCTTGGATTGAGTCGATTCCGGATGAGGTCGCGTCGGGGACATCTCCCACCAGTGAGTTGACGGGCAACTACATCTGCCGCAGACTTCCGACGGGTCCAGGTCGGAGAAGAATATGCGAGTCACCATCAATGGAACAGAGCACACCCTCGAGAGCGGGCTGACCATCGCCCAACTGTTGGTTCAGCTTGGTAAGAACCCGAAGTTCCTGGCGGTGGAGCGGAATTACGAACTAGTCCCCCGGACCAAGCATGCGGAGAGTGCGCTTGCCGAGGGGGACACGATTGAGATCGTGACGCTGGTCGGCGGAGGATAGCCCAATGGCATTGACGTTACCAACCCGACGCGTCAGCGAGGGAAACGTAACGGAAAAGTCGCTTCCGCTCTCCCTCGCTGACGCGTCGGGCTGGTTGATCGTACAGCTACATCCGAATGACTTCGCGGACTGCCGGTTTGCGGCGGGAGACGGGGCCTTCCAGCCATACGTCGACTTGCTTGCGATTCCCTGCTCCCAGGATGCGGTAGAACGCCAGCAGCAAAAACGCCCCGCTGGTCGCAGCGACGAATCCCCACAAGCTGATCGGCGTGATCTTGGTCGTCGGAGTAAAGAAGGCCAGCGTGCCGCAGCCGATGATTGTGCCGACGATCCCCATCAGCAGGGTGGCCACCGCTCCACCGGGATCCTTGCCGGGCATGATCGCCTTGGCGGTGAGGCCGACGATCGTGCCGAAGCCGACCCAGACCAGGAACTCCTGCAAGCTGCGTTCGACAACAATTTGCCACTGCGGGTCGATGGTGGGCATCGCGCGGTCCTCCTGACGCTTGAGATCATCCAGTGAGGTTATCGGCGGTGGTGATCGCTACTCGCAGCATTCCCGGATTCGCCGGTACAGGCGTTACATCCGGAGTAACACACTTCACATGAAAAAAGCCCAAGGGTTGCAACCCTTGGGCTTTGGCGATGGTCTTTCAGCGCGTGCTACTTGTCGCTCTTCTCGTCCGATCCCGACATCTTCACGCCGTGCTTGATGAACAGACGATCCGCGAACTGGCCGTCGTGAGTACCAGATTGACGCATGGCATACACCGTCAGATCGCCCTGGCTTTCGAGGAACTGCTTCCGCATGACTTCGGCTTCCACCTCGGTCGCGGGGGACCGCTTGTCGATGTGAGTCACGTAGAGGACCGACAGGTCTTCGTTGGGCACGACAGCTGTGTCGCCGGGCTTCATGTCGTTGAAGACCTTGGTCATGAAGGTCGGGCCAGCCCCTTGCACGCCGTCAATCGCGCTCAGATGCGGAGCGTTGTCTCCGCCGAACTGCTGAGGTGCCAGAGAGCGCTGGAGCCACGAAAACTCGCCGGGCGATTTGACAGTGACGAAGAGGCTCTTGTCCTGGGCCCCGGTGACGGTCTGCTCAGAGAGGGTTTCGGCGATGGGCTTGTCAGACTTCGAGATCATGTCGGCCAATTCCTTCGCACGCTTTTCGGCGAGTGGACGGGCCTTCAGAGTCCTCCAAACCAACGTGGTCATCTCCTTGACACCGGGTTCATCCACCGACTTTGGCTGGTGAGCAGGAACGTCCTCCAGCTTCCAGAAGGCATAGCTGCCCTTGGAGTCGAAGGTGAACGCGAAGGTTGCCGAATAGAGGTCTTCGGTCTGGCTCTTGTTCAAGGTGTCCACGACCCGCGACTGCTTGCCGCTCATGGCACCGCCGATGGGGTGATCCTCCGACTTCAGCAACTCTTCCAGAGTGAGCAGCGGTGTCTCCGCATAAAGGAGTCCGTTCTTCTTGGCGTACTCCTGAAGCTTCACCGTGGCGTCTTTCGGGGAGAGAGCGTCCTTGGAGAGTTCGGTCTTCTCGGCCTTGGGATCTTTCAAAGCCCTCTGGTGGTCGAGGTAGTCCGCGACCTGCAAGTGCAAGTCGTTCATGAAGTCGCGAGCGGCATTCGCCTTCTCATCCATCAGGACCTTCATCTTGTCCCGCATCATCTCATCGCGAATCTCCAGCTTCAGCTCGTCCGTGAGTGGGCGGACCTTGGAGACGGGAGGGGCCGGATCTTCGACAGCATCCTCGACGGCAGGCACAGTCAGCGGGGCCACTGCTGGCGTTTCTTCCGCAGGTTTGTCACCGGCAGGAGGAGCTGGTTCCTCGGGCTTGTCACCAGCGGGCTTCTCTTCTGCTGCGGGAACCGCTGGCTTGCCGCCTTCGGTGGGCGGTGCGGCAGGCTTCTCGCCTTCCGCAGCGGGGACCTCCGCAGCTGGCTTTTCAGCCGCAGGAGCTTCCGCTGCGGGAGCCGCTTCCACAGGCTTTGCGGCCTCAGCAGCTGGTTGATCCTGAATCAGGACCACCGGTTGCAGCTGAGAGGTGCGGAGACGCAATGAAGTCCCCTCGGGCTTGACGGCAGGCTCGGCAGGCTTTTCTGGGGTGGCCGGTGCCTCGGGCTTAACCTCTGGAGTGGCGGCTTCGGGTTTCGGCTCCGCGGGAGTGGCTGGGTCGGCAGGTTTTTCACCTTCCGCAGGCTTAGCTTCCCCGGCGGGCTTCTCACTCGTTTCCGGTGCCGCTGGCTCAGCCGGTTTATCTCCGACCGGAGCAGCCGGGTCAGCGGGCTTCTCCGTCGAAGGGGCTGCCGGGTCGGGCGTACCAGCGGGAGCCTGCGGCACGTTGGGAAGAAACGGCAGTTCGGGCATGTTCAATTCGCCATGTGGCCCGAGTTCGGGCATCGCCTTCAGGTACCGTTCTTCGTAGCGGGCTTGAATCTCCTCTTCGGTGATTTCGCCGACCAGTTTTTCTAACTCTTCGTAGACGGGTTCGACGTAGGCCAGCCGGACCCGGCGATCCAGAAACAGGCTGGGACGGCCTTCCTCCAGCTTGCCTTCGGGGCTGGTGTTGGGGAAGTTCCCCTTGTAGGCATCGAGAGTCTGTGCCAACTCGGCGGCAGTCGGCTGGGCTGACTTGTCGATGAAGTCTGCGACCGGCAGACCGACGAATTGAGCCGACTGGCGGGTGTTCAGCTTGCGGTGCATCTCCCAGACATCGGCAGGGGTCATGCGGTTGCCGCCGAGAAGAATGTTGGCCGCCCGCTGAGCGCGCAGTTCATATCGAATGGCCCCGATGATCTCGTCTTCGTTTGGCTTACTCCCGCCTTGGAAGCCCGCCACTGTCTGCTGGATGGCTTCTGAGAAGACCTCCTGGGTCAGAGGTTCCTTGTCCTCATCTCGGTCAAACTGACTTCGAGCGGCCTTTTTCAGGTAGGCCATCGCGGCTTCGTCGGTGATCTGGATTCCCAACTCGTCGGCTTCCCGGTTCAGCAACTCAGAAATCAGCAGATCGTAAGTCTGATTCTGAGAGTTGAACCCGAAGACTGGCGGCTGCGCCCGGTCGGGCTGAAACCTGGCCAACATCTGATTCATTTGATTGGCATAGAACACCCGACTGACCATCATGTTGGCTAAACCCCGCTGGCGATTGCGCAGATCCAGATTGTCCTTGGTGATATTTCCCGTACTGGCGTACACGACCGGGGCAGGGCGGCCCATAAACATGAACACCAGCGTGATGGCCAAGCCAAGCACCGCCCCCAGAATCGCGTTCTCGCCCGACTTGCCGTCTTTGGCTCCCCAGATCCAGCCGACAACCGCCAGGCTCCCGATCACCATCGCCGCGACGCTGACCGGGGACATCTGGTTCGAGTTGGACGTCGTATCGGTAATGATGAAGGACAACACCGCGATGCCGGTGACAGCCGCCAGAAGAACCTTCTTATGGTGGCGGAGGAGTTCAAACGGTGTCGACATCCGTGATCCTTTAGACTGCAAGACGCGCCCGGGAATTCGAGCGTGAGTGACCTGGTGACTCTCGGCGGCTTCCGTGGGAAGGCCAATCGAGATTTTTTCCCGAGTCGCAATTCCTCGGTTCAGACCGCGACTTACCGCAGAAAAGACTGGGGTTTGACGCGGAAAGAGATGTCGGAACAGCAACCCGGCACAGGGGCCGTGACTTGACAACGCGACGCGAAACTCCGTAAGGAAGCTCACAACTTGTTGTGGTCGGAAGGTGGCGAGCCGCATTGTAGCTCTCCCCACCCCCCCCGCAAGAGGGATGAGTTCGAGCCGTCAGCCATCAGCTGTCAGCCGTCAGCCAGAGAGTGGTGAGCGGCTCACGAGTGAGCGGGTCGACAGCACGAATTCAGACCGGTGTCACTCTCGCCAGCGCGCGGGTTTGCCGAGGCTTCTATCGCCCCAGCAAACAGGTCGGGTGACC
>JAYTCW010000259.1:0-1692 GCA_043736295.1 Planctomycetota bacterium | reverse complement strand
CTTGGTCCAGGACAAGCCTGCCAGTGGCCCGTTCGTCGAGACCGATAAGGGGTTCATGGTCCCTTACGCGGCCACGATTCCGGGGACCGAGGTCACGTTTGAGATGATTCCGGTGCCGGGCGGGGAGTTCCTGCTGGGCAGCCCCGAGACCGAACCTGGCCGCAAGGCCGACGAAGGCCCGCAAGTGCTGGTCCAGACCCGCCCGTTCTGGATGCAGAAGAATGAGATCCGCTGGGCCGAGTACAAGGAGTACATGGGCCTCTACAACGTCTTCAAGAAGTTCGAGGACGGCAAGATTCGCCTTGTGACCGAAGAGAACAAGCCCGATGTGATCACCGCACCGACGGAGCTCTACGAGCCAACATTCACTTTTGAATTCGGCGAACACCCCGAACTGCCCGCAGTGTCGATGACGCTCTACGCTGCCCGGCAGTACACCAAGTGGATGAGCGCGGTCACGGGCCAACAGTATCGCGTGCCGACCGAAGCCGAATGGCAATACGCAGCTCGCGGCGGAGCCAAGACAGCCTACTCTTTCGGGAATGACCCGGCTCAGCTCAAGGAGTACGCGTGGTTTGCAGAGACAAGCATGGAGAAAGGGCCGCGTAAGGTCGGCCAAGGAAAGCCCAATGCTTACGGCCTGTGTGACATGCACGGGAACGTGGCCGAATGGGTGCAGGATGAGTACCACGCCGATGGGTATATCAGCCTCAAAGACAAATGTGCTGCGACAAAGGGCCAGCCGCTGAGCGTGTTCGATGTCCTCGGTAAACCCGCCGTTCACGACTCTCGCGTGGTCTGCGGTGGCTCGTGGCAAGACCCAGCCGAGGGGTGTCGCAGCGCAGCTCGCATCGGCTCGAACTACTCACAGTGGAAAGACACCGACCCGAACCTCCCCAAAAGCCCCTGGTGGATGACCGACGATCCCTGCCGAGGCATCGGATTCCGGATGCTGCGATCAATCGACGAACTGCCCCGCGACCAGATTGAGCAGCTGTGGAACATCGATTCTGAATCACTTCAGTTGGATGTTGACGGTCGCATTCCCGGTCGCGGAGTGTATGGGATTGTCGACAAGGACTTGCCAGAGGCGGTGAAGACGCTGAAGGACGGGGAGAAGATGAGGTAAGGTCGTGGATCGAAACAACAGTCGCCTTTCGCTCCGCGAAAGGGCGTTCTTTCGCGGAGCGAAAGACGACGAATCGGGAAGTTGTTATGGACCATGTCTTCAAGTGATTGCCGACCAGGCGACACTCCGACATCACTTGATTGTCCAGCCCTCAGAACCGCGCCAATCGGACCGGTCGCACCGAGCTTGGAGGTTCCTTCCTCGTCCCGCGGTGAGTGGTCACGTTCCCCGCTCCCGCCAGCCGAAACTTGACACGACGGACTGTCCGCGTGGAGCCAACATCTTGGAAAAGTTGGCTCACTCCGGAAATTCGCTGATTGACAGGAGATTTTCTCCTCGCGTACGATCAGAGGGTGTCACAGTTCGTGCATGGATTCCAAGCCGTTTGGAATTCAGACGATGTACTCACTGGTGATACCCCTTCTGCGTGCTCCTCCATGACACGTTTTGGCAAAATCCTCGTCATTCTGATCGCGTTCGTGAGTCTGGCTTTTGCCGGACTGGCGATTGTGGTCTCCTACGCCGGGCCGAACTGGCAGGAAATCGCGGGGCAAATAGAGGGG
>JAYTCW010000258.1:0-11583 GCA_043736295.1 Planctomycetota bacterium | reverse complement strand
GCCGACCGTGACCGGCACGTTGAGGTGCGGCATGTGGCAGTACCCGTGCGAGCAGATCGACCCGCCGGTGAAGACCGGGAAGTCGATGGCCTCGACTTGATCGAGGTCACGCCCCGCGCCCGAGGTGATCAGGCCCTTCGCTCCGAACGACTTGTAGACCGTACACATCACCTCGCCAAACGTGGCCGAGACGCACGGCTGGTCGAGATCCTGGAAGACCATGATCGGCGGGCCGGGCACTCCGGCGAAGGCGTCGACCTGGTCCTTCATCCCCGTGTAGGCATCGCCCGAGCGGGGGGCCTGCATGCTGCGAAACGTGGCTGTCACCGCGAATCCGACCATCGGCGGCATCTTCGGGAAGCAGCTCTTGATCGTGTCGTTCATGTACCCGTGATTGCGGGGCCGCACATCAAACAGCTCGATGACGTTGCAGACGGTCGGCGTGTCGTACTTGGCCAGGCCAGCCAGAGTGGCTGCGGAAATCGGGTGGGACATGGGAGGCATCTCACGGAGGGATTGCGGGGCAATGGACGCAGGAGCAGCACTCTAAAGAGAAGTGTGCGGGAACGAAAGCGGACCGGCGGGGGGAGGTTGGTGTAGCTGCGTTCGCCAGAACGCCGGCGAATGGTCACGGCGGTATCGAGTGCCAACAGACTTCCGAAGTCTCCGAAGACTTCGGAAGTCTTCGGATGCTAGTATCGAGAAGCCCGAGTTCTGCGAACGCAACTGCAAAGCTGCCTTACCCACCGCCGATGGTCGGAAGGAAGTGGACCTCGCACTGGGGAGGCACCGCTTGCCGCAGACCCTGCACGCTGAGTCTCGAGTCGATGGCTACGCTCAGCCCCGGACGCAAGCTGTCGCCCTCGCGCAGCCGCCCGACCAGCGATGGATATTGGGTTTCGAGAGCCAGAATTAGATCGCGGACCGTCTCGCCGGGCAGATCAATCACCCGCGTGCCATTCGCATGGGGCCGTAGAGAGGCGGGGATGAAGACTTGGGCCATGCGCGACTCTCCTGTGTGAGACTCTCTTCCGCATGAACCGTTGAAAACTTCCGAAGTCTCCCAAGACTTCGGAAGTTTTGGAGAGAGTCCCCTTAGTCCGGCTTCTCACCCGCCAGCGCGTGAATCGCCCGCCATTCTTCCCCAGTCACGGGCTGGATCGACAGCCGCGATCCTTTTTCCAGCACGACCATCTCGCTCAGGTCGGAGCACTCTTTCAGCATGTCGCGTGTGACGGGATTCTCGAACTTCTTTCGTAGTCGCACATCAACCATGAACCAGATCGGGTTTTCGACCGTGCTTTTGGGGTCGTAGTGATCGTTTTTCTTGTCTCGGGCGGTGGAGTCCCCATAACCGGCCTTGGTGACTTCCATGGTGCCGACAATGGCCATCGGCTCGACGTTGCTGTGATAAAACAGCACGCGATCCCCAATTCGAATTTCGTCCCGGAGCAGGTTACGGGCCTGAAAGTTCCGGACTCCGTCCCAGATGGTCGTGCCGTCTCGGACCAAGTCATCAATCGAGTACGCTTCCGGCTCTGACTTAAAGAGCCAGTAATGACGCGACTTGGTGGAGCTTTTGGCTGCAATTTTGGCCATGAAAACGCCAGTGAGAGGGCAAAATGGGGTGAGGTCTGCCTATTCTATCGAGACTCGCACCACTTCGCGAACGCATCACATAATGTGGTGGGACATCAAGGGACCCAGTCTTGAGGCGAGCGGCCAGTGATGGTTTACGGAAGCAGCAACTCCGGCGAACCGCTGGAGCGGCTGTCCGGGAGCGGCGGGTTGTCTTCCGGTCGGAAGGTGAATACGGCGGAGAGCTTGGTCTCGGTCGAGAAGTTGCGGGTCGCGGCGTGGAACGTCAGACAGTGGAAGAACAACACGTCCCCCGGTTCCAGCGGGGCGTGGACCACTTGCGCCAGGAGCGGCTGGTTGGCGGGATGATCCTCGCGCAGGAACATCGCGTCGTCGAACTGCTCGCGATCAAACCTCATCCGGTGCGTCCCCGGAATCAGCTTCAGACACCCATTCTCGGGCCGCTCATTCCCCAAGGCCAGCCAGACGTTGACCAGTTCCGGTCGGGTGAACGACCAGTACCGGATGTCCTGGTGCCAGCCGGTATCGCTGCTGTGCCGAGGTTCTTTGGTCATCACGCAATTGTGATGAGCCAGCGGGCAGACGAGATTCGGTCCGAGGAGTTGCTTCAGCCGGTTGAGTACGCCGGGCAAGGTGACCCATTGCAGGAACGCATAATCGCGGGTCAGGGCCTGCTTCAGTCGCCGGACCGTGCGGCCCCCCTCCGCGTCGTGTGATGTGGGAGCGCCGGGGTAGTGCAGGTCGGCCTCGAACTCAACCGGCTCGATGATCCGCGACAGACCCTCGAGCGTCACTTGCCGCATCCGCTCCAATAAGGGGGCGGGTGCCAGTCCACGCACAATCAGATAGCCGTCCCGATGGAACAGCTGGAGTTCTACAGGAGAGAAAGAGTCGGTGGGCACGAGTGGAGTCTAGCGAAGTCGCGACCGGTGAGGAAATCGATGGACAAGGATGTCCGTCGTATGTGTGCATCTTAAACGTCGGTGCCCCGACCCCGAAGGGGTCACGCCCCATAGCCCAGGGTTGCCCGCACAGCGGGAAACCCTGGGTTGGCAATCGATTTTGCGAGTTCCAACCCCCGCGGGGTTGCGTCAGGCGTGCGTTGCAACTCCGTGGGGGTTGAGGGGATTAGCCGGTCTATTAACCCAGGGTCTTCCGCTGCGCGGCCGACCCTGGGCGACAAGGCGAGCCCCCATGGGGGGGGCGTTGTCTTGGCGAATTCTCAATCCACCGACGTGGGAGAGGCACACACCGTCGTACAACGGTGACTCGCTACTTCGCCTCGGGTTTGGTGAGGAGGATCTGGTCGCCGGTCTTCAGGCCCGACTTGATGTGCGTGCGGGTCGTGCTGTTCAGGCCGACCTCGACGACCTGCTTGCGAGGCTCTTCCCCGGCCACTGCGAGGTAGGCGTATCGCTGGCTCGGATCATCCTCGTCGGCAAACACCGCTGACGACGGCACCGCGATCACATCCGCTTCTGAGAACACCACGAGACGAATCTTGCCCGTCATGCCGGTCATAAAGCGGCTGCGGTTCGGGGCTGCCTCGGCGGCTGCAAAGACAGCTCCATAGTGGCCCTCCTTCATAAAAATCCCCGAGATCCCTTTCAGTTCGCATTTCACCGGTGAATCTGGGTAGGCGGTCTCGGTGTAACGACCGATCTGACCGACGCTGCATGCCCCCAAGTCTTTCTCGGGGATATCCGCCCAGATGATCGCACCCTTATTCGTTTGCATGATGGTCATAATAACCTGATGCGGGGTGATCGCCCCGCCGCGACGCAGGCTGGTTCGCATCGCATCGGTCGTTAGCCACTTACCCCGTTCGGCCTCTCCATAAACGACCAAGCCCGCGATGGGTGACTTGAGTTCCAGCAACTCATGGTCCTTCGTCAGCCGCTCCCGCTTTTGAGTCAGTTGTTTCTGACCGTGTTCGAGCTTTTCCAGTTCGACCTTTTTTTGGCTGAGCGTCAGCGGCAGGTTCACTTTGGCTTTCGCGAGAGTCAGAGCCTCGCGGTCCTTGGCGATTTCCTTTTGCCGCTTCTCGCGGGGCAGTTCCTGCTCGAGTTTTCGATCATGGTTCACCTGGGAAAACTTCACCGTGAACTCGGCCCGTTCGACCTCGCGGCGAGCCCGCTTGAGGATGATCTCTTCGGTCTCTTCAGTCAGGTCGTCCGCCTTGTACATCTTTTCCAGCTGGGTCAGTTCTTCTTGCGAGCCTTCCAGCATTTCACGGATCGACTTGAGGTTCTCATCAATTGTCTGGCGTTCGAGGGCCTCTCCCGTCTTCTGAAAGAAATCCCACTCCTCAGCTGCGACCTCGGCGGAGCGTTCGGCCGCTTCGAGATCGAGTGGGGCCGATTTCTCCAGAAGTTCCAGCTCGATCTGGGCGAGCTTGATGGCCAGTTCGCCCGCTTCGACCTGGAATTTGAGGTCTTCCAATTCGCGGTCGAACCCCTTCGACTCGAACTTCACGAGCAGGTCGCCCTCCTTCACGAGTGTTCCGCTTTCGACAGCCGTCTCGACGGTGAACGTCGCCCACTCTTCGGGCTTGATCTGGACCTTGGCGGCCCCTTGCAGTTCGATCGTGGCGTCGAGAGTGATCGCCGCTTCGAATGGTCCCGCTGTGACCGGGTGCGTTTTGGGCGGAGCAGGGTCATCGGCGCGGGCGAGGGCTCCGGCACTGAAGATGGTGCATGACAACAGCAGGGCGGAAAATCGTTTGAACATCTCAATCCTTCAGCAATAGATCATGGTCTCACTAAAAAGCCCAGGGATTGCACCCCCTGGGCTTTCATGGCTTGGCATCGTTCTACGCTCTCGCGAACTCGAACATCGGCGTCGAGAGATACCGCTCGCCCGAATCGGGCAGGATCACGACGATGGTCTTGCCCGCGTTCTCGGGACGGGCGGCGACCTTGAGAGCCGCAGCCATTGCGGCCCCACAGCTGATGCCAGCGAGAATGCCTTCCTCCTTGGCGAGGCGAGGAGCCATTTCGAGAGCTTCGTCGTCGGTGATCTGGACAATTTCATCGACGAGGCTCATGTCGAGATTGTCGGGGATGAAGCCAGCACCAATGCCCTGAATCTTGTGCTTGCCGCGCGGCCCGCCGGAGAGGACGGGGCTGCCGGTGGGCTCGACGGCGATCGATTGGATCTGCTTGCCGCGGACCTGTTTGAGGTATCGAGTGACGCCGGTGATGGTGCCGCCGGTGCCGACTCCGGAGACGAAGATGTCGACCTTTCCCTCGGTGTCTTCCCAGATTTCGGGGCCGGTGGTCTTCATGTGGATGGCGGGGTTGGCGGGGTTTTTGAACTGTTGTGGGATATAGAAGTTAGGATCCTTCGCGATCTCTTCGGCCTTGGCGATTGCGCCCGGCATGCCATCGGCACCGGGAGTCAGAACCAGATTGGCTCCAAACACCTTGAGCAGCATCCGCCTCTCGACCGACATCGTGTCCGGCATCGTGAGGGTCAACGGGTAACCCTTTGCAGCACAGACAAAGGCCAGCGCGATCCCCGTGTTCCCGCTGGTCGGCTCGACAACCTGCATGCCGGGCCGCAACTTGCCGGTCTTCTCGGCGTCCCAGATCATGGCCGCCCCGATGCGGCATTTGACGCTATAAGCGGGGTTGCGTCCCTCGATCTTGGCCAGCACCGTGGCCCCCAGCCCCTGGGTCAGGCGATTGATGCGAACAAGTGGCGTGCGGCCGATCGACTCGGCGTTGTCGGAATAGACCGGCATGAATGGCTCCCTCCGTGGGTGGTCGATGAGGACATGGTCGCTGCCGACCCTGTCAATGATGTGTCGGATTATGGAGAGTCGCGTCCCGGCCAGCAATGGCGGATTGCCGGAGAATACCTGTGCGAGTGTGTGGCACACTTTTCGAGCTGGCGAATTGGGAGGAAAATCAGGATCGCCTGCCACTGAGGGGCAGCGGATACCAAGAGCCTCACGATTAATTGGCGGGCGATTGACGGGTCTCCAAATCGAACAATCTAATGGAGGGATGAGACAGCGGCCAAGTCCCCAGATGTGGGATAATCACGGTCCACTCCACGCGGGAACGGAATGAATTCCGTTCTACTTCGCAGGCTCACTTAAACACGCGGTGCCGATCAGGCGGACCATGCGGTTGGAGAGTTCAACCAGTGTGGCCACGTCGATCTCTTCGGCGCGGGCGTTCTCGCCGAAGCCCATGCCTTGGAGCAGTTCGACGATCTGGGACTTCTCGATATGGCCCTTGTAGACGGTGGCGAGCGCCGCTCGCAAATGCTTTCTTCGCAGCGTAAACACCCGCCGCAGGAAGTCGTGGAAGAACTCCCGGTGGTCGATCTTCGCGGCCAACTCCGGGTCGGGAGTGACGAGAACCACAGCGGAGTCGACCTGCGGACGCGGCCAGAACACCTGCGGACCGAGCTTCTTCAGGATGCGAATCTGGCACTGCGACTGGAGCCAGATCGCCATCGCTCCGTACTCGCCGGTGCGCGGGGCGGCCATCATCCGCTCGCCCATTTCGAACTGCACCGTGACGACCATGCGGTCCCACGGGATGTCCGTCGCGATCAGGTTTCCGATGATCGGGGCGGCCACATGGTACGGCAGATTGGCCGTCAGCTTCAGCCGCCGATCCGGCTCGCGGGCCAGTTCGCGGCGCACGGTTTCGAGGACCTCGGGGTGCAGCTGGTTTTTATTCTTGAGGGCGTCGGTGTGCAGCAGCGTGACGTTGTCGAGGCCCGAGGTGGCCTCCAGCGCAAGCCCGTAGACGTGCTTGTCAATCTCCACCGTGACGACGTGCCCGGCATGAGCCGCCAGAAAGGTCGTCATCCCGCCGGTGCCGGTGCCGATCTCAAGAGCCACATCGCGGGAGTCGAGTTCGGCATGCCGGACAACGAACTCGATCAGATTCAGATCGATGAGAAAATTCTGACCGAGGTCGGAGCGCGGGTGAATCCCGTGGGCTTCGAACAGCCGGATCAGATGAGAGCGAGTTTGGCGTTCCGAAGCGTCCACCGGCGTTAATTCTCCAAGGTCGCTACGTATGCCAGAACATGGGCCGCACACTGGTTAAGAACGACTAGGGCCCAGGTGAAGTTTTCGTCCGATGATCTGTGTCAATCTGTGTGATCAGTGTACCTCGTCACCTCTAACGACACTGACACCCGACGAGAGGATTCTGTACACAGATTTCACGGATTGACACAGATCAGAAACAGCTGGGTTGCATTTCTGTGGCGAGGCGAAATGGTTCAGTCGTCCGACTGTCATGCAGAGGACGCACAGGGAAATTCGCCCACGTTCTGGCGAGCGTAGCTACAAAGAGATCCCTCCAACAAAAAAACGCCCAGTGACTGAGCGTTCTTCTTCACCATCACCATGTCTTGAGCGGAGAGGGGGGGATTCGAACCCCCGGTCCCCTTTCGAGGACACAACATTTCCAGTGTTGCACAATCGGCCGCTCTGCCACCTCTCCGTTGTCCGCTTCTGCGTCGGCGACAGGGCGAGAATTACTCCGCCGCGTCCTTGGCCGCCCGGCGAGCGACCACCTCAGCCTGCAGAGCTTCTTTGTCCGCACAGCGATTGAGCCGATTGGTGATCTTGCGGACCTCTGCCCGAGCCTCGCGCCAGACCGGGCACTTGCGCAGGAGCTTTTCCTGAGCCTTGCCAGCTGCGCCCTCAGTGTCCATTTTCTGAGTCAGCTTTTCCAACCGAGTCTTGGCCAGACCCACCTGTCGCTCCAACAACGCACGATCCAAAGCCATGGCAGGCATTCCTTTCAGTCGATTCGGGATCCCAATGGGAAGCCAAGCATTTTGGCAGAGAGCTTCCTGAAATGCAAACTCAACCGGAATGAGTTTCGTTCACGAGACTAACAGCTCGTTTTGGCGGTGAATCGCAGGGGTTACGTGTCACGACAGCCTACCCGTCCCGTGCCATGGCCAAGCGTCTCCATCACAATAAAAAAGGGGATGCCTTGCGGCGATCCCCTTGCGCTGTTCGAGCCAGTTCTCAATACTCGTGACCGCTGCGAGTTACTTCTTCACGGGAGTCGTGGTCTTCGAGTCGTTCGTCGCGGTATTGAGCGGGCGAACCCCTGTCTGTGCCGGACGAATTGCGGCGCCTTGACCAGTCACCGGTGCTTGTCCAGCGGGGGCCACTGCGGTCGTAGCAGCTGCGGGAGTTCCCTTGACCCATTCAGCAGTTGACCACGTGCTGTGGGACTCGACAACGCTGGCTCCGAGGTCTTGCAGTAGTGCCCGGAATTTGGCCGAGGTCATCTGCTCATTGGAAACCGCTCGCTGCATGACGAACCGGCGGTTGTTGGGGATGTAGGCAAACATCTTGCCATCGCCGAGGCTGTCGTTTTCGGCCAGCAGACGCAACAGAGCGGCACGCGGGACCGCTTCTGATGACTTGGGGAGTTCGTCGAGCCACGCCATCAGCCACAGCGACTGCTGATCCTGACTGAGGACCGCTGACATGGAGAGTGTCCACTCGGTGCCATCCATCTCAGCACGGAAGGCGAAGTCATACCGTTGGAGTTGCTTCTCGGGCTTCAGTCCCAGAGCATTCACCATCTGTCCCAGTCCGTCTTCGTCCACACCGCCAGGCTGAAGCGGCAGCTTGGCGTCTTCGGCAGAGATGATGTTCGAGGCGGGAGCGGCCACTGGAGCAGCGACAGCGGGACGGGCTGCCGGAACACCAGCCGCCGGAGCCTTGGCTGCGGGGGCCTTTGACAAGGGAGCCTTGGCCGCCGGAGCTTGTGCCAATGCAAAAGACGCCATGCTTCCGGTCAACGCCACAGTGGCTGCACCGGTCCAGATCCATCGGTTGAAACCACTACGCATCATGCACACTCCCTGGTCATGTTCGGCGGCCTCGAACAGCCCACCACCGACCGTGTTCGAAGACTCGCATCGCGTACGTCCAGCGTCTCGCAAAGATCGCGTGATCTTGCGGGTCATCTGTCGGATGCGTTCGCAGCGAGCCAGCTGGGGCGTGCTGCCCAAGGCACCGGATTCTTTAGGAATTCAGGTGATCGAGGCAGATTTGCGACCAGGTTTCAAACTGATCTCGGGCGAGTATCAGTTCTGACGGCTTTGCGAATCCTGTCTCTTGTATCGACTCTTCACGGGCCCGAACTTTGGGATCATCGATCTCAAATAGATGAACAATTCCCAAGTGGACCTTACCCACTTCCGTCACATCGTCATTAATCAGGCCAATGCACCGTTCTGTATATTTTGACTCAAGAAACACCTCCTCCTCGATCTCACGGCGCATTCCCTCGCGGTAGACACTGACCGCATGCTGGTCGATTGACGAGATGTGACCACCGACTCCGACCGACCGCTTACTGAGCAGCCGAGTTTCCCCCTGCCCCTTGCCGCGCCGGTAGGAGAAGACTTCGCCTCTGCACATAAAGATGCAGTAGGGGATCAACTGCTTGAAGCTGGGATCTTGCTCCATCTCACTGCGGGGCCGGTAGCTGGTGTAAGCCGGATCGAGCAGCGTTTCGAGGTACGGCGCGATGTTCGGCTGGAACCCTTGGAAATGGCCGACTTCGTGAAACAGAGAGGTGGGAACCACGAGAACATGTTCCACGGTCTGGATGTCGGTCGTCATGAGTGGGGCCTGATGGGAAAATGAAGGGTGCCAGTGTGAAGAGGTTATCGGTGCGTCCCTCGACTCTCAATGGAAAGGGGATACTTCATGTTTGCGTGAACACCCCCCGGCAGTCGAGCAGTCCTCGTCATCGCAAGCCGAGCGGATTTGAACAAACCGACTGTTGGCCCATGCCTCAAAGTTTCATGGAAGCGCTGGCCGGATCGCACGGAAGAGTTGGCGTCGTACCGGACGTTACATCAACTTCGCGGCAATACCAGGGATCATTCAGCCAAGGGCTTCAATCGTCAGTCCCGTCATGGGGCCGCCCAAGATCCTCCGCGAACATGAACCTCAGCTCGGCCACCACTAGCTGTATGGCTGCAATGGCGAACTTCTGCTCGTGATCCGCCGACGAGATTCGGCCTCGTTTCGCGATCGATTCCAGCAGGCCGAGATGATCACGATGAGTGGCCCATGCCCGATCGAGGTCGGCTCGCGCACGGATGAGGCTTCGGCTCGGATTCTCGTCCATCAGAGGTTCGCTCGCGTGGTCGGATGATTGTCAGCGGCTCTCGCAGATGGTGAGTCGCGATGACTGATTCTCTCTCCAAGAAGAGCATATTCGATTCTCGCTCCGGGAACGATGAGGGGCTCGCTGCGATCACCGATGCACTCTGCTGGCTGATCGGCTCACTGACGAAGTCTTCCGCTGCATCAAGGCGGGGCACGCGGCGTCTCAATCTCGGCCAACTGCTTTCGCAGGTCTGCGAGTTCTGCCTCTTTGCCAGCGATCTGATCCCGCAGGGACTGACAGCGCTTCTCGGGAGTGGTCAGCAGACGGCTCAAGACTTCCAGAAACAACAGCGAACGCAGCAGTCGCATGGCGACGCCCCGAATGCGATATATACGAATCATCTTGGTCAGCTGCCCCACCCGAGTCAGCCGGGCCAGCCGCGTCGCTCGGAGGGCTTGGAGGGATCGCAGGAATGAGGCAAAAGGGAGCAGGATAATTAGCAGGTTAATGACGTTGAGTTTGATGTATTCCCATTTCCGCTCGGCCAGAGAGAGCATGAGAATGTACTCCGCAGCGAAGGCGAACCACACGAGGCCGGTCCCGACGTGGAGCAGTAGCCGCAGCCAGTCGTGTTCGTGAAGCTGCTGCTTGAACAGGAACTCAACTGCCAGAACCGGCAGCATGGCCAGCGCGGCGAAGAGCATCGGGACGGCGAGCTGCGACTCGATGAAGCGCTGGAGATCGCGGGTCGGTTGTCTCCAGCCGAGCCCCGGCAGCCAGAACCTGCCGCCCATCTCGGGATGGGCCAGAGCCATGCGTACGGGCGGGATGAAGCAGGCCAAGACTCGCATGGCCTTCCACGGTCTGGGCGTCGGTCGACCCGCGCACGCGACGAGAGTCACCACGGACTCGACGTTGAACACTCCCCAGAGGGCGAGAAGGGCGATCCCATTCCACCACGCGGTGCTGCGCGCCCCCAAGACCCAGCGCGAATCAGCGGCGACCTCGAACGGGTTCAACTCGTCCAGATTCGGGTCGGTAGGCTCCAAGGCCGTGGCCTCAATGGCGACGCGAGGGATATCGACCCAGCACACAATCTGAATCGCCGTCAGGAACAAGATCCCCAGTGCCAGCCAAAACATGACCGGAGCCGAACACAGCACGAACCGCCGCCAACGCCTGCGATCAGGCAATGCGATAGCCGGTGGTGGAGTGGGGATCGACGCAGGAGTCATGACGGCATGTGGAGTCGAGGGAATCCGTGGCCTTCTGAACAGTCGCAGCTGATCGCGGCCCAGAGGTCGTTCGGCCAACGGGCTGCGAAGGGGGAACCGCTACGATACAGTAGCGATCGGCCTTCTGCCTGCCGAGAGGCACAATCGCAATCGGCGAATGTGGACGAACTTGGCTTGAGCTTGAACCTCACTCGACAGAAAGTGAAAGAATGCCTCGCACTCTCTGGAGTCTCTCCGTTTGCCTGACCTGCCTGGTCTTTACCGAGTTCGGCCTCGCTGCCGAGCCGTGGAAGAAGCACACCGTCGATGAAGGTCGCCACACCACCAACGTGGTCGCCGCGGACTTCACCGGCGATGGTCAGATCGACGTGATGGCCAACAGCGACGGGGCGACCCGGCTGTTCGTCGGCCCCGACTGGAAACCACAGATCGTCGACCAGACCAAGGACCACGACGCCATTCACGCAGCTGTGATGGATGTCGACCGCGACGGCGACCCGGATTTTATCGGGGCACGGTATAGTCCCGGACTGATCTATTGGGTCGAGACGCAGCGCGGGGACAAGGCCGCCGAGCATTGGCCGGTGCATGTCATTGATGATCAGGTGAACGGGATTCACGGACTG
>JAYTCW010000257.1:0-14692 GCA_043736295.1 Planctomycetota bacterium | reverse complement strand
AACTGTGTTGCGGAACTGAACTCGAACCGGCATCGTAACCGGTTCCAGGACAACAGACATTTTCATCCCCATCTGGCGGTCGCTTTGCGCCGCCTGTGTTTTTGTGGTTGGGTTATCCTATCAGGCTCAAGGGGCCGTCGACAATCCGATCTCTCCGAAGTTCAGTATGGAGTGCATCGAACCCTCTGGCTCATCATGAGGTATCGCTACCCGTCGACAACGGCGGTATACTCTTCCTCTGCCTTGGTAACAGTTCGGAGATCCGCTCATGGTAGCGTCGAATTCGGAAATGGAAACCGTCTTGCAGCAGGTGAAAGCCTGGCCTGTGGAATCTCGCATTGCGCTGGCTCGACGTGTCTTGGAGTCTCTCGACGCCCCGCCGGAAGTCTCATCACCCGCAGTCCCTGAAGGCCCTTCGTCCGACCGAGTGCTGGGCCTCTGGAGTCCGGGAGCATCTGCACCAACCGATGAAGAATGCGAACAGATCCTGGCCGAAGAGTTGCGGAGGAAGCACGCTTCATGAGGGTGCTGATCGACGCCAATGTGGTACTGGATGTTTTGCTGAACCGGACTCCGTGGGTCATGGACTCGAAGGAGGTATGGGACGCCAATCACCGCCAGCTGATTCAAGGGTACGTGGTGGCCACAGCTGTCACGAATCTATTCTACATCGCTCGTAAGCTCGTTGGACTGCCGCTCGCATTGCAGGGCGTCTCTGATTGTCTCGCCGCTTTTGACATTGTCCCAGTCGATCGGTCAGTTCTGACAGAAGCGACTACGTTGCCGGGCAGCGACTTTGAAGACAATGTTCTGATTCGCTGTGCTGTCGCGTCTCAGATGAACGTGATCGTGACCCGCAATCTTGGGGATTTTGTTCATAGCCCCGTGCAGGCAATCTCCCCAGCCGATCTGTTGGCTCGTCTCAAAACGTCATTGTCATGAATACGTCGGTGTGGCACAGTTAACGGAGGTTCCGCCCAACGGTCGACATGCCTACCTCTACCGCAGCGAGAACGCGTCGCTCACCACGATCGACTTCACCAACGACCGCAGCGTGTAGCCGTGTGACTTCATCTCGGCTACGCTGGCCTTCACCGTCGGTTGATCGGCCAGGCCGAGTTCCCGACCGCAGGCGTACGTGAATAGCTTCGTTGCCAGCACGCCCAGAAACAAGTCCTCTTGCTTGAGCATCGCGGTTTGCAGGCCCTCGACGCCGGTGATCTCGGTGCCGTCCGGCATCTTCGAACTGGCATCGATCAGCGGGTCGTCGCGCTCGATGCGGCCCTTGTAGCCGAACCCTTCGCGGTCGCGCCAATCGCCGGTGGCGTTGAAGTTCTCCAGCGCGAACCCCAGCGGATCGATCTTGCTGTGGCAGCGGGCACACTGTGGGAGTTCGCGGTGGATTTCGAGGCGTTTGCGGACGGTGGCCTTGTCGATGCCGGGCACCTTGGGAGCGATCTCCCCCGCGTTGGCGACGGGGAGGCCGGGGTCGGTGCCGAGCAGGGTCTTGAGGACCCATGTCCCGCGTTTCACTGGCGAGGTCCGTGTGCCGTTTGACGTGGTGGTGAGGATCGACGCCTGCGTCACGATGCCGCCGCGATGCACTCCCGCTGGGACCGGCACACGCCGGAACTGGTCCCCCTGCACATCGGGGATGCCATAGAACCGGGCCAGCCGCTCGTTGATGGTCACGAAGTCGGACTTGATCATCTGCCGGGCGTCGAGGTCGTGCATCAGGAACTCGGCGAAGTACGCCTCTGACTCGCCGACCATCGAGGTCTCCAAGTGACGGTCGTACTGCGGATACAAGTCCTCGGCGGGCGGATTGTTCCCGACATCGCGCAGCCCCAACCACTGCCCGGCGAAGTTCTTCACGAACGACTCCGCACGCGGGTCGGCCAGCAGGCGATCGACCTGAGCCTGCCGCACCTTCGGATCGCTCAGCTTGCCTGAAGCTGCGAGTTGCAGGAGTTCCTCATCCGGCATGGAGGACCAAAGGAAGTAGGAGAGCCGGGAGGCGAGTTCGTGGGGGGAGAGGGGGGAAGGTTGATGGTTGATGGTTGATGGTTGATCGACGGAGGGGGAAGCAGGTTGAGGGTTGAGGGTTGAGCGTTGAGGGCCAGAGGGGGTGGACGGTGATTTCCCTTCTCTTTCGCTTAACCCTAAACGCTCATCGCTCAACGGTTTTTTCTCCACCAAATACAGAAAGTGCGGACTCGTCATCACACCGATCAGCGGCAGCTTGATCGCCTCGACGAGGCTCTTCCCTTGGCGATTCGCGGTGAAGAGGCCGAGTTTCGCATCCACCTCGGCGGGCTCCACCGGTCGGCGGAAGGCCCGCGTCATGAACTTGGTGAGGACTTCACGAACGTACTTCTTCTCGTCGCTCTTCTGGAGCGGGGACGGCAACAGAATCCCGGTGTGCGAGGTCGGCGGCCAGGCGTCGTACAGCGGGCCTTCGACTTCGAACCATGAGATCAACAATTCGGGCCGAGTGAAGTTCTCGTGCCCCTGCATCCAAAAGTTTTCGAGCACCTTGGGGATCGAGTAGGCATAGTCGAACCCGACACCGGCGGACTCGGTGGTGAAGCGAGCCTGGAACTCGTGGACCTTCGGCTTGTCGGGAGTCCCATCGGCATCAAACTCGGCCAGCGTGCGCGGCAGCGGACCGAGTTGCAGCGTGAGCTTCACGCGCGGCGGGCCATACCTATACATGCGGTCCGTCTTGAAGTGTTCGAGGTCGCGCTCGTATCCGGCCTGGGTGTACTTCTTGCCTGCCGGGTTCTTGGCGTCCTGCTCATCGCGGCGGTGGGTCAGGAACTTCTCGGCTGTGGTAATCACCTGCTCATGCGTCGGCGTGCGACCGGCAGCTTGCACGCGGATGGCATAGGTTCCCGCCACTGGCACGCGGAAGTCACGCGCCCCGACGTTTTTGTCCCACGAGTTGTGGTGGATGACGACCCACTCGCCCTCTTGCGTGTTGTTGTTGCCGTTGACGATGGGGTTGTTCTTGGCGTCGAGGCGTTTGCGAGTGCGGTCCATCGCTCCGGCCTTCGGCTCGAACCGCCATTTGATTGAGGCCGGGCGGTCTCGCTCGACCAGTGCCCGGTCGAGGATCTGCTGGGCCGCTTGCAGGTACAACTCCACCTGAAGAGGCGACAGCGTCAGTGCCCCGCCATTGTTGTCGAACCCGCCCGCCGGAGGGTCTTGCGGGAACCCCTCGGTATTGAAATCGACACCGATCAGGTCGCGAATCGTGTTGCGGTACTCGCTGCGGTTCAGCCGCCGCATGACCACCGTCCGCTCGCGGAGAATCAACTCCGCCCGTACCGTCTGATCCGTAATCCAATCGACCACAGCCGCCACTTCGGTCGCTGTCGGCTGTGTCTCTTTTTCCGGCGGCATTTCGTGGGAGTTGAGGACGTTGACGATCTCTCGCCACTTCGATCTCGCCCCCGGATCGCCGAAGTCATTGAGCAACCGCTTGGCATCAACGGCGAACTCTCCCTCGGGCTTGTCGCCCTCGTGGCACTCGGAGCAGTACGTCTTGAAGAACGGTGCCACGGTCTTCGCGTAACCGGTCGGATCGGACGGCACCCGCACCGCGTCGTCCGCCAGTGATGGAGTCGCCATGCCGATTACGACACTCAGCAGGCCGACGACTGCCACGACAACAGCACGGACCCGCTCAGCTGTGAATCGGCGGCAGAGGGCGCGACCGATACCGTGGGCACCGCCAGTGAATAGATTCTGTAGCATCATGGAACATCCTGGTCAGTGCTGTCGCGATAGTCCGTATTCACTCGGGGGGCACGGTCGTCGCTCAGACTACTTAACGGCGGGCTTGGCTTCTTGAAGCGACTTCACCTGAGCATGCACGGTGCCCACGATCTGGTCCTCGACCGACTCGGCCCACTTGCTGGGGAGGCCGTAGTAGAGCATGGCTCCCTCTCCCTCATACCCGCCCTCTTGGAGGACTCGCAGCGAGGGGATATAGGCCATGACATCGTTGGCATACCCGGCCACCCACACGGGCTTCGGTCCGTATTGCATGCGGATTTCGGTCTTGAGGCGGATCGAGTAATCGACCACCACCTCGCCGCCGAGGATGACCCACACCGGGCCGTCGCCAAGCTGCCAGGTTTGCACCGGGTAAGTGTACGTTGGACGGATCGAGCCGGTAGCGTCCAACTCCTTTTGGAGAGATTTGGCCCGCCCGGCCTCATAGATATTGGCCGAGGTTAACTGGGCTGCGACCTGTTCGGCGGTGGGGATGGTCGCGAAGGCGAGTTCGGTCTCCTCGTAACGGACATCAAGATCGCCGCTGATTGGGGTCGCATTGGAAATGAGAGCGGTCTCGACTTCCGTCGCGAGTCGACTCCCGTACTCTTGGGCCAGTTCCACGGTCCGGCGGGGCAGGGGGTTCTGGTCGGCACCGCATCCAGCCCAGAACATCGCTTGTGTGCCGGGGTAGTCCTCTTCGATCTGCTGCATCGCGAAGCCGGGGTAGTCGCCGCACCACTCAAAGAACGACAGCGTCGTGGCGTGGCAGGCGTACCCGAACACGATGGCTTTAATGTGGTCGCCGTTGCTGACCTGCAGGACGGGAACCTCGTGGTCGCTGGGGCCGAGCAGCTCTTTATTGGCGCGGAGCGTCGGAACCTCGGCCTCCTTGTTCGTGCGGCGATTGACCGCGAACCCGGTCTTGCCGGAACTCCACGTCAGCTCTGCGGGAGTGAGGTCAGACAGGGCTTGCCCGACAGCTGTGACGACTTCGTGGATGAGTCCCGAGGTGTACTCGCGGACCAGCGTTTGGTCCTCGTCGGTGAGGGTGTACATCGACATCAGATTGTTGCCGACGACCGGTCCGCAGTGAGTGTGCGAGCAGAGCAGGGCGATGCCGAATCGTTCCAGGCCATGCTCTTTGACGATCCGGTCACGCATGGCGTTCGAGGTCGCTTGATCGAGGCCGACTAGATCGAGCGTGATGGCGGCGACTCGTTTGCCCCGAGCGTCTTCCAGAATCAGCACCTTGCCCCACAGCTTGGTGCGGGTGCCTTCCGCTCGGTGATCGCGCGAGGCGTACCCGGACATCCACATCGGTTTGTCGGGTGTGATGTCGGCCTTGGCGACGCCCGCCTTCCAGCCAGCGGCTTGAGTGATCGAACTCAGCAGACAGAGGATGAGACCGCAGGCAGATACGAGCCTCCAGGGTTTATCGTGATGCGGCGGGGAGTGACAGAGCGGAACAAGATCGTGCATGGGACACCAGAGGTGGAAAAAGTCGGACGAAGCCACAATGTATGCGATTCATCGTCCCGCTGTGAGCCGGGGATGTCAATGCGACTGAGGGCAGCGAGCTGTGGAGTGAGTGCATCAGAAAAGTCGGCAGCCGTCAGATTCTGCCCCCTCTCCCCCACATTCGGCACTGCTTTCAGAGAGGACACTATTGTGGGGGAGAGGGTTGGGGTGAGGGGGCCACATCGCACGCTTTATTCCCCTCACCCCGGCCCTCTCCCCACAGCCATGTCCTCCCCGAAAGTCACGCAGATAGTGGGGAGAGGGGGCAGAAACACGCTACTGCCTACTGTCCTGATGCACACACAGCGGCGGGGGTGATCATGGCTCGCAGCTCTGCAATCGTCTCGACGAAATCGGGTGGCAGGGAGCTGTGGAATTCCATCCAGAGTCCGGTGATGGGATGGGCGAAGGCCAGGCGGCAGGCGTGGAGGGCGTGGCGGCGGATGGGGAGGCCGGTCTCGATGGGGCCGGGGTCGGGTTCCTCTTCGTCGGGGTCATCGGGGTTGGGGATGAACTTGGGACGCAGCGGATGGAACTGGCCGTGAGCTTTGTAGAACTCGTCGCCGATCAACGGGTGGCCGATGTGGGCGAAGTGGACGCGGATCTGGTGATTGCGACCGGTCAGCGGCGTGGCCTTGACGAGGGTGTGGTTCGGGAACCGCTTGATGACCTCGTAGTTGGTCTGCGAGGGGCGCGGCTCCTGGGCGTCGCCTCGGCATGACATCAGCACATGCCTGCCAGTTGCAGCTCGACCAATCGCTTGTTTGAGACTCCCCGTGTCGGATGTGAAGACACCTTCGGTCAGTGCGAGGTAACTCTTGGAGACTCGACCGGCCTCGAACCCCATCGAGAGGTTGCGGTGTGACAAGTGAGTCAGCCCGATCACCATGAGGCCACTGGTCTGCCGATCGAGGCGATGCACAATACCGGGTCGCAGCAGCCCTCGCAGCGGAGTAAGTTGGTCGAGGTGAGTCTGCAATACGTTGGCCAGGCTGTTGATCTGGTACTCGCCGGTGGGGTGAGCGATCAACCCGGCGGGCTTGTCGACCACTAGCATCCACGGGTCGGAGTAGACGATCGGCACTTCGGTGGAGTCCGACTCCAACACACGATCGGGCGGCTCAATGAGTTGAACCTGGACCGACTGGCCCGCAAAGACCCGCACCGTTTCGTCCGCCGGGATGTGATCGACCTGCACCAGTCCCGCGCGGACGATTCGCATCAATCGCCAGGCCGAATGATTACGCAGGTGACGGGCGAGAAACGAGTCGATACGCGTCCCGTGAAGCGTGTCGTCGACGTGGAATTCGAACAGCGTGGAAAGCCCAGGGGTTGCAACCCCTGGGCTTTGGGAATTCGCGTCATCGTGTCCAGTCACTTCGACTTCTTCACATTAATGCACACGATCTCATCGCCATCTCGCAGATACAACCGACCGTTGGCAATCGACGGAGCTTGCCGCGTTTCGCCGATGACTTCGGCTCGGCCCAGTTCCTCGAATTTGCTGGGGCTGGCCCTCACGATCACCAGCTCTCCGGCCATTGTGCTGCACCACAGCTTCCCATCAGCAGCGATCAGGTTGCCCTTGCCGAACCGCAGCTGTTGCCAGACTCGCTTGCCGGTCTTGGCTTCGATGCAGGTCAGGTGGGTCACTGGTCCCGCGCTGCCGACGTTGTCAAAGCCGTAGAGGTGATTGCCGAGTTGGATCGAGGTCTGCCACTCGTTGCGCATGACGCTCTTGGAGTCGAGGGACGACCAGACCTCGGTGACCTCGCCCGTCTTGGCTGGCACCTTCAGCAGCACGCACCCGTGGTTCTCACCCGATGAGAGAAACAGGTTGCCATCCACAGTGAGCGGTGTCGCCGTGTTGCAACTGAAGTCGGTGACGAAGGAGTAACTCCAGAGTTGCTGACCGGTCTGGGGGTTGAGACCGAGCGCTTGATTGCCTGCGAAGGCGACGACTTGTGGCACCCCGGAGAGAGAGAGCAGGACTGGGGAGGAGTACCCCGCTGCGGAACCTTTCCCGGCGATCCAGGCTTGCTTGCCGGTCTTCCGATCAAAAGCGACGAGCGTCGCATTCGCCGCACCCGCTGCCACGATGACATGCGTCTCGGTCACCAGCGGGGAGCAGGACATGCCGTACTCGGACGGCTTGGCCTTCTGCTCGACCGGAACGTTATGGCTCCAGCGGATGTTGCCCGATTTGAGGTCGACAGCCGCGAGGATGCCCTCGCCTGTGTAGCCGTAGGCTGTGCCATCGAGCAGTGTCGGTGTGGCACGCGGGCCGTCTCCCATGGCGTTCTCATAAGCGGGGGCGAGATCACTGGCCCACTTCTCTTTGCCAGTGACAGCGTCGAGGGCGAGGAGCCATTGCCGTTCCTGTTTCTGGACCAGCGTGATGGCGAGTCCATCGGCCACCGCAATCCCCGACATCCCAACTCCGCCGGGCACCTTCCACAGGATTTCCGGTCCGCTAGCCGGGAAGGCGTCGATCAGCCCTGTCTCCGTCGAGATCCCGGTCCGCTGGGGACCGAGGTGCTGCGGCCAATCGGCGGCGAGAAGAGTTCCGGGAAGCCCCCCCAGTAACGCCAATGTTAAGCAAATCGCAATGCGACCAATTCCAGCACCCAGTGTAGGTGACATGTTTCTCTCCAGGAGTTCGAGACCACTCACGGGGAGGATATCGACCGTGAATGATTCGTACGATGGAGACTTGGCACGACCTTTCGGTCGTGACACTGGGCTGTGCTGGATCATCTCTTCAGGATGCAGAACAGCTTCTTGTACGCTGAACACTCGCCCTACACCAATCCTGTCAGTGTCCCGTTCGCATCCGCGAACTTGTCCGACTCCAGGCCCATTCGTTGCGCCATCGTCAATAACACATTCGACAGCGGCGGATGCTTGTCTTGATCGAAGGCCAGATGCTGCCCGTGTTTCAGCCCCAGCTTCTTTCCTCCCGCCACGATCGTCGGCAGGTTCTTCGGCGAGTGTTCGCCACCCTTGCCCGAGTTCATGCCGCTGCCGAAGAGGATCATCGTGCGGTCCAGCATATGGCTCTCCGCTTCGGTCGTTGACTTCAGCATCGACATGAAGCGGCCCAATCGGGACAGGTGGAACTTGTCGATCACTGCCAGCTTGGCCAGCATCCCTGCGTCGCCGCCGTGGTGCGAGAGTTCATGATGGTTCTCCCCACCGCCCCCGTACCCGCCCGCCTCGCGTGACCACTCGAACGTGATCACCCGCGTCGTGTCGGTGATGAACGCCAGATACGACAACTCCAGCATCACATCGATCCACATCGGTCGGTCGTGGGCATCGCCCGACTTGCTGACCAGTTGCAGTCCGTCGTTCTTGACTTCGGCCTTCGGCTTGTCGATCCACGACTGCATCCGCTCGACCTGCTGCTCCGTCTGCCGCACACTCGACAGGTACTCGTCCAGCTTGCGGCGATCATTGGTCCCCAGCTTGCGATCGAGGGCAGCTGCCTCGGCGGCCACGTCATCCAGGATCGACCGCCTCTCCGAGTAGCGCTTGTGAGTGGCCACGCGATCCCCCGCCGACTCCGGGACAAACAGCCGCTCGAACAGTCGCTGCGGGGAGTTTTCCGACGGCAGTGGCGTCCCATTGAGGTCGAACGACAACGTATGACTATGCCCCGCCCCCCCGGTCCCCGATTGGTCGCCGAGTTGCAGCGAGGCGTATCGCGTCTCCACTCCATGCTTCTCGGCGATGAGTTGATCGATCGACAAGGTGTTCGAGTAATCCGCCCCCGGCTTGGCCTTGAGGTTCGCGGCTGTGAGCCATGTATCGGCTCCGCTGTGGCCGCCTTCGGAGGCCGGGTGCCCGAGCCCGGTCAGGACGGAGAACTCTGCCCGGTGTTCTTCGAGGGCTTTCAGTGTCGGGGAGAGCGTGTAGTTTGCCCCGGCGTCGGTCGGCACCCACTCGATGATGTTCACGCCATTGGGAACGTAGCAGCAGATCATCCGCGGCTGGACGATGTTCGACTTCTTCCACGGCTCGAACGTCGACGGAGCCGCCAAAGCATGCGGCAGCATCGCATCCAGTAACGGGAGCGATAGGGCGACGCCCGTAGCCTTGAGCAGGTGACGACGGGAGAGTGGTTGGGTGCGGATGTGGAACATGGGAGAGCTCGGGAGAACAGCTTCATGCCATCGAGAGCCGATGGCTAAATCAGTGTATCCGATGGTATGGGTGGGTGGGATACCGCCAAGGCGAACGGTTGGAATGTTCCCTGTCAGACGGCATTTCCAGACCGTCTCGCTGCTCGCATCGATCGAGGACGGCCTGGAAAGGCGGTCCTACCCGGTCAATTGTCGGTGTCCGCTCGCCTCATGGTACGGAAGTATAAGGATGGCGGTCCTGCCATCGGCAAAGGCTTGGGCACCAGCCGGATTTGGTATCAGGCACCCAGGGGACGCGTCCTTCTTGGACCCACGCAACACCAGCCCTCAACGGGCGGCCATCTGGACGGCCATCAGATCACCACTTTCAGGGCGAGCCACTTGACGGAGGTGTCATCCTTGGCTGGATGAATGGCTGGCCGGAGAGGGCTCAAGAGACGAACCCGAGAATTTCGGTCAGTCACGGAACTGGGATCTCTGATCGCGCTCCCTTGCATCGCGGGATGAATGCGAGATGATTCGATGGCATTCATTGCCGAAGCCGCCGACTCTTGTGGGGTCAATCAGCTGCAAGCAAGGATGCCCCGCGAGGCCGATTTGATGAGCTTGTCCCAGTCTGAATATCTCGAAGTACGACGCATCCCCGGCAAGGGACGCGGCGTGTTTGCCCGCGTGATGATTCCGAAAGGGACCATCTTCGAAACGGTTCCGATGTTGGTCTGCAAACAGGACGATATCATCGGCTCCACGCTGATGGATTATGTCTATGCCTGGGGTGTGGAGACCGTCGGTCTCGCTCTGGGGTACGGCTCGCTCTACAACCACAGCTTCAAGCCGAACGCCCGCTACGACGATCTGGCTCAGCAGCGGAAGGAGTTCACGTCACTCCGCGATATCGAAGCCGGAGAAGAGGTCACGATCAACTACAACGGGGATCCGAAGAGCAAGAAAAGCGTTGGGTTTGATGTGAAGGATTAGTGAGACGAGACACGGAACCGTCAGTCATTCTGGAACGCGATACCCACTCACGTGAGAGCAATATCTGCCTGCGAACGGGCTTGCTCTGCTCGTTGCGGCGGGGTGGCCCAGACGCTGCTTTGAGAATCTGGATGACGCAGCCACAAGAGGGTTTGCGAGACAAACCTCTCTGTGCATGCAAGTCGCCCGATCCGGCACAACTGCACAACTGGCCACGCTCGATCCGTCTTGAACTTCAGAGCCGATTCCTCGACGATGAGGGGACGTAGAAGTGCTGAGCGTGGGCTCCCATGTCCCCTGAAAACGTTCGCTGAGGCCGAGTGATGCCATCTCCATTTCCGGGAATGAACCCGTACCTCGAACAGCCCGCCGTGTGGCAGGACTTTCATCAATCGTTGGTGACACACATCCGCGAGGCTCTGACGGGGCAAGTGCGTCCACAGTTCTCCGTGAAGATCGAAGAGAGTGTCTTCATTCACGAACCGACAAGCGAAGAGCGACGCAGACGGATTGCGCGTCCTGATCTCACAATCCTGGAAAATCCGGGTCGAGGGACTGTGGCGGTCGCCGAAGCCCCGGTGACCAGTGTCGCGGCTCTGATCGCCAGCCTGCCCGACATTGAGATCGAGAAACACTCCTTCATCGAGATTCGCGACCGGCACAGTCGCGACCTGGTCACCATGATCGAGGTACTCAGCCCCTCGAACAAGCAGTATGGCCCCGATCGCGAACAATACATGGCCAAGCGGACGCTGTTTTTCCACAGCGACGTGAATGTGGTGGAGATCGATCTGCTGCGCAGCGGGCCCCGGCTCCCTTTGACGGGTGTTCCGGAGTGTGATTACTGCCTGATGGTTAGTCGTCCGGCGATGCGGCCCAATGTGCAGGTCTGGGCTGTTTCGTTACGTGACGCACTGCCGACCATTCCGATTCCTCTGCGAGGGACAGTACCGGATGCGACCCTCAATCTTCAGGCTCTGCTCCATGATGTCTATGATGCAGCGGGTTACGAGGACTATCTCTATGACTCACCGCCCGAACTGCCTCTCCCCGAGGCCGAAGCCGCTTGGGCCAGACAACTCCTAGTCTCGGTGAGTGGAAACGGGGAGTCGACTTGAGGGGGGGCACCCGCCAATGGATGGTGCTTGAGAGTGACCCCTCTCGCGAGGGTGAATAATGCACGATGGCCCAGACATCGCCTTTCCCACGGCCCCAAGCAGGGCTTGGGACGTTGAAGCGGCAACTCAGACTTGCGACAGAATCTCAGCAATCGGCTTGGCCCCGCGATCGGTCAGCGGGATCGGGCGGCCCACGTTGGACATGTTCTCCTTCGCGGGATCGACGCCTAGGGCCGTGACGATTGTGGCCAGCAAGTCGGGGACGGTCACCGGCTTGTCGGCGACCTTTTCGCCACCGTCATCGGTCTTCCCATAGACCTGCCCCCCTTTGATCCCGCCGCCGCCGAGGACGGTGGTCCACGCGTTCGGGTAGTGGTCGCGACCGCCGTTGGCGTTGATGACAGCTGTGCGGCCGAACTCGCCCATCCAGACGACGAGGGTGGAGTCGAGCAGCCCGCGATCTTTTAAGTCTCGCATGAGCGTGGCCCAGGCTGGGTCGAGGACGCCGGAGAGAGCCTTGACACCCTCGAAGTTCTGGGCGTGCGTGTCCCAGCCGATTCCCATGCCGCCCATCGCATCGCTGAGGGCGACCTCCACGAACGGGACGCCGCGCTCCACCAGTCGCCGGGCCAGCAGGCACCCCTGCCCGAACCGGTTCTTGCCGTACGCCTCGCGCAGCTCGGCGGGCTCCTCATCGAGATTGAAGGCCCCGACGGCTTCGGACCGCATCATGCGGACCGCCTGCGTGTAGGCCGACTGATGGCTCTCCGCAGACAGCCCAGGGCGCAGCGACCGGAAGTCGTTCTCCATGGAGGCCAGCAGATCGAGCCGCGAGTCGGTCTGCGGCAGGCTGACTTCGGTGGTCGAGCGGATGTTGCGGACTTCGAGCGGCTGGCCGTAGAGTGGCTCGACGGCGGGTTGATCGCCCATAGGCCGTGCTCGGCGGACTGGCTCGGAACCGACGACCAGCGGCGCAAACCTCGGCCCCAGGAACCCAGCTCCATAGGCTCCGGGACTGAGCAGGCGATTCGGCATCACGCTGACGAAGTTCGGCAGTTCGTTGGTCTCACTGCCGAGTTCGTGGCTGAGCAGCGACCCGAGCGATGGGTAGCGGACCGGCCCCTGCGGCAGATACCCAGTGCGGAGGTGATACGTCGCCCGCCCGTGGTCCCCCTCCTTGGTCTGCATCGACCGAATGAGCGCCAGATGCTCCATCTGCTGGGCCAGCTGCGGCAGATGCTCCGAGATCTGAATCCCCGTCACGCTGGTATCGATCGGCTTGAACTCGCCGCCGTTCTTGTGCCCCGGCTTGGGATCGAACGTGTCGATCTGCGACGGCCCCCCCGGCATCCAGAGGAGGATGCACGACCGCTTACGCGTCGGGTCAGCTGCGGTCTCCGCAGCGAGGGACGGGAGCCAGTGGCTCAGCGACAGACCTGACACCCCAATCGAGGCACCGCCGAGGGAGGCCATTCGCAACCAGTCACGACGGGTCGGGGAGATGTGGGACATGAGCTGAACTCCTGAACTTCGTCGATCCGTGTTGAAACGAACTGCTCACATTAAGGCTGCCCCGGCATGCTGACACCCCTCAGCATACGTAGGAATACCCGGCGATGCGAAGGGAAAACGAGAGATTTGCGGCGTCGACCCCAATTCTGCCTGGGAACTCGTGGGGAAAATAGAATCACTATTCCAAGGGGGCGATTCTGCCCGGCGATTGAAGATCAGCTGCACGAGCGAACGCGGCCCGCAATTCCGGTTGGTGGGCAGCGGCCCAGTCGAGAACGAGACCCAAAGCACGCTTGGGCAGTGATCCCTCGACAATCTGCAATGAATCGATCGCGATTTGGGCCACGGCACCCGCGTACAGAGCATGAAAATGAGGTGGTGTGTGATCGCCATACTAGATTTGGATAACGATGCCATAAAAGCGGCTGACTTCAGGCATGAGCGAGTGAGCCCTGCAAAGCAGGGAAGACCTCGTAGGCGGACTTGCCGACCATTTGGAGGTATAGCGAGTCCGGGCACAAATCGAGGTCTCCCGGCCACTGGAGAGCGCCCGTCGGGCTGAGGGAGATCTGTTCGAACAGACCCTCTTGGAGCCAGGCACTGAAGACCCCCCGCCCCGCGAGGTGACTCAGGTCGACAATTCCAGACTCGCCACTCTCGAATCGTAGGGAGACGTGGAAATGATCGACGGGTTTGGCTTCGGTGATTTTCATGGGGGGAAGCTCGGAGTTGTCCGCAGTGTCCCGTCAGTCAGGGCCGTTGCCATACGACCGTTGACTCCAGAGTGAAACTCAAGGAGAAGTGAGGTGAACTCCATTGGGATGGTATGCGGACTGGTCACGTTGAGGATACGTTGCCTGTGCGGAAATGCGAACAAAAATACCTCGCTCCTCCGCCGGAGCTTGGGACTAAGGCATAAAGTGGGAGTCTGGTCGTATCACTGCGATCGAACACTGGCTATTTTTCGTCATTCTATCGGGATCGAGGTCGACTGCCGCTTCCGGGCCGGTTTTCTCTGATCGGCCGCGTTGTTTCTGAAGAATGACCGACCTCATCCATATTCCGAATTCCGAGATGTTGTCATGCGAAGTTTTGTCGGCGTTTGGACTCTGTGGGCGTGCAGCCTGATCCCCGTCACGTACTCCACAGCGGGTGATGTGAAGCTCCGCCGGATCGAGCATCACAACCTCGGTCTGGTGGTTGATCTCGGGGTGGGACTGTATGCCTTCCCGATGCCGTGGGACTATGACGGAGACGGCGACCTCGATCTCGTGATCAGCTGTTCCGACAAGCCGTACAACGGGGTCTATCTGTTCGAGAACCCCGGTCCGACGACGGAGGAGTTTCCGGTCTTTTTGCCGCCCAGAAAGCTGGGGCCGGGCAAGCAGTACATGACGCTGTCGTGGGTGGATGGTCAGCCGCGTGTACTGATCGGCCATGACGAGTTGACCGGACACGCGACTGGCGACTGGACCACTACGCAGCTGATTCACCCGCTGGCCACGGTCGCTGCCATCAAGCACTTGCGGCAGAACCAGTGGCGACTGGCCGACTACGATGGAGATGGAGTTCACGACCTGCTGGTGGGGCACGAATCGTGGGATGACTTCGGCTGGTTCACGACCAATGACTGGTGGA
>JAYTCW010000256.1:0-8567 GCA_043736295.1 Planctomycetota bacterium | reverse complement strand
CCCCTCTCCCCCACAATCGATTTGGCCCTCGGAGTGAACACGACTGTGGGGGAGAGGGATGGGGTGAGGGGGCCACACCGCCCACCATAGCCCCCTCACCCCGGCCCTCTCCCCACAGCCAAGTCCTCACAGAAAGTCGCGTCGCCAGTGGGGAGAGGGGGCAGAAGACGCGGGCTGCTCACTTTTTTGATGCACACGGTCTGATGGGCGATGGTGGGCCAGCGCCCAAAGCGGCTTGTCCCACCCTACAACGACTTCTCCTCTGTCGATCAACCATAAACCCTAAACCATCAACCCCTCAACCACTCATGCACAAATACTGGGTCGTTCTGAAAGTCTCCCTGACCCGTCCGTGGGTTTGGTTGATGCTCTTTTTTTTTCCGTGCTCAGTGTTCCCACTCGTGCTCATTTGGTCGGGGGGAAGGCTTCCTGAAACCAAGGTCGCCATCCCCGCTTTTGATCAGCCGGATGTGGTCGTCTCTGATCAAGAGGCACTGCGAGAACTCGGGCAGCAGAAGCGGTTCGGTACGATTGAGGGGCTCAACACCCGCTACCTCCAGGGTGAACTGGAGTTCGACGATGCGGGGCAACTCCGGGCACCACTGCCCGAGCATGTGGGTTCCGCATATCTCTATCGACAGGGCGATTGGCCCATCCTCGACCAGATGCCGCAGCTCAAGTCACTCTCGATGCAGCCGCCCAACGGTCTGAACGCAGCAGGCTGGAAGCGGATCGGCCAGTTGACCAACCTGGAGATCCTCTCGCTACAGAACATCGGGGCGGTCGATCCCGAAGCCCTCAAGACCGGAGGGGCCGATCTGCAATCCGCCCTCAGCCATTTGACAAACCTGCGACAGCTCAATCTGGACAACGCTGGCGGAAGGCCCGTCTGGACGTTGCCGCCGCTGCCGAAGTTGGAGTACGTGGTCCTTGGATACAACGGTCAATTGGAGTCCACGCTGGAGACACTGGCCGAGCACTCGCCGAACCTGCACACCATCGCTCTCACCGGCTATCCGGACAGGGACGATTCGGACCGCATGCTGGCGGCGATTCGCAAGATGCCGAGGTTGCAGCGATTGTACATCGTCAATTCCGCGAAGTTGAAAGACTTGGATGAAACCAGCCGTCAGTTCGAGTTCCTCCGCGCTCGGCTGCCCGGGATCGCGGTGTATCGCGGGGAGTATTCGATCGGTCGCTTCCTAGTCTGTGCTTTCCTCCTCTTTCAGGCGATGTTCATCTCGTTCCTGGCGTGGTTCCAGTCGGGACTGACGTTGTCCCAACCCCTCGCAGCTGTGATGCCGGGACATCGGCGACCACATCTGTTTTGGCCGTTGGCGGCTTCGCTGTTCGCGATGGTCGTCTTTGTGTCCGGGGCGACATACATGGGGGTCTACTTCCCGGTCGCGCTGGCATTCGGGTGCATGGCCGCGATGCTGGTGGCGACCATCTTGCCGGGGCACGATCTGACTTCCGAGTGGCGGCGCATCACCTCGATCGTGTCGACGGTCGACATGCTCTCACCGTTCACGCTGGCGGGCGTCGGTTTTGCTTCACCATCGACGATGGATGCGTTTCTGCTGGGAGATTACCCGGTGCTGGCCTCGCTGTTCATGGTTTGGTTCCTGGCCGCAGCAGCTTGGAAGATCGTGCGAACGAAGCGGCTGCACCGAATCTTGGCCGAGAGCGGGATGCCGGGTATTCCGGGGCTGAATCTGAGTATGCAGGAACTGCACAACCAGCCGTTCAAGCCCGCGCCCGGCTGGTCGATGGCGAACTGGCAACTCAAGCAGATGGAGAACGCGATCGATCGGCGGATCGCCAGAATGGATCGCACGAGTTGGGTCGACATGCTGCGGAGAGCATCGCCTTCGAACCCCGGCATGCTGATCGGCATCTTCACGATGGTGATCTTCTCGCTCGTGATGTACTCGATGCCGGGGATGAAGTTAGGAACTGCTCCGAAAGGGATGTTCCTGGTCCCCGGCATGATGCAGGCCATGATGATGAACACCATGATGTGGTTAGGGCGTCGCAGTAGTATTGCCGCCGATATTCTGCGACCGATCAGCCGCCCGAAGTTCTGGCATGCACTGCGGATGGCGATCTTCCACGACCTGAAATGGGGCATGCTGTTTGGCCTGGGCTGGGGATTGTTCTCGCTGTCCATGGGGAATAAATGGGTACTCACTCCCTTCACCACAGCCACAGCTTTGGCCACCGCGATCGGCTTCTTTGCGTTCTACCATGCGTGGGTCACGCTGATCGTGATCTGCAAACGCCTCTGGCTGCATGCGACGTTAGCGCTGGTTTCAATGGTAGTGATTGCGGGAATGACGGTCGCCGCTCCGGTGCTGTCTTTCGGAGAGCAAGCCGATCCGCCGATTGCCGTCTTGCTGGCGATGATCGTCTTGGTCGCCGGAGGTGCGATGCAATGGGGCGTCGCGAGGAAGCTGCCGGATTGGGAACTCGGAGCGTGAGGGCGATCAGTGGCGTAGCCGTAGGGTGGGACAAGCTCGCTTTGGAGCGCAGGCCCACCCTGTGCGACGTTGATTGGCACGAGATGGTGGGCCTGCGCCTAAAGCGGCTGGTCCCACCCTACGTGATGAAGACACTCACCAACCGAACGTCAGCGAGCGGGGGACGTGAGTCCCCCGTGCCAGTACGACGCGACCGAACGATACGGTCTGGAAGGGATGCGAGCGTCGAACAACACGGCGGACTTACGTCCGCCGCTCGCTGCCAATCCGCTGGATGGCCCACTGGGCCGCTTCGCTGACGATCGGGTCGGCGTGCTGAGCGAGAGCGTGCAGCGCGGGGAGGTGTGACACCTCGCCCGAGTTCCCGGCGACAACGCAGGCATTCCGCATGATCCCCTGCCAGCCGGGGCGAGAGAGCGGCGTGGCCCCCAGTTGTTGCTGGAACTGCTCGGGAGTCAGCGACAACCACTCCGCGAGGGGACGACCTGCGATACCGGGATCAGGCTGGAACTCTGGCACGCGCGTCGCCGGGGCCTTGTGATTCCACGGGCAGACCGTCTGGCACTCGTCGCACCCGAACAACCACTCCCCCATCCCCGGCCTTAGCTCCTCCGGGATCGAAGCGTTCCGCAATTCAATCGTCAGGTACGAAATACACTTCGTCGCGTCGAGTACATACGGCTCGGGAAACGCTCCCGTCGGACAGACATCGAGACACCGCGTACACGTCCCGCAGTGTTGTGTCTCGTGCGGCTGATCCGCCTCCAATTCGCAGTCGGTGAGTAACGCTGCCAGGAACAGCTCGCTGCCCATCCGCTTGTTAATGAGTAGTGTGTTCTTGCCGAACCAGCCGAGCCCCGCCAGTCGCGCAAAGTCCCGCTCCAACAGGGGAGCTGTGTCGACCACCCCACGCGTCTTGCAGCCGGGTTGGAGTTCGTGCAGAGCGTCGGCCAGTTGCTTAAGCTTCTCGCGGATGACCTCGTGGTAGTCGCGCGTGCCCAACGCATAGCGAGCAATGCGCGGACCGTTCCCCGTCGCTGCGTTCGCCAGAACGTGGGCATCCGCGAATTGGCGGTCGCCTGTCGAATCTGCTCCCTCTCCCCCACATTCGATTCGACTTTCGGATTCGACTCCACTGTGGGGGAGAGGGCCGGGGTGAGGGGGCTCAAACGCCGGATGTGGCCCCCTCACCCCAACCCTCTCCCCCGCAATGTGTCCGCCAGCGGAGTGGAAGTCGCTCGCGGGGGAGAGGAGGCAAGATGCCGCCCATGGACGAATTCCCCCTCCATCCGCCAGACGCTTCTCTCCCTCGCGGAATTCCTGTCGCCGAGACTCCCCCCTCGCCCCCCCACTCCCGTACACCAGCCCGAGCATCACCACGCTCCGCACCTGCGGCAGCACATGCTCTGGATGCCGATACGCTTCCCGCCGCCGCTCGATGTATTTCATCTCCCCCGCGAACCCACGCCCCAACCACTCGTCAAGATTCTCCCATGTCCCCGCCCGCACAGCTGGGGCCACGCCGACCAGTTCAAAGCCGATCTCAGACGCCCGCCGCTTGAGCGCAGCCGTCAACGAGGGGGGGGCAATGTGTCCCTGCGGATCAGGGGCAGAGGCGTGATTGGGAGAGGAGAGCATGACCGATCAACTCAGGAAGGGGCGGTAGCCCTGGGAGCCATGCGTCCACGAATCGTCAGCCCCTGCTTCCCCGAAGGATGTCCGAACTGAATCGGTGCATGAGCGTGTGGTGGTGATCTCTCACGTGGATCAGAAAGGGGCGATTCGTAGGGCGACTTCCGAATTCGTCAATCCGCGAGGCCCCCGTCGGGCTGCTGGGTCCGACGGGGGTCGCCGCTCCACAGGAACCGGGAAGGTGATCCTGTTGTGTAGAAGGGTCAGACCCGGAGGTCCGTCGTACGCATGATTCTTGCTCGCGAGAAGTCGATCCACAACTCACCCCGCGCGGCATCGCTGATTGGAGGGGACATTGGACCCTTGACGGTGCTTCGCTGTTGGCGAGGTCTGTGCGGGTCCGTGCCCATCTTCTGGATCAATTCCGACCACAGAACCAGCCACCCGCAGCGTCAGCGAGAGCGTATGTCTCTCGACCTTCTCCGATCATCCGACCTCCCGGAGAGGTTGCATTCCTTCGGAAATCGGGCTCCCGTCATCCGACTCATCCCAATTGACCCCCATCGAAGGCCGCCGTACACTGAATTGGCAGCGATAATCCACCAGGTGATTTGCCTCCCGAGACTGTTCGAAAGGGGACTGAGATGGTTCGATTCATACGGCAGACTGTTTTTCTGGGGGCTCTCGTCGGGTTGAGTCTGCTTTCTTTCCCACTCTTGGCTGAGCCAAAACTCCAGACCGAAACCGCTTCGGCCCCAGACGCATTCCCCATCCGCTTCTCGTATTATCCGGCCCTCGCTGAAAAGAACTCCGATGGGCTGGATAATGCCGGCGTAGTGATCTTGCTCCACGGCGACAAAGGGAGCCGGATCAACTGGGACAAGGGGGCGTCAACCGCCGCGGGACAGCCGACTTTTCCCGCCGTCTTGCAGGAGCAAGGCTACGCAGTCGTGACCGTCGATCTTCGGAAGCATGGCCAAAGTGTTCTGGAAGGACGCGAAGACCCGATTCAAAATGACGATTACGCCAAGATGGCGGCGGGTGATTTGAAGGCCGTTAAGGACTTTCTCCAGAAAGAGCATCAGGAGAAAAAACTCAACATGGGAAAAATGGCCATTGTCGGAGCGGGTTTCAGTGCCCCGGTCGCGACGGCGTTTGCCGAGTACGACTGGCTGCAAAAGCCCCACGATGATTCCCCCGTGCCGACCATGCGGACCCCCCGAGGACAGGATGTCAAGGCGATCATCCTGCTCTCTCCGGATGCCGCTGCGGGGCGTTTACAGACGAACAAATCGCTGGTGTTCTTGAACAAGCAAAATCTGGCATTTCTGTTTATCGTCGGGAAGCAGGATGGGGCCGACAAGGGGGCTGCCAAGAATTGTTTCAAGGCTTGTGCTGGGGGGACAAAGAAGGCTGAAGGACGTGTCGAACTGCTGGAGCCAGACATGAAGGACCGAGGGACCGACCTGCTCGGGAAAGCTCCGCCGTTGATCGAGATCCCGATGCTCAAGTTTCTAGACACGCATCTCAAGAAGATCACTGTTCCCTGGGTCGACCGCCGCAGCCGGTTGGATCGGTAATGGGACACGTGGGATAGGCGTCCAGCCTGTCATGGTTCTCGAAAGACGACGGGCTGGAAGCCTATCCCACGATGAGTGAATCCACACCCGCCCACGAAATCGCCCAGCTCCGTGCCTCCATCGAGCGGCACAACCGCCTCTATTACGTCGAGGCCCAACCCGAGATCTCCGACGGCGAGTTCGACCGGCTGCTCAAACGTCTTCAGCAGCTTGAAGCGGCACACCCCGAACTTGACTCCCCCGACAGCCCAACGCACAAGGTCGGCGGGGCTCCCATCGCGGGGTTCCACACGGTCGAGCACCGGCTGCCGATGCTGTCGATCGACAACATCTATACCGAGGACGAGCTGCGAGAGTTCGACGAGCGAGTCCGCAAACTGCTGGCGGTCGAGGCCGTCGAGTACACCGTGGAGTACAAGATCGACGGCGTCGCGCTGGCCCTCATCTACGAGCATGGCCATCTCACCTTGGCCGTCACGCGCGGGGACGGGCGACAAGGCGACGACATCACACACAACGCCCGCACCGTCGGCGGCATCCCGTTGCGACTCTCAGTCGACCACCCGCCGCCGATCCTCGAAGTCCGCGGCGAGGGGTACATCTCCAACACCGATTTCGCCCATATCGTCGCCGACCAACGCGCACGCAGCGAGGAGGCATACGCCAATCCCCGCAACACCACAGCTGGGGCGCTCAAGCTGCTCGACCCGAAGTTGTGCGGGGGGCGGCGAGTGCGGTTCTTGGCTCATGGGCGGGGGTATATCGAGGGGGAGCCGTTCGCGACGCACCTGGAGTACCTCGCCTGGCTGCGAACGGTGGGGGTGCCGACCACTCCGAACGTCGAGGCCCGCACCGGCATCGACGCCACGCTCGATCTCTGCCACCAGATGATGGAGAACCTTCACAGCCTGGATGTCGAGGTCGACGGCCTCGTGGTGAAGGTCAACTCGTTCGCGCAGCGCGAGCAACTGGGGACGACCTCGAAGGTGCCCCGCTGGGTCGCGGCCTATAAGTGGGAAAAGTATGAGGCGAGTACGCAGGTTCTCTCGATCGATGTGCAGGTCGGCAAGACCGGCACGTTGACCCCCGTGGCCAACCTCGCTCCGGTCGAGATCGCGGGGACGACGGTGTCGCGGTCGAGTGTGCATAACCGCGAGGAACTCGACCGGCTGGGCCTCAAGATCGGCGACTGGGTGATCGTTGAGAAGGCGGGCAAGATCATCCCGCACATCGTGCGCGTCGAAGAGGACCGTCGCACTGGGGAGGAGCAAGATTTCGTCTTCCCGACCGCCTGTCCGGTCTGTCACGCCGAGGTCGCCAAGGACGAGGGCGGCGTCTACATCCGCTGCCAGAACCCCGCCTGTCCGGCCCAGCTCAAAGAGGGGCTGCGGTTTTTTGCCTCGCGGCAGGCGATGGACATTGAGGGGCTGGGCACCAAGCTCGTCGAACAACTCGTCGACACGGGGCTCGTCACCGGGTTCGCGGACCTGTACCGACTCAAGGGCAAACGTGACGAGTTGATTGCGTTAGAGCGGCAGGGGGAGAAATCGATTGACAACCTGCTGGCCGGGATCGAGACCTCGAAGACACGCCCGCTGTTCCGGTTGCTCACTGCTCTCAACATCCGCCACGTCGGAGTCTCGACCGCGCGGGCTCTCACCGACCACTTCGGCAGCCTTCAAGCCATCCGTTCCAAGAGGGAAGCGGAACTCGCCCAGGTGCCGGACATCGGCCCGATCGTGGCCCAGGCGATCGCGAGTTTCTTCAGCTCTGAGTTCGGCCAGTGCATCGTGAACGGGCTGGTGGAGAGCGGTGTCGCTCCGCCGCCGGTCGAGGTCAAAGCTGTGTCGAGCATCGCCGCAAGTGTCGGCAAACTGGCGGGCAAGACCGTGGTCGCGACCGGAGCCTTAAAGAGCTTCACCCGCGACGGCATCAAGGACTACATCCACGCCCAAGGCGGAAAAGCGGGCAGCAGCGTCTCGAAGAAAACGGACTTCCTCCTCGCCGGGGAAGACGCTGGCAGTAAGCTCGAGAAGGCCCGCGAATTGGGGATTCGGGTATTGAACGAGGAGGAATTCCTGGCCGAATACGGCCCGGAATGACAGGAGGTCATCCCCTCGATCGGTGAGGAGCATCCTGACTCAAGCCCTGACCTCTTCCATCAGCTCGACCTCTTCACGCCGATCAGCGATGAAGGACAGTGATCTGGATTTCAGTTCACCTCGGAGTGTAGAAAAGCAGGTCAACGGGGAGTGCCGAATCATGATCCAACTCATTCTCACCGAAGAACAACAACGCATCCTCGACCCATCCGCTGAGCCAGTTGTGGTTCTGGATCGATCAGGTCGCCTTGTGGTTCCCCAGCTGTGCTTGGAGAAGAGATCTCCACGTCTCACCGTTGTATCGGGGCGTTATCGTTGAGGCAGACAGTCGACGGACTCGATGGCACCGCCTAAGCTGGCGAATCCCACATCCGACAAGGGCCGCCCGCATGACTCCCCAGCAGTTCGTCGACACCTGGAAGAAGACCTCGCTCTCCGAGCGTTCCGCGTGCCATAGCCATTTTCTCGCCCTCTGCGAGCTGCTGAACCAGCCCAAGCCCGTCGATGCCGATCCCGAGGGTGCGTGGTACACCTTCGAGCGCGGCGTGAACAAATCCGATGGGGGGCATGGCTGGGCGGATGTCTGGAAGAAGAACCACTTCGGCTGGGAGTACAAGAAGAAACGCCGTGATCTCAAGGCGGCCTATGACCAGCTGCTCATGTACCGGGAGGATTTGGAGAATCCTCCCCTGCTGGTCGTCTGCGATATGGACCGGTTTGAGATTCACACGAACTTCACGGGGACCATCAAGAGCGTTTACGCCTTTGACCTG
>JAYTCW010000255.1:0-7311 GCA_043736295.1 Planctomycetota bacterium | reverse complement strand
CGCCGACGGGTTGTAGGCTGCGAGTTGCACATCGCTCAGCGTGAAGTCCGGCTTCGACGCCTCAACCAGCGGCACGCGGAACAGTTCGGTCGACATCAGCCGGTAGACCCGCTGCACGTACTGGCCGATCAGGCCGGCAAACGCCTCGCTGATTTCCAGCGGACGGGCGTTCTCCTGATGCTGCATCGATTCGGTCAGCGAGAGCAGCATCAACCCGGCATACTGCTTGAGCCACTGGTTCCGCACTTTGAAGTACGGGGTCGGATAGACCAGGAACTGCTCCGCAGCCGGGAGAGCGTGAGCGGCCTCCATATTGAGGACGTTGGCGGGCACTGCCCGCGAGGACAAGATCGACCTTGCCCGCGTACACAGCTTGTGAATCCGCGTCAGCGTGTTGATCGACGGCGGAGTCCGCAGCCGCGCGTCTGGATGCCAGAGGATCGCTTGCAGATTGCGACCGACGACATCAGTCAAGTAGCGGATCGTGTCGTTCTGCGACTGCGTGTCGTTCGAAAAGTTCGGCACCGCGAGGCCGTAGTTGCTCCAAGCACCGACGTTGTACCAGCGGAATGCGTCATTGGTCATGGGAGAGACTCCGAAAGAGAGAAGGAAGAGAGATGAGAGACGAGAGAGAAGAGCCAGCAGGGACGGAGAGTTTCTGGCTCTTGTCTCTCGTCTCTTGTCTCTCGTCTATTGCTTCAGTGAGGCCGCTTGATTCCCTTGGCCGAGAGGTACTGGTCAATCAGTCCCTTCATGGTTTCGAGAGTCGAGACCGAGCCGGGATACTTGCGGACCAGCTCGGCCTCGGCCCAGGCGAACGCTTCCGCGAACGTGTCGCGTTCATAGGGAGCGAAGCGGGTCTCGGGCACGATCGCCTGTGGCGGCGGAGGACTTTCGACCGTGATGACAGAGGGGGGCTTCACGGGTGTCGGAGGATCGCGGGCAGTGATCGACTCCTTGCGTCGTCGCAGCGTCCGCCAGAGGGCGATGCCACCGAGGATCAGGCCACCCGTACCACCTGTGGCTCCCGTGACACCCAGCCAGGTCGCAACCGTGATCGCGGTCTGAGCCACGCCCGCGACTTTGTCGAGGCGGTCACCGAGCGTGCGATCGGGCGGCGTTGCAGCGACAGGCGTTGTCGTTGGGGGAAGTACAGATGCAGACGCTGTGGAAGGTACGGCTACAGGTGGAGTGGCTGTTACTGGTTCCGCAGGCCGTGGTGTCTGCGGCTTCTCGATCACGGGCGGGGGCACAAGGGCGGGTGTCTCTGGCCTCTGTTCGCCATTGATGCCGAGCTCCTTGAGCAGATCTTCCGGCTGTTCATACCCCGTGATCACCGGTTGCCCCGGCACGACGAACGCGGGCACCTGCTGGATGCCGAACTGCTCGGCAGCTGCGGGATAGACATCGATGTCGATATACGTCACCGCATATTTCGCATCGAGTCGTTGCCGCAACACCGTCTGCTCCGAGTAGTGCTGCTTGAACTTCTGGCACGGTCCGCACGTGGGCGAACCGAACACATACAGTGTGGGTTTGTTTTGAGGGCGATTGCGGCAGGTGTCGAATGCCTCGCGGGTCGCGACAAACGAGATGAACACGCTGGTGCGGTCATCGCTGCTGTTGAGCAGTCCGCAGACCTCGCTGGTGCGGGTGAACAGCGGGCCACCGCTCCAACCGGGCCGTGTCGGGAATCCGGTGACGTTTCCCTTGAACTGTCCGCCCTGGAACTCGAACGTGCTGCACCGCAGCAGTGGGCCCTTGATCCAACGCAGCTCACGCTGGCCAGTGGCATCGGGGTAGCCATAAGACCAGACCGTCTCACCGACATTCGGAACCTGCTCCGCCATACGAGCGAACGGGAACCCCTCACCATCGCAGTCGAACATCACCGGGCCTTCGGCCTCCGGAGAGACGTAGATCCGACGCGCCGTGACCGTCCGGTCCTTGAACTTCACCAGCACGACCGGCGGGTGGTCACAGTGCTTGGCGGTCAGGACAAGTCCCGAGGGATCGACACAGACGCCTGAGCAGTCACCGACCATGACCACGGCATCTTTAACGGCGGCTTGTGCCAAGCTGTTGATCCCGAGGATCAGCAGCAGCACGGGCAGTCGGTTTCTCAAGACCCAGAAGATCGTCACCACGAGAGCGACGCCATACGCACACAACGACACGCAGAATGAGAAGAGGATCAAATCGTTTCCTTGGTGAAAGTGTGACAGAACTGAAACGTTCCCTGACGGACAAGTTCACGCAGCAAACAGGCCGGGTTGAACTGCGTGGGGTTCGAGCGGTTCATCCGGCCCAGTCGCATGCACACCGCAGCCACCAGTTCCGAGCAGAACAGCTCGTTCAGGTCCGCCGATGGCAACAGCCGGGTCCGCTTGAACAGCCGCGTCCCGGAGAGCAGCGCCCCGCCGAGGTCATACGTGACCTCTCGTCCGACGAAGTGCCGGACCAGAATGCGGGTCAGCAGATCCCGCTCATCGCGGGAGAGTTTCTCGATGGGAGAGAGCCGATACAGATCGACACGTCCGCCATCGGCGAGGTAGTCCGCAATCCGACTTGCGGGGTCGTGAGCCTGACAGCCGTTGATCTTGCGACCGGTGATGTCGCACGGATGCGGGCAGAGCGTGGTCGACTCGATCCAGACCATCCGCTGCTGGAACTCACACAACGTCGCCACATGCGACGGGCCGATCTTCAATCGCGACGGAGCCAGCAGCGAAGCGGTCCCGTAGCTGATGGCCTTCGCGGTGAACCCGGTGCCGTAGCAGGCGGCGATGTCGAGGGGTTCGAAGTGAGGCTTCAGGCCCTTGAAATCAGGCTTCAGGCCCCAGGCTCTGGGCTTCAGGGAAGAGGGGGAGACCTTGACGCTCATGGCGTTTCACGACTCCTTTCCGGGAGCCTCAAGCCTGACGCCTGAAGCCGATCCAACAGGTCATCATGCCGAGCCAATCGGCGGCGGATGTCTTCCAGCTCGGAGCCTCGCATCTCGTTCTGAGCCCGGACCTCGGCTTTGATGGCGGCCATGTCGGACGACATCTGCCAAGCCCACAGGATCGCTCCGACGAAGATCACGGAGACTGTGAAGCTGAGGAACGACACGAACCACTTCGGAATGACGATGTACCCGTTGCCATTCATGCCCAGCGGCGAGAGGCCGTAGGCGGGAGAGTGGAGGGGATCATCACGGGAGGTCACGGGTGACATGAGTTCCTTTCCTTCGGGCTTACTTGATGGAGTCCCGCCACAACGATGGGAGCTGGGATTGCTCTTTCTCGAACGCCGGTCCCATGAAGGGGCGGGGCTTGATCTCGACCTTGTCGTGCGACTTGGTCTCGATCGTGATCTCGCCCCCGTGTTCGAGCGTGTGCGGGGCATCGGTACTGCGATTGAGCCGAGCTGGGCCGATCACGACCGAGCGGCGATCGGGATCGAACAAAAAGTAAATGTGCCGCTTGAGCAGCCCCGTGCGATTGGTCGGGGATTCCCCGGCCCTCGAGGCTCGCTTACGGCGCTGAATCCGCTGCTTCGCATCCTGCCGGACGAACGCTCCGAACCGAGACAGCACCTTGCGCTCGGTGCGGCTGACAGCCGACTGGATCGCCTGGCGGTCAAAGAACAGCCCTTTGACCTGAACAATGCGGAGGCCGATATGCATGAGGCAGCTGGCCTCGGGCTATGCGAGGACGCGGAACGTCAGAGTCAGAACGCTGGTGAACGTCCGCAGGTTCTCGATGTGTTCGGGGGCGTAGATCGTCTTGAACTCGGTTTTGATGCAGGCCGCCAGCGGGAACGTCGCCAGCCGTTTGGCTCGGAACAGCTCGCCGATCTCCTCGGCCAGGGCAAGCAGCGGATCGAACGAAGCGTTCTGCTCGTTGCCGGGCTTCTTCTGGATCGCCACGTCGATCGCGATGTCCTGCTGGGACTGGCTGCGTGAGGCTGAGGCATTGACCACACTGCTGGGAACTACGGTTACTTTGAGCGACTTGAGGTCGGTCACCTCCGCACGAGGCAGGTAAGCCCGCGTGGCAGTGACCGGCTGACTCAAGGTTGCCGCATTCAAGGTCGCGACTACAGCATCAGCAATCTGGGTAATGACAGGCATCAGGTCTCTACCGCTCCCACATACTTGGTCGTGATCCGCAGCGTCTGGCGATACGGATCGGAGTACCGCCAGTCGAGAACCTCAAACTCGCGGGGGCCTTCACGGATCAGGTCACCCCGGTCTGGCTCGCTGACCTGACCGCCGAGGACGAGATCAGCGGCCAGGATCAGGTAATCGCGGTCGGTGTACTCGACCTGCACCACATGGCCATCGTCCGCTTCGTACTTCGTCCGACCAATCGTGGCCGGGACAGCAATCTGCACGTCACCCCGAACGTACGTCACGTTCGTCGTGAGATGCCTCGTCCGCTGCTGCTCCAACCAGGCGGCCCCCTGGGCCAGCATGTCGGGCATTACTGGCTCATCCGGATGCGGACGGTCGTGTCGGTGGTCGCTGCCGCCTTGGTGACCTTACCGATCAGCTTGTTCCCAGAGGCCGTCGCCGTGACGAGGTTGTTGGTGTCGTCCCAGTACAGGATGGTGCCGACCGTATAGGCGACGTTGGTCGCCTTCAGAAAGTCGAACACTCCAAACACAGCCAATGCACCGGGTTCGTTCGCCGCCAGCGGTCGGCAGGCGACACCGACCAGGTCTCCCTGGACGATGACATCCCCCGCCGCGACCGCGCTGGTCGGCGTGAAATCGATGTTGGCACCTTCGTGAGCAAACGTGGCCTGTGGCATAGGTAGACATCCGGAAGGAGGAGTTCAGTTGTTTGAGGAAGAGGCAATGCAAGAATTGGCCGGTCACTTTGCGCTAGTGAGTTCAACGTATCACTTCAGCGGTTCAGCGATTGAACTTTTGATCTCGTCGGGTATTCTCCAAGCGGTTCGTTTGAGAAACACAAGTTCGGCCTCGGAGGACAGCGGCGGTGGAAGGCTCGGACACCCACTATTGCTCGGGCGACGAGATCCAGGCCGGTGACTTGGTGCGTAGCGCCGACTGGACTGGCCGCGTCGTGTTCGTACTCGGTACTGGTTCGTTTTCTCCAGGGTACAGCCTGGCCGACTGGTCGTACCTGGGGCGGGGGTTCATGGCAGAGTACGACCAAGCAGGGTTGGTCTTCTCGGAGCAGGCGGATGAGGACTTGGTATTGGTCGCACGGGCCGAACCAAGCAATGCAGCGGACTCGCGATAAAATCATTCGGTGTGGTTCGCCGATGGTCGCGAGTCGCCGATTGCCAACGTTACGCCTCACCCTTCGCCTTCAACCCACCCCTCGGATCTTGCAACGCGCATCCGAAGTCGTGATAGCCGCGCATCTTGATCCCGAGTTGATTGAAGTCCGCCTCGGCGGTTTCGATGGTCGGCGACTCCTGACCATTCAGGAACGCGACCTCGATCACCGGCAGGTCGACGGCCTCCGCCAGCAAGTACCACGCCTTGGCCGAGTTGCCGGTGTACTGAGCGTTGGCCAGATAGCGTGACACTTCGACACGGAACCGACCGACATGGGGGTTGCCGATCGGCATCTTCGAGTTGGCGGTCGTGTCGCGGAGTTCGAGGGACTTGTAGAGCTGAGTGCCGATCGCGTTCAGGGCGGTCGGGACCAGAATGATCGCGGGCATGATCCCGATGGGCTTGCCTTCGCCATCGACCTGATCGTTGAACAGGACATCCGCCTTGGTCAGACCATCGATCGTCAGGACCGTGTCCGCCCCGGCCATGTAGTTCTTGTTCCCTGCGGCAAAGAACGCCGCGTTGTTCAGGAACGTGGTCCAGAAGATGTCGTTGATCTTGAGGCCCGAGCCGCGACCGAGCTTGCGTGGCACCGTGGTAATCGCATTGAGGTCATCGTTGATGATGTCCCGACGATCGATCGACAGCACCAGTCCGTAGGTGTCGGCCTTGTTGCTGTAGGTCTCGGTCCCCAGCGTCCCCTGCTTGATCTCGCCGCCCGGCTGGACCTGCTCGTACTGGTCCTTCCCGATCAGCCGGTAGCTGGTGACGGTCTTGAAGTCGCTGACATTCCGGACCGCGCAGATGTTTCGCCAGGTCCGCTCGACGCTGAAGAACCCATCGAGTAGGAACTTATTCGCCACGTTCGACAGCAGTCCGCCGATGTCGATCATCGACGATGCCGCCGTGAGGCCCTGGCTGAACGCGAACCGCAGCACGGTTCGATGATCGCGGAACGAACGCCCGTCGTAGCCGTTGGCCCAGGCGGCTTCGAGCAGTAGTTCCTGGAAGTTGATGCCTCCCTTGAACCGGCGATCGGCAGCTTCCAACACTGGCTCGTCGAACATGTCTTCGACATCGGGAGCCTTACCCGCCTGCATACAAGCCGCTTCCAGCATCAGCGTGGTCACGGTCGTGTCACGGCTGTGAATGGCGGGAGCCGCAGGGCGGTTGGTCCGCAGGACTTCCAGTTCAGTCCGCTGTTCGTTCCAGCCGTCGCGGATCGCCTGGGCTTCGATCTGTGGGTGGCGTCCACCACAGGCCGTGCGGACCTTGGCAATCCGCTCGGTCTCCGCGACGGCAGCTGCACGGATCGACTGAGCGGATTCCGAGGTCGATGTGGTCATGTCTGGTTCCTCAGTGTCATCGAAGGTCTCGTCGTTATCGGCTTGGTTCGCCGCCACGCTGGCACTGGTGGCTCCGTCCGCTCCGAGGTCGACAAAGCTGATTTCACCGAGGGTCGACTTGCGGACGACGTTGACGGGGCCGGGATGCTGTTTGCCGTTGACGGTCACTTTCTGAGACTCCTTAACGAACTCGTACTCTTCGACGCTGGCCCCGACAGACGCCTGCCACGGGAACCCGTTCTTGGAACTGGTCACTACCTCACGAGCCGCCACGGTGTCGCGGGAGACGACCCCTGTGGCAACCAGCTGGCCCTGGTCCACGCGGATGGCGTCGGTGTGCCCGACCCCCGACAGAGGATCGTGGGCGAACCGAATCGGTCGCGACTGCGAGGGGATCGACAGCCCGGCCAGATCCAGGATCACGGGATACTTCCACCCTGCGACCCGCATCGGTCCGCCCGTGTAGCCGACCATCTGGAACCGAGGCAGTGCGTTGGGAGTCCCATCGGCTGCGGCCTGCATGTCAATCCGCGCCGTGGCGGTCAAGCACAGCTGGGTCGGAGGCGATTGAGCGTCAATCTTCTTCCGGGGGCGGAGCGTCAGTGTCGGCATTTGAATCCTCGGGTGGAGTGTTTTCGTTTTGGGTGTTGGTCGTCGGGCCGGGTGTGGTCAG
>JAYTCW010000254.1:0-19134 GCA_043736295.1 Planctomycetota bacterium | reverse complement strand
TCGTCCCCACGCATGAGCACTGCCACCAGCTTCCACATACCGCCATCCACACGCCTCCGCGTAAGCGACAGCGTCTTCGATGTGCTTGTTCGGGTGTCGCGATCTGGACATCGACAGAATCCTAGATGACTGTTGACATTTGTCAAGCAGATGTCGCCTGTTTCAACGAGATGAGTTGCGCCGATTGTAGGTTGTACAGGATTTCATATGGTACTACTTGGATCAAGCTTACCTCACTTGTGATCCGACACATGGTGATTTCGATTGGTTGCGGTTTTGATGTCTCGCTGTGAAACTTGACGACGATGTCGCCAGTTGTTCGGCGTTCAACCAAAAGTATCGTCAGGCTTGTCCAGAATTCTCCCCATGACAGCACCCTCCGACATCGAACAGGTCCACTCCGCCTCGCGCGACATTGCCGCTCAGCTGAGCCGCGTGATCGTGGGGCAGCAGACGGTGGTGGAGGAACTGCTCACCTGCGTGCTAGCGGGGGGGCATTGCCTGCTCGTGGGGGTGCCGGGGCTGGCCAAGACGCTGATGGTGCGGTCGCTGGCCGAGTGCCTGGGGCTTTCGTTCAACCGCGTGCAGTTCACGCCCGACCTGATGCCCGCCGACGTGACCGGGACCGAGGTTATACAAGAGGACCGCTCCACCGGGCTGCGCGAACTTCGCTTTATTAAGGGGCCGATCTTTGCCAATGTCGTCTTAGCCGACGAGATCAACCGCACGCCGCCCAAGACCCAGGCGGCACTCCTGGAAGCGATGCAGGAACATCAAGTCACCGTCGGCGGCGTCAGGCACCTGCTCCCCGAGCCGTTCTTTGTCCTCGCGACTCAGAACCCGATTGAGCAGGAGGGCACCTACCCGCTCCCCGAAGCCCAGCTCGACCGCTTCATGTTCGAGGTCCTCATCGATTACCCCGACGAAGACGAAGAGTTCCAGATCGTCCGCCAGACCACATCTCAGCCGACGCCCCAACTCACTCCGGTCCTGTCACATGAGAAGCTGCAACGGATGCAGGCGATCGTTCGTGAGATCCCGGTCGCCGACTCCGTGATCCGCTTTGCGTTATCACTGTCGAGGCTTTCGCGGCACAACAACCCCGACGCTCCCGATTTCATCAAGCAATACGTCACCTGGGGGGCGGGACCGCGAGCCAGCCAGCACCTAATCCTGGCTGCGAAAGCCAGAGCCGCCATCCAAGGCCGCATGCACGTCGACCTCGGCGATGTTCGAGCCGTCGCCGCATCCGTGATGCGGCACCGCATCGTGACCAACTTCCACGCCGAGGCCGACAAACAGACTGCCGATCTCATCGTCGCCCAGCTGGTCGAGCAGGCGACCCGCGCGACAGAGTCTCCGAGTCTGAGCGAACGAGTGACCGGGGTCTTCACCAGGCGTTAAGCAGCAGCCGGGCAATAATATTCCTCGGCCCCTCGCTTTGAGAGGCGTGCCACAGAAGTTCCGAAACCGTGACGAGCAATCACTCGCATCAAGCCACCGGCCAGCCTTCGCGCGCAAGAAGACCTCCGAAGTCTTCCGAGACTTCGAAGGTCTGGGTGGGCGCTCTTACTGGCGACACCCCCTACCCAATAAACTCCAGCTTCACCGGATTCGGGATAATCCCGGCTTCATACCCTCGCTTCAGGAGTAGAGCCACGGCCTCGCGGCCGCGCGCCCCGAAGTCGATGGTCCAGTCGTTGACATACATGCCGACGAACTTGTCGGACTTGGCCCGGTCGAGGTCGCGGCCATACTGCATGGCGTAGGTCAGGGCCTCATCGCGGTGCTTCAGACCGTACTCGATGCTCTGCTTGAGGAGAGCAGTGACCTCTTCCATCGCCTGCTTGCCGAGATCTTTGCGAATCGCGTTCCCGCCCAGCGGCAGCGGCAGACCGGTTTCCCGCATCCACCAGACGCCCATGTCCTCGATCAGCGTCAGCCCCTGCGTGTGGTAGGTCAGCTGGCCTTCGTGAATGATGAGGCCCGCATCGACTTCCCCGCGTTCCACGACGTTCAAGATCTCATCGAAGGGGACCACGACGTATTCGACGATGCCGAGGGAAGGTTGATGGTTGAGGGTTGAGCGACCAGAAGCGTCCTTCACTAACCCCTTACCACTCACCTCTAACCCCTCCTCCTTCGGCACGGCCTTCAAGCCCGCCTGCCCCAGCCACAACTGCATTGACAGAAACGCCGTGGTCAGCGTCCCTGGCACGGCGATGGTCTTGCCGCGCATGTCGGCCACGGTTCCGGGCTGACGGGCGACCACCATTGGTCCGTAGTTGTCGCCGATGCTGGCCCCGCACGAGCAGAGGGCGTACGTGTCGGTCATGTAGGCATACCCGTGCAAGCTCACCGCCGTCAGCTCCAACTCCCCCTTGAGTGCCCGGCGGTTGAGAGTCTCGATGTCCTGAAGTTCATGTGTGAACCGGTAGCGCCCCGTGTCAATCTTGTCGTTGGCCAAAGCGTGAAACATGAACGCATCGTCCGGATCAGGGCTGTGACCGACGCGGATGAGTTGGCGGGAAGACATCAAAGACCTTTCGGGAGGGCGGGGGCATTGGTGTGGGTTCGTAGCCTGGACCCCCAGGTCCGGGCGGAACGGACATCGGCGTCCGTTCTACGACAGACCCACACCGGCCATCGTGAACTGATCGAGCAGCGAGTTGGGAAGGTAGTCGAGTCCTCGCGGAGAGACAAGGACGAAGGAACAGTGAAAGGATCGGTGAAACCTCTCCCTAGTCCGCGTCGTCAGTCGAGTTTTAACGAGATGAGTTCGAAGATTCGTCGGCATCCCCATGAATTCCTGGTTGACCCGTAGTCAAGTATTCGTATAGTTCAACTGGTGGGTTGCATCGAAGTGCAATGCTCTCATCGTGACGGGAAGGATTCGATTTGCCTCGGGAAGGGATACCCATGAAACGAGAGTCAAGATGCCAAATGCCTGGAAAGAGTGTGCTTTTCTCATTCCCATGGAACGCGATGCAATCCTCAGTGACGGCCAACTGCACTCTATTGAAGCCTGGGAGTGGTTGAGAGACGAACTGTTTGTGAGATTCGATGGGGTCACGCAGGCCCCCGGACTCTACTCCGGAGCATATCGTGATCCCGACACGGGACAGCGGGTGAATGATGAGTCGCGGCGATTTATCGTGGCGATTCCAGAGGATCAAGTCGAGGAACTCAAGGCGATACTGCGAATCGCCTGCGAAGTGTTCCAACAGAAGTGTATTTACTTCAGTGTCGCAGGCTCGGTGGAACTGGTGACCTCATGAACATCTATACCGATCTTCGTGGAAAGACAATTGACCTCACGGCATTGAACCCCGAGGACCTGCGGTTGTTTCAACAACTGCAGGCGGACGCGACGCGGATGGACTCGTCGACCTACTGGAACCACTGGGTGAGTCAGGTGTCGAACCTGCTGAGCCCGCGCGGACTTTCCAAGGCCGAGATCGTCGGAAGTTCGCTGTACCGATTGGCCCAGGATCTGGGAAGTCGGCAGCAGGTGCAGCGAGGAGAAGCCCGCGTTCCCGACTATCGCGATGAATTGGAGGGGATCGTCCTGGGCCAGTTCAAGACCCGTCGCGCTTTTTGTGAGGCGACGGGATTGTCTGAGGACATGCTGAGTCATGTCCTCGCGCGGCGGAAGCACTTGGCGATCGACACTTTGACCGAGGCGTTGGGGCGAGTCGGCTATCGCCTGATGATTGCTCCGCTGTCGAAATAGAGCGAGCCGGGACAGGCAACCCGTCAGCCGACGCGTATGCGAGGGCGTGCGTCTTTCGCTGCTCTCCGAGAGTTCGGCCCCCAGACACGGTTCCGAGACGGAAGCCCGTGGGCGGCCCCCCCCCCCTTTCCCAAGTGCGCGGCGGGGCCTTCTGGGGGGCGAGTCTCGCCTCGGTGAGGTCAGGGGGCAGCGGGAATGGGGCAGTTGCAACAGCACCAAGACGCAGCGAGCGTTGGACGTGAGTCCAACGTGCTGTGCGATGCGATGCTGCTCATCCAGCGCGGTTCTGGCGGGTCGCGTCGCCCTGGCACGGGGACTGACGTCCGCCCGCTCGCTGTCGATCTGGCCGACGGACATGGATGCTCGCTCCGCCCACTTCTGCTAGGCTAAACGTGTCCACGCCACTCAGGAACCACTCATGTCGCAGATCTTTGACGAACTCCAGCAAATCCCCGCAGGCAATGCGCAGGCCCTCTTTGAGCGGGTCGCCGCTCAGCTCAAGGCGGACAAGGACTACCACAAGCTGTTCGACTCGCGGTTGATGCAGCGGAAGTACGAACTCGGGCTGCCGGTCACGAAGCCGGCATCGCTGGCCGATGTGCCGGAGTCGCTGCGCAAGACGGTCGAGGAGACCTACATCACGGCCGCTCGCGAGGCCGGTGAACTGTTCCTCGCAGCGGGCGACATCCCGGCGGCGTGGATGTATTACCAGGTGATCCGTGAGCCGAAGCCGGTGGCCGATGCGATCGAGGCCCTGCCCAGCACGCTCGACCACACCAAGGTCGAAGAGATCCTCCAGATCTCGCTCTATCAGGGGGTACACCCGACCAAAGGGATCCAGCTGATGCTCAAGGCTCACGGCACGTGCAGCACGATCACCGGCTTTGACCAGGCGACCTCCGGCCTCTCCCCCGAGCAGCGGCAGGACTGTGCCAAGGTCATGGTTCGCAGCCTCTACACCGACCTGACCGAGAGCCTGCAAGGGAGTGTGCAGAAGCGGATGCCGTTCCTGCAACCGGGGTCATCGCTTCGTGAATTGATGTCCGGGCGGGACTGGCTGTTCGAGGCCGGGAACTACCACATTGATGTGTCGCACCTGAACTCGGTCGTGCGGTTTGCCCGCACGATCGAACCGCCCGCCGAGGAACTGGAGCTGGCCCTCCAACTGGCGGAGTACGGCTGCAAGCTGGATGCCCAGTTGCAATACGGCGGCGAGGCCCCGTTCGATGACTTCTACCCAGCCCATGTGAAGTTCTTCCGCGTATTGCTCGACAAGGGGCGGGCCGATGCGCTGCAATACTTCCAGGACCGCCTCGACCATGAACCGGACGAGGGAGACAAGCCGTTCCTGGCGTATGTCCTCGTCGATCTGATGGTCAGGTCGAACCTGCTGGAACCGGCGGTGACGCTGGCGGCGAAGTACCTGTCGAACATCAACAGCGACGCCCGCGTCTCGTTTGCCGAACTGTGCCAGAAGGCGGGCCGGATTGATGCCTGGAAGCAGGCCACGCGCGAGCAGTACGACCTGCTGGGATTCACAGCTGCGCTGCTGGCCGAGGGGAAGCCAGCGGCGACGTGACGGTGTCCGATGAGCCGGAAGCGTCAGCGCCCGGAGTGTGTTGAGCGGCGGAGTGACACTGACGAAGGAGGCACTGTAGGCCAGTCACCGTAGGTCAGGCTCTGCCTGAACTACGACCGCTCTTTTGCAGGAGTTTCTTCGTAAGGCATCTTCAAACGCTGCACAACAGAAATGAGACCTGAGCAATGAGCGTTTCACGGTTTATAGAGATCATCCAAATCATAGTCATGATAGCGATCGCGGTGAGTGGCACAGCGATGTTCCATCTCCATTGGTTTTACGCAGGTACGATTTCTCTGGTCTGCGGAATAGTCCTGGGGCCACTAGTGGGATTCCTTGTTCTCCTTATTGGAAAGTTGACTGGAATCCTAAGCACGGACCGCGAGTCACCGTAGGTCAGGCTGTGCCTAAACGATCAGGCACAGCCTGACCTACGAACTACGAACTATTGGCCGTTCCATTGCGAGAGACACCACCGGACGGCCTAGAAATGCCGTCCTACAAAAGTCCCAGTAGCGTGGGCTTTAGCCCACGCGAGAGCATTATCGTCGGAGATACGTGGGCTAAAGCCCACGCTACTTCCACTTTTGTCGGGCGCGTCTAGAAAGGCCGTCCGACTCGGTCGGTTTTCTCTGGCCGCTCGCCTGAGAAGCGTTACTTGTCAGCCCCGACGCGGACGTAGGCTTGGGTGAACTGGTCTTTGTCGAGTGGCAGGGCGAGGTTGACGCCCCCCTTTTCAAACTGCGGTTTCAGGCGGGTGCTTTTGTCCCATTCCGGGCCCAGCACGGTGCCGCTTTTGTCGGTATCCAGGAGTTCGAACGCTCGCAAAGCCTTGGTCGCTGCTTCCACGGAGACCGCCACGGGGGCGACCGGTGCAGCCGGGGCCACGACTGCTGCCACAGCAACTTGTGGAGCGGAAGTCGGGGTCGATGTGGGGGAGGCCGCGGCGACAGTGGTTGTGGCCTGGGTCAGTTCTTTCGCGATCAGAAATCCATCACCGTTCGTGTCGTGCGCAGTAAACTGGGAGATCGTCCCGCGTTTCCCTTTTCGCCACTCGTAGAGGGCGATTTGGCCATCGAAATCGGTGTCGAGGGCCTTGTAAGCGTCAGGGAGCAGCGCGGAAATCCGGGTGCGCGGCTTCTTCGAGGACGAGTTGCTGCTCGACGCAGGAGCAGGGGTTCCCCCGGGAGTTCCACTGTCCCGACGATCGCCGCGTCCGTCGCGCCCGTCGCCTTGTCCCGGCTCTTGGGGAGGCGTGTACTCTGGACGGTCCGAGCGTTCAAATCCCCGTTCGCGATCACGACCCCGGTCTTCACCCTCACCGCCTTGGCGGCGTTCTTCCATGCGTCGTTGAATGTTCTGCTGCATCTCTTCGATGCGGACTCCTTTGTTGAAATCCATGCCACTCTCTTTGAGTCGGTCGCGGATTGGGCCGGGGAGCTGTTCGATCTCACTGTTCGAAATGACGCCGTTGCCGTCCTTGTCCAAGCCAGCAATCATCTGTGACGGGTCAAAACCGCTCCGTCCGCCCCCCGGTCGTTGAGCGTGGAGATGCTCCAGCGTGAATAATCCGAACATCAAGCACAGCAAGCAGAACCGACCAAAACCGACGATTCGGAATTTCCCGCATGACACCGGAGCGGGCTGTCCGAAGGTACGAAAGGTGGAGTTCCACATGAGATGACCTCGGATGTGAGAAATGTGGGCGGGGAGTTGGGAACGGGAATCGAATTCCGAGTTCTCCATGGGGCGGATTCATCAGGAGAATCGGATCCAGATGGTAGAATCGGGACCGTCGGGTCCGTTCATCGTCGGGGTTTCGGGTTCCGGAGATGTGGGGTTTGCCTCACTTCGCCAGGATCCACTGTCAGGTACGGACAGCGACCTCTCCATTCATCGGACGAGTTTTTGGGTTGTGGTGGGAAATATGGTCCTCAATCTCCGTGATCTCCGCAACCTCGCTCTCATTGCCCTGTTGTTCACGGCAATCGATAGTGCCGTTATGGCGCAAGGCCGTGGTGGTGGCGGGCGGGGTGGTTTCGGCGGCTTTGGCCGAGGCGGCGGCGGCGGGATTACTGGCGAACTCCGTATCCCAGCTACGGCCGAGGAACTCGGCCTCACCGACGAACAAAAGGCCAAGCTCGAAGAACTGAGCAAGGCCTACCGCGAAACGCGCGACTCCAATCCTAAGTTAATTGATCTCGGGGCCAAAATGGACCGTGCCTCGGACGAGGAGAAGGAACTCCTGAGAGCCGAGATGCAGATCGAAAACAATAAGATGCAGACCGAGGCCGAAGAGCAGGTCAAGCAGGTCATCGGCGACGAGAAATTCAACCGCCTGCGCCAAATCAGCCTGCATCGCTCGACCCAGTTTGGCATGGGCGGCGCACTGACGCAGGACGCAGTGGCCAAGGACATCGGACTGTCTCAGGAGCAGAAGGATCAGCTGACCAAACTCCAGGAAGAGCAGATGACGGCCTTTCGCGAGGTCGGTTTTCGCGGCTCACCGGAAGACCGCCAGAAGATCATGGACGACTACAAAGTCAAAATGACAGCAGTGCTGACTCCCGAGCAACAGACCAAATGGACAGGACTGATCGGGCCACCCCCAAAAGACGCAGCTGTGGCTGGTCCGGGGGGCACACCGGCACCCGGGAGTGTCCCTGGCGCTCCGGGGACTCCCCCACGTCGCACACAGATCATTGTTGAGGCCCCCCCGGGCGTGACTCCGGAAGTCTCGTTTGGCGCTGAGGCCAAGGCCACTCAAAAGCTCAAGTTCGGGTTCCGCTACGCTCCCTGGATGGATGTTCTCAAACTCTTTGCGGAGTCAGCGAACCTCTCGCTCGACCTTAACGCGGTTCCGCCCGGCACCTTCAGCTACTACGACAAGAAGGAATACACGCCGACTGAGGCTCTCGACATACTGAACGGCTATCTACTGCCCAAGGGGTTCGTGCTGGTGCGCCGAGATGACTTCCTGGTCTGTATCAGCATCGACGAAGAGATCGCCCCCAACCTCGTTCCGGTCATCGGGTCCGACGAACTGCTGTCGCGGGGCAAGAACGAACTGCTCACCGTGGTGTTCCCGCTGGAAGGAGTCGATGTCCAGCTGATCGCCAAGGAAATCGAGCAGGTCAAGGGGCCCCAGGGCAAAGTGGTCGGCATGCAGACCACGAACTCGCTGCTCGTGACCGACATTGGGACGAACCTGCGCCGCATCCAGACGCTGCTGTCCGGTGCCACTCGCGGGGGCCCGAACGACCTGGTCTTTAAGCCGTACACGATGAAGTATCTCAACGCCGCTGATGCCGAGTCGGTATTGCGGGGACTGCTGGGTTTGCAAGCGACGGTCACGAACGTCAGTGCGGGTGGTGGCTTCGATGCCCGACGTGACCCGCGCAGTCAGCCGCAACCCGCTGCCCCCAATTCCCTGCGGACCACTGGCAAGAGTAACGCTCAGCTGACCTCGGACCCGCGCACCAATTCGCTGCTTGTCACCGCGACGGCCACCGACCATACCTTGATCGAGCAGGCTTTGAAGACCATTGATGTCGAAGCCGAAGGAGGCGATTCGGTCGGCTCGACCAAGCCGTTCCTCCGCGTCTACAAGGTCACCAGTGCCGAACCTCGCGAGGTCACCAAGACCCTCGACGCCTTGATGCCCGGGGTGGTCGTGAACGAGGACACCTCGATCCGCTCAATCAGCGTCTTCGCCAATGAGAAGCAGCATGCCGAAGTGGACTCCCTCATCCGTCAACTCGATGGCGGCGGAGGATCGGAACAGGTCGCTGTGATTGCTCTGAACAAGATGGATGCCTCGTTGGCGGTCACCACCCTGCAATCGATGTTCCTGCGAGATGGGAACGCCGCTCCGACGATTCAAGCGGACATGATCGGTCGGCAAGTGATGGTCCGCGGCACAGCTGACCAGTTGCTACAAGTGAAGACCCTCCTCACTCAGCTCGGCGAGGACGGGACCGGACGCCCCAAGGGAAGCGAAGCGGGATTGTTCCGCCGTTACCCGATCAGCGGCCGTGATCCCGAGGAACTGTTACCGCTGATCGAACGCATGTGGGGAACGGCCTCGCCGAATCCCATTCGCATTGTGACACCGGGGCAGCGTGGCCAGAGCGGTGGGAGCAGCGGCCCCGTGAAGGGAATCATCCGCCCCAACCAGGGGGCCAATGAAACGCTGAAAGCTAAAGAGTCACTCCAGCCCTCCGCTTCACAGCATCGCATGGGTTCTCCAGTCGCCAAGAAGACGCGCGGACTCCAGGTCAAGACGGCTGTGCTGCAAGGTGAGGAAACCCCGGCGGAACAACCACAGGCGTCCGAGCCCGTCGCGGACCCCGCGCCCGCGAAAGCTCCGCCCGCCGAGGTTCTCGACAACACCGCCATTCTCGATCAGATTCGGCAAGACAACGATGCAGCCGAACGCTCGGCCCCCGCAGAGGACGACAAGGACGCCGCCAGTGAGTCTCCCGAAACAACACCCGCACCTCGCGCTGAACAGCCCGCCCTCAGCGAGAAGCCGCCGGTCGTCATCACCGTCATGGGGGACGAACTGCTGCTGACCTCTGACGATCCAGCTGCTCTCGACCAGTTGGAAGAGCTGCTCAGCCAGACCATGGAGATTCTTCCCCCCCGAGTCCAGTGGACCGTCTTTCCCCTGCAGACAGCGGACGCCACCGAAATCGCCACCATGCTGGGACAGCTCCTCCCTGACAGTTCTGTCACTCAATCGTCCAGTTCCAGCAGCATGCTGGGCAGCATGGGAGGCGGGGTCTCCTCCTTCGGCAGCAGCCTGATGGGGATGACGGGACTCGGCAACATGGGGGCGGGGCCGCAGACGCTGCAGATTATCCCCGAGGTGCGGCTGAATGCCCTGTTCGTCGCTGGACCCATCACGAAGGTCCGCGAAGTTGAAGAGATGTTGAAGGTCCTTGATGCCAATGAGTGGCCCGACTCCCTTCGCAGTAAAACGTCGCGCATGATCCAGCTGGAGTATGCGGATGCTCAGGAGGTCTATGAAGTTCTGAAGGAAGCCTACAAGGGCTATCTGGAGGACAGTGGCAACAATCCACAGGCCAACGCTTTGGCGATGCTGATGGGGGGCGGACGCGGGGGAAACCAGAATCAGAACCAAAAGCCCAAGGCACAGTTGACTCTCGCCGTCGACAAGCGAACCAATCAAGTCGTGGTCTGGAGTGACGACACGATTTTCCAAGAGGTCAAGTCGCTGGTGGAGTCCCTCGACAAAGCGGCTCAGGATGCCAAACGCACCGTGCGGGTCATGTCGCTCCAGAACACGAACTCTTCGGTCATCACCAGTGCCCTCGGCCAGTTGATGCCCAAGGTCAAGGTGAGCAGCAGCGGGCCGAGGGCCAGTTCCAGTACGTCCTCGAACTCCTCCAGTTCCGGCAGCGGGACATCACCGGGGACGAGTTCGTCCGGGGGCGGAGGTGACAATGGACCGAGTCCAGATCAGATCCGAGAAATGTTTCGCCAACGCGGCAGCGGTCAATCTGGTGCCTCGCCTTTCGGTGGAGGTGGCAGCTCTCCGTTCGGCGGCGGCGGGGGAAGCAGTCCGTTTGGCGGCGGTGGGGGGAGCAGCCCCTTTGGTGGCAGCGGTCGCAGTGGGCGTAGCGGTCGAGGCCAGTAATTATGGGAGCGGTCAGAATTCCCTTCCCCGTTTTCAGCCCCGAAGCGTAGACCCCACTGGCTCGCTGTGGGACTCATCCCTAAGCTGGCAGGGGGGTAACGCCGTGAAGAATTTCCGGAAGGTGTTTCTCAGGGTTCTGCCCCCTCTCCCCCACATTCGATATCGCTATCGGAGAAGACTCCACTGTGGGGGAGAGGGCCGGGGTGAGGGGGCCTGAGCGAGCGATATGGCCCCCTCACCCCAACCCTCTCCCCCGCAACACACACAACATGAGAACCACATCAATCGCCGGGGAGAGTGGAACGGAAACGTGTTGGCTGGCTTTCGACACCCCTTCCAGAAAATCCTTCACGGCATTGTGGGCAAGGGGTGTACAACAGGCATACAGGTCTGCGGGCCGGTACGCAAAGCTCTTCCGTTCAGGTCGGGGGTATCGCCCGTAGAGCGACCCTGATGGCTCGCCTCACCCTCAAACGTTTCTCGCTTCGATCCCCCATAAACCCTCAGCCATAAACCCTCTCCCCTATGGATCTTTCCCGCGTCTTTCTGAAACGCCAACTCGCCACTCCAGAACAGATTCTGGCAGCCAAGGCAGCTCGTCCCGGCATGCGCGTGGATCGGGCCCTCATCGACCAGGGAGTGATCCGCGAGGACCAATCGCTGCAAGCTCTGGGCGATGAGTTGGGGATGCGGTATATCCCCCTCAAGGAGTTCAATCCCGACCAAGCCCTGTTGGCCCGGTTCCCCACGACGGCCATTTTCAAGCATGAAGTCCTGCCGATCGAGTGGGTCAATGGGCGGATGACGGTCGCCATCAGTGACCCGTTCAATCTGGAGTCGCTGGATGAACTGTCATCGCTGGGCGGGTGCCGGATTGAGCCGGTCCTCGCCTGCCGCGATGAGATCGTCGAGCTGATTAAGAAGTCGCTCGGCGTCGGCGGCGACACCATCAATCTGCTGGTCGCTCAGCGCCAGGAAGAAGGGATCGAACTCCTTGATGGCATTCCTGATGAGCTCAGCGAGCTGGCCCAATCGGCCCAGGCTCCGTCGGTCATCAAGCTGGTGAACGAACTGCTGGTCGAGGCCCTCGAACAGCGGGCGAGCGATATCCATGTCGAGCCGCAGGAGCGCGGGCTCTCGGTCCGGTTCCGCGTCGACGGCATGCTCCGCATTCAACCGCTGCCGCCGGAAATTCATCAGTTCGCCAATGCCATCGTCACGCGGCTGAAGATTATGGCCCGCCTGAACATCGCCGAGAAACGCCTGCCACAGGACGGACGCATCAACATTCGCGTCCAGGGGCGCGAGGTCGATGTGCGGATGTCGATCATCCCCATGCTCCACGGCGAGGGGATCGTGCTGCGTCTCCTCGACAAGCAGCGGATGGTGTTCAACCTCAAGGGCATCGGCATGCCCGATGACGTGTACGACAAGTTCCACGAGTTGATCCAACTACCCCACGGCATTGTACTCGTGACCGGCCCCACCGGCAGCGGCAAGACGACCACGCTCTATAGCGGCCTGGCCGAGATCGCCACGCCCGAGGTCAAGATCATCACGGTCGAAGACCCCGTCGAGTACAACATCGCGGGCATCAGCCAGATCCAGGTCCACGCCAAGATCGGCCTGACCTTTGCAGCTGGCCTGCGTTCGATTCTGCGGCATGACCCCGACGTGGTGCTGATCGGGGAAATCCGCGACGGCGAGACTGCCACGAGCGCGATCCAGGCCTCACTCACCGGCCACCTGGTGTTCAGCACGCTGCACACCAACGATGCGCCGGGTTCGTTTACGCGACTCGTCGACATGGGGGTGGAGCCATACCTCGTCGCGAGTACCGTCGAGGGCATCCTCGCTCAGCGGCTGATCCGTCGCCTGTGCAAGGGGTGCAAGCGAGCCTACATTCCGGAACCACGCGACCTCCCCGAAGACTTTCCCGAGGCAGCTGGCCAGACGCTCTACAAGGCTGTCGGTTGTCGTCAGTGCCGTGAGTCGGGCTACAGCGGACGGGCCGGGATCTATGAGTTACTCGTGACCGATAAAGAAATCCGCCGCTTGTGTACTGCGGGGGCCAGTTCAGGCACCATCCGCGAACACGCACTGAAAGCCGGGATGCAGACGCTGCGTCAATCGGGTTACGGACGCGTGCTGCGCGGCGAGACGACTCTCGAAGAGGTCCAGCGGATCACCCGCGGCGATGTCGGGTAACGCGAGCGGTCCGATTTGTCTGACCCGTGGGGTCGGCTTCCAGTCTCAGTCTTACCCACATCTTTCCATTCATGTTGCAGTATCCACAAATCGAACCTTCATCGCGACGCTGTTGAGCGCCTTCGCCAGTTCGTTGCAACCCAGTTTCGGAAGATGATTTGGAATGAATTGAGTGTGAAATCTCCGGCCACTCTAGTCGCACGTGACGCGGAGGGCTTGAAGCCCCCCGTGGCATGATCCCTTTGAGGCAACTCGCGGGCCGACAGGAAACATCACGGAACCCTGATTTTCACGCATTTATTGATCTCTAAAACCGAAAAGATGTGGGTAAGTCTCAGCCTGGAAAGGCCATCCTACGGGGGACTTTGATACTCGCCATTTCTTGACATGATTGTCCATATCCTGATGCTGTGTCATCAGCCCATTCGATCCTATCCCCGAAAGAACCCCCGGAGTAGACTCCTCATGGTCACACTCTGGGAGATCATTGATGGTTCGCGCTCTGGTTGGCTGGTTGTGTCTGTTGGCATTCGTGAGTCCGCTTGCAGCTGAGTGGAAGCCCGCGGAGTCGCGGCTGATGACGCGGTGGGCGAAGGATGTCGATCCTGCGAATCCGCTGCCTGAGTATCCGCGTCCACAGTTTCAGCGGGAGGCGTGGCAGAGCTTGAATGGGCTGTGGGACTACGCGATCACGGATCGCTCCGTGAAGATGCCGGAGAAGTGGGACGGTCAGATCCTGGTGCCGTTCGCGATTGAGTCGGCCCTCAGCGGCGTCGGCAAAACGGTTGGGCCAGAGCAGGTACTCTGGTATCGTCGGAAGTTCACGGTGCCAGACACCGAAGCGTGGAAGGACCACCGCATCCAACTGAACTTCGGGGCGGTTGACTGGGCTTGCTCGACGTATTTGAACGGCAAGGAACTGACCTGGGGGCAGCACACCGGCGGGTATGACCCGTTCAGCATGTACCTCGACATGCCGGGTGTGGACCTCAAGCGGGGTGGCGAGAATGAACTCGTCGTCCGCGTCTCCGACCCGACCGACAGCAGCTTCCAGCCGCGCGGGAAGCAGATCCGAAAACCAGAGGGGATCTGGTACACCTCGGTGACGGGGATCTGGCAGACGGTGTGGATTGAGCCGGTGCCGATTCAGGCGATTGCCGGATTCAAGATCACTCCAGATATTGATGCACACACTGTCACCGTCGAAGTCTCAGCGGGTTTGGAAACCAAGGAGCCGTCAAAGGCAGTTATTCTCGTCGAGGTTCACGATGGGAATCAGGTGATTTCGCCAAAGTACGCCGTAACTGAAGGCGGCCGCGCCAAGCTGACACTGGAAATTCCAGAGCCGAAACTCTGGTCGCCGGACAGCCCGCATCTTTATGGCCTCCAAATCAGCCGTGGAAAGATGGCTGACAATCTCGAACAGGGGGAGAAAGCGAAAACAGTTGATATCTCCGACACCGTCACCAGCTACTTCGGCATGCGTAAAATCGCCATGCAGAAGGACGCCAAGGGGATCAACCGCCTGCACCTCAACAACGAGCCGGTGTTCCAATTCGGCCCGCTCGATCAAGGCTGGTGGCCGGACGGGCTCTACACCGCCCCGACCGATGAAGCCCTGAAGTTCGATATCGAGATCACCAAAAAGCTCGGCTTCAACATGGCTCGCAAGCATGTGAAGGTCGAGCCCGATCGCTGGTACTACTGGTGCGACAAGCTCGGGCTATTGGTCTGGCAGGACATGCCCAGTGGCGACAGCTACATCGGTCCCGGTGATCCCGACTCCACCCGCTCCGAAGCCTCGGAAGCGAACTACCGCAAGGAGTGGGAAGCGATCATGCGGACGCTGCACAACCACCCGAGCATCGTCTGCTGGGTGCCGTTCAATGAGGGCTGGGGGCAGTTCAAGACGAACGAAATCTTGAAGTGGACCAAGGAACTCGACCCGTCCCGGCTCGTCGATGGCCCGAGCGGTTGGGCTGATCGCGGCGAGGGGGACATGCACGACATGCACTTCTATCCCGGTCCGGGGATGTTCCCGGTCGAAGAGAACCGCGCGAGCGTCCTCGGCGAGTACGGCGGCCTCGGGCTGCCGGTTGAGGGGCATACGTGGCTCGATAAGGGGAACTGGGGCTACCGATCCTTCGACAGCAAAGAGGCCCTCGCTGAAGCCTACGAACAACAGGTCTTCCAACTCCCCGCGCTCATCGGACAAGGTCTCTCCGCAGCTGTTTATACACAGACGACCGATGTCGAGATCGAGGTCAACGGGTTGTTGACTTACGACCGCGAGCTGAAGTTCGATGTTGAGCGGACGCGAGCAGCGAACTTCAAGGTCTATGGCCCGCCGCCGACGGTCCTCACGCTGGTGCCGACCTCCGAGGAGACGCCGCAGGAGTGGCACTACACGACCGAGAAACCTGCCGAAGGGTGGGAAGCGGTGGCGTTCGATGACTCGATGTGGAAGACTGGCGCGGCGGGGTTCGGCCACTTGAACCCACCCGGCAGTCATGTGCGAACCGATTGGAATACGCCCGACATCTGGGCGCGACGGAACTTCGAGATCAAGTCGGTCGACGAGATCCAGAACCTCGGCCTGCGAATGCACTACGACGAGGACACCGAGGTCTACCTCAACGGCGTGAAGATCGCACTGACGCATGGGTACACGGTCAGCTACGGCATCATCCCGACCGGTGCGTCGGCGAAGAAAGCCCTGAAGCCGGGGAAGAACACCCTCTCGATTCACACCCATCAAACCGGCGGCGGGCAGTACATTGATGTCGGCGTGGTCGATGTGCGGTATGAGAAATGAGTGACCAGACCGGCGGTCAAGACTCGATGGTTCGCTGGAAACAGAGGGCACCGTGAGGAATCCCGAAGCTTGGATCGGCCCCGCCGTTGGAGTTGTCGTCTTGGGAATGTTTCTGTGGAGGAACATCCGCTTCCTGCTGCAAGGTCGCCAGTACCGCCAATTAAGTCTCTCTGAGCAGGAACAAGTTCAAAAGAGTGACGCCGACTGGGAGGCATATCATGGGCGGCAGCTGCCACTGCCTCAATTGATTGTCGGAGTTTGTGTGGCGGCGGCAGTCTTGGGATATCTTGTGTGGCAGTCACTTTCAATTCAGGGTGAATGACATTGAAAGATCGTTCTTTCGTCACTGTATTTCATCACTCCCCCCTGACCACAAGTCGCATCCATGAGTCGGGGGGAGAAGAAAAAAGGTCAGGCCTCATTGAACCCGGGTCGTTTGGCGCGCGGGCGAAGCGGAGCTTCGGGGATATGCGGTCCCAAGCGGAGCGTGGGACCGCGGAATCGAGGAGCGCGCTGGCAATGACTCACTGCCGCCCGTTGATAATCGAGTAGCGTTTGGCCTTGCGAGCCTCGACGACCGCCTTAAGTCTCTGCTTCCCGGCTTCGCTGATGGCTGGCCCGGTGATGCTGGCGTCCTCCAATCTCGGCAATGCCTCCAACAGCTTAAGCCCCTCATCGGTCGCTGAGGAATGTTCCATGCTGACTCGCTCGACCAGCGGACACTCGGCGATGCTGGCCAGGACCGGGTCTCCGATCGCGGACGCATAAGGGATTCGATCAATCCCTCCCCGATCGTCCATGGGAACCAGTTGGATAAGCTTGAGACCGGGAGTCTTCTCGATAGTGAAACTCTTCAACAGATCGGCTCGATGCAAACTGGCGGCCAAGTACGATAGCTTCGGCAGATCCCGCAGCGTCACGGATTTGATGTGCATGTTCCTGATATCGAAATGAGACAGATTGGGAGAGCCTGTCACCTGTATCTCCCCCATCTGGCAGCTTTGTGCATGGACCCTTTCCAGACTTGGATGGTTCTCAATGCGGAGGGACGACAACGTGACATTTCCCAGAGTCAACGACCGCAGCTTTGGCAATTGATCGAGAACCTCAAACCCCTGACCGCTGCCGTGGATGCCGACTACGTGGAGAGTCTGCAGGAGTTTCATACGGCTCAGATGTCGCAACTCCGCATCGTCGATGTTCGGGCCACCGAACTGGAGATGACGCAAGGCTGTGAAATGAGCCAAGTGCTGGACAGCTGCCGCGTCCAATTCGCCGTTGAACGCCAATCGCGTGAGACGGTGCAGGCCCGCCAGATGCCGAACACTGGCTTCCGAAATCGGCGATCCATCTCCGACAAACAGCTCTCGCAAATTGGTCAACCGCCCGATCTCTTGATAAGGGGATGGGATATTGTCATTCGAATGGATGCTCATTCTCAGGATCTGCGGCAGATTCGAAGCGTTCATCCGCAGCCCCAACGGTGAGTAGGACGAGAGCCAAAGATCGGTCAGTTGTGGGAGATTGACCAGCCGCAGTTCCACGTCCTGATCCTGATGGCCCGACAGCATCGTGGAGACTTTCTTCAGCTGGGGCAGGTCATGCAGATCGAGCTTGGATGCCCCATAGATGGTCAGCTCCTGAAGAGACTGCAACTGGTTGAGTGAATCCAAATCGCTCTCCAGACGATCGTCGAGGCCTAAACGGATCTCGGTCAGGAGCGGACACTTCGCGAAGTGGGCCAGGCCGGGACCGCGAATGCGGGTGCGTTCCAGATCGAGCTGCTTGAGGCCGGTCAGTCCCGCCAGATGCCGCAGCCCCTCATCCGAGATCGCCGTGTCCTTGAGATTCAAATGCTCGAGGTTTCGCAGCCCTTGCAGGTACACAAGCCCCGCGTCGGTGATCTTCGATTCCTCAAGGTCCACAAAGCGCAGGCCTGGAAACGCAACGACACAGGCGAGGTCCCCATCGGATAATTCGGTGGGGACCGGTCCCAGATCATCGAATTCCATGGACAGCCCCAGTCCACGTATCTCCTTGACCGTGCGGCCCAGTCGCTTGTCCAGCCACGGGAACGTTTGATCGGACTCAAAGCAGGGCGGATAGAATGGCTTGGCGTCGTGGTACTGTTGCCTTAATCGCTTCTGGACTTTCTCCGCTTCGGCAATTCCCCACTCTTCTCGCTGCACCGGATAGAGTGCGAACTCCGACCCGGCTCCACCGAATTCCGCGTCCAGGCGGGTTCCCAGTGCATCCGCCTCGGCCAGCGTCATGCGTCGCAGTTCACGGACGATCCGAGCCACCATCGGGTCCACCTCTTGCGGCTCAGGTGCTGTGAGGGGCTCGCCCAGTCGCAGATGCAGCGCTGCCTGCTGGGGAGCCGTCAGCGCTGCCAGTTGTACCGCCAGGTCGGGTGAGGTTGCCGCAGGCTCCGCCCGGATCGCGTTTGGCTCGCCACAGAAAAACAACGTCAGCAGGACGATGCAGACCACATTCAGCAGAACCGGGCGCATTCTGTTCCTCATTCATGCGTGGATACAGGGACTACAACATCACCAGTAGCTGTGATGACCTGAGCTTCAGGCTACTCGAAACCCAGTCGGGAGGCGATTGCGGGATCGGGGGAGACGATCTGGTGATCACCGATTATTCGCGACATGAAACACGTTTCCTTGAAGAGAACGCTCCCGCGTGGGCTAAAGCTCACGCGACAGGGACTTTTGTCGGACACGTCAATCAATGGATTCTCCCTCCATGCCACAGGGCAGTCGGGGCAACAATGTGTCGCAAGGCATTTCCCCGTAGTGCTTTGCGGAATCATATGGAACCCCTGGTCGAGGTTCAGGCTCTCAGTTTCCTTCCCAGACTTGAAGAAATCCCCCTTTTTCCTGTGCCGGAACATCCACCCCAGCCGAATTAACCAGAATAGTTGATGTCGTCGGAGCAATCCGACCGATCATATCCATGACGAACCGTCATACGGTCAAGATCACCGGTTCCCGGTTGGGGCATGAAGCCCTGGACCAAAGAACTCTGAAGGAGTCAGTTTCATGCTTCTGCCACGGAAATGGGTGCTGTCCCTGGGACTGCTCGCAACAGTCCCCAGCATTGCGCTGGCCGGGCCGTTTGACGGAAAA
>JAYTCW010000253.1:0-2307 GCA_043736295.1 Planctomycetota bacterium | reverse complement strand
CTTCACCTACGACGGAGGTCTCCCGACCAGCGTGAGCTGGAGCGGGGTCATCAACGGCAGTACGGCGGTCACCTACAACAACAACTTCCAGGTCACCGGCCAGACCGTGAATGGCGGCAACGCCGTGAGCTTTGGGTATGACTTGGATGGGTTGCTGACCCAGTCAGGCGCCCTCGGCCTCCGGCGCGACGCGCAGAACGGCCGCCTCGTGGCCGACAGCGTGGGGGGGCAGAAGACCGCGTACGCCTACGACAGTCACGGCGCGCTCTTCGGCCTCGTCTCGACGCTCGGCATCGACACCCTGATGGTCACCGGCTACGTCCGCGACTCCTTGGGGCGGATCACTCGGCTGGTCGAGAAGGTGCAGGGGGTGACGCACGAGGCGCTCTTTGCCTACGACACCGCGGGACGCGTTAAGAGCGTCACCCGTGATGGAGCGCTGGCGGCGACGTACAATTACGATCTCAACGGGAACCGGCTGAGCCGAGTGACGCCGGGGGGGACCGCGGCGGGGGCGTATGACGACCAGGATCGGATGACCTCCTACGGGAGCGCCGCCTATGCATACGGCGCCAACGGGGAGCTCCGGACCAAGGTGGTCGGGACCGACACCACTAAGTACACCTATGACGCGCTGGGGAACCTGACCCACGTTGGGCTCCCGGACGGCACGGCGATCGACTACGTGATCGACGCCCAGAACCGTCGCATCGGGAAGAAGGTCAACGGGACTCTGGTGAAGGGGTGGCTCTACTTGGGGCAACTGGCGCCAGTGGCCGAAATTGATGGGGCCGGGATCGTCACCGCTCGGTTCGTGTACGCGACCGGGCTCAACGTCCCCGATTACGTGGTGAAGGGGGACAGCACCTATCGCCTGATCCGAGATCACCTCGGCTCGGTACGGCTGGTGGTGAACGTGCAGAGCGGTACCGTGGCCCAGCGGATCGACTACGATGAGTTCGGCGTCGAGATCCAGAACTCCAGTCCGGGGTTCCAGCCGTTCGGGTTTGCCGGAGGGCTGACCGAGACCAGCACGGGGTTGGTGCGATTTGGGGCCCGGGACTACGAGGCGACCAGCGGAAGGTGGACCGCGAAGGACCCCACTGGACTTTCTTCGGGCGAGCTGAACCTCTACTCATATGTCGCCGGGGATCCGATCAACCTGTCTGATCCTGAGGGTCAGGACTGGCTGCGAACAGCGGCGAACATTGCCGCAGGTTTTGGCGACTATGTTAGCTTTGGCGCGACAGACGTGGTCCGCGACTGGATGGGCACGAACGATGTGATCGATCACGGTGGTGGTGCCTATCTCGGAGGGTCTGCAGCTGGCTTCGCGGTCGATATCCTCGCCACTGCGGGTGGAGGACTCCTTCGCGGGCTAGCGAAAGGAGCTTCGCGTGTGGAAACTCGTGCAGCGGCAAACGCTGCAACGAGGGGGATGACCGAGGCTGGGCGAGAATTGCATCACTTGAACCCGTTGTTTGGCCACCCGGGAGGCATTGCTGCGCTCTTCCCACTTGGTGGATTGCCCGCATTGGTTCATAGCGGCGCATGGAATCTGAAGCTGCTTGCTCGTGCTGAGCACCTTGCGGCTCATCGATGGATGCGGGTATTGGAACAGATTGGGCGGCCCTACTTTTCGCCGCTAGGCATGTCGTTGCGGACGTTGATGGCGGCACTAAGAATCATCCTCTGTCCCTGATTTCGGAGTCAGCATGTTCTTCAAAACGCTTCTACGAACGTTTTTTTCGGATCGTGATGATGTTCGGACCCTGTTGCGTCGACTCGAATCCTACTTTTCCCTTAGGTCGGAGTCCGAGATTGAACTGCTGGCAACGGCCCTTCTCGCCGACACCACCAGATTTGCCACGACACGGGGGAACGGTGCCATGCCGACGGGGGCTGCGGATCTTGCAGACGGGGTGCGCCGATTCCTCGCTCAGTTCGATTCTATTGAGATGGTGGGCGGAACCCTTCACTACTCTCTCGCCGAGGTCGCCTCCTCTCGCGTGCTTGAGGGTGGGGTGACGCTTGGCACAGCAACAGATGGCGCAGAGATTGTGGCGTTGCCGCACCGCGAAGAGGTCTTTGTAGTCGATGGTACGGAAGAGGCTGAAAGGGTGCTTGAAGACCGACACAAGACGATCTGGCATTTCGTGATCTGGCAGGCAGTTACGTCGAATCCGCCTCTGTTGGACGAGCTCGAGTTGAGGAGAGTGTGGACCCCTTCACCTTAGCACCGGGAACCTCACCTCCCTCACCGCTCCCGGCGGGAACACCCTCGGCTTCACCTACGACGGAGGTCTC
>JAYTCW010000252.1:0-5617 GCA_043736295.1 Planctomycetota bacterium | reverse complement strand
CGCCGGTTCCTCCGCATGCCAACCCGCCCCCGCAGAACCGGCGGCTAGCGCCGTGCCGCTCACTAAGTTACCATCCGGCTTACGCCGGACGCTCGCCCCACTGATCTGCATGCTCTGTCTGTTTGTTGTGTCCCACGCGACCGTTCGAGCTGCCGAGCCGCTCACTCCCACCCAACCCTACTCCGTCGCCACCTCGAATCCGGTCAGTCACTCCGTCGAACTAATGGTCACGGTCACGGCCCCGTACAAAACCAAGCTCCTCCGCGTCTGGGTGCCGATCCCACCCAGCGACAACGTCCAGAGGCTCCTCAGCTCCGAGTTCGAGACCTTCCCGGTTTCGGTCACTCCGCAGATCGCCGTCGAGCCGGTCTTCGGCAACAAGTTCGCGTACTTCGAATTCCCCCATCCGCAGGGGGCGATGGTCATCCGCCACAAATTGCAGATCGAGGTTGCCGAACTTCGCTGGAATCTCGAACCGGACAAAGTGCAGGCCACGACCAACTGGCCCGAGAGTTTCTCCCCCTACCTGCGGAATGAGAGCCAGGCGGTCGTCACCGATGCCCGGTTTGAGAAGTTGCTGGCCGAGATCGTACCGCAGCGCAGTAACCCGCTGCTCGATCTGAGAAAGGTCATGAGCTACGCCGACCAGAACTTCCAGTACGACCACGCGAACGCCTCGCTGAAGGCCAGTTCCCTCCACGCCCTCGAACTGAAGGCTGGGCATTGCAGCGATTATCACGGCTTCTGCGCCGCGATGGGCAGGCTCATGCAGCAACCGACGCGCGTGACCTATGGCATCAACGCCTTCCCGAAAGCATCACCCTCTCATTGCAAGCTGGAGGCATTCCTCCCGCCGTATGGTTGGGTGAGCTTCGATGTCTCCGAAACGCAAAAGATGTCGGCCTTGATTCGCGCGGACACCAAACTCTCCGCATCCGACAAGGACGCACTCGTGGCTGCGGCTCACGCCCGACTGACGAGTGGCTTCCGCGACAACACATGGTTCAAGCAGACCCAAGGCACGGACTATGACCTCGCCCCTCCGGCCTCAAAGAGGGTGGCCGTGGTCCGCACGATCTACGCCGAAGCCGATGGAGTGGCTCTGCCTGATCCTGACCCCTCGGACGCGAAGCAGAGCAAGTTCGCCTGGATGACCTCCCACAAGTTCGAGTCCACCCCACCCGTCCAGAACCCGTTCACGAACATCGAGTCACTGCGACCGTAGGACGGGCACTTTGGCCCGTCCGTAGCAGCGAACAGTGGCCGCGAGACACCAACACTTGTCGAGCATCAAATGTCTGATCTGTGGTAATCTGCGAAATCTGTGTACCTCACACTTCAACAACGAAGAGGATGTCGGTACACAGATTTCACAGATTTTCACGGATCAGAGGATCGCAGCTTGCTCAGGGACGGTCTGGGAAGGCCATCCTATTCCCTATTCCCTATTCCCTATTCCCCTGAACCCATGAACCCATGAACCCACAATACATCATGATCGGCGGCTTCCTCGGAGCCGGAAAGACCACCACGGTCGGGCGTCTTGCCCGGCATTACATGGCCCAGGGCAAGCGAGTCGGGATCGTGACGAACGATCAGACCACCGACCTCGTCGACACGCACTCGCTACGGTCGCAAGGGTTCGAAGTCGGAGAAGTCGCGGGCTCGTGCTTCTGCTGCAACTTCAACGCCCTCACCGAAACTGTCGAAGGTCTCGGCGAGGCTCAACTACCGGATGTCATCATCGCCGAGCCGGTCGGCAGTTGTACCGATCTCGTCGCGACAGTCATTCGCCCGCTGATGCAGGTCTATGGCAAGCCGCTCGATGTCTCCCCTTACGGAGTGATCCTCAAGCCGAGCCACGGACTCAAGATCCTGCGCGGCGACACCCAGCGCGGCTTTTCCCCCAAGGCCGAATACATCTTCCGCAAACAGCTCGAAGAGGCCGACTTCATCATCATCAATCGGATTGATGAGCTATCTCCCGAAGAGGTCGACGAACTCGAAGCACTGCTCCGCACTGAGTTCCCCGAACAGCCCATCCTGCGCGTCTCGGCCCGTACTGGCGAGGGGTTCGAGGCTCTGACCGAGATGCTCGACCAGCGCGGAGCATTCGGCCAGCGCGTCATGGAGGTCGACTACGACATCTATGCCGAGGGGGAGGCCGAACTTGGCTGGCTCAACAGTCAGGTGAACGTCGAATCGGGCCAGGCGTTCGACCTCGACGCCCTGCTGCTCGACATCATCGGGCGGCTGCATGAGCGGTTCATCGGAACCGGAGCCGAGGCCGCACATCTCAAGACCATCGGCCTGTGCGACGGGAGTTATGCGGTCGCCAACCTCATCAGCAATTCGACCGGGCCGGAGTTGTCATTAGCCTCGAAAACGATGACCAAGGCGGCCCACGTCGTCGTCAACGCCCGTGTGGCGACCGACCCGACCGCGTTGGAAGCCTTTGTCCGAGCCGAAGTCGCTGCCGCCTGCCAATCGATCGGAGCCACCCACGAAGTGACTTCGCTCCAGAGCTTCAAGCCGGGCCGGCCCGTACCGACGCATCGGATCAACGAGAGCGTGTAGGGAGCGGATTGGTCGCTGGCTAAAATCATCTCCGTCGCGAAGGCGAATCTCATGCGTTGGTTCACGATTCCCCAAGCCCTTGGGGTAGCTCTTCTGGTGTTCGGCTTCGAGAGGGATGCCCGCCTGGTGAGTGCGGAGGAATTCCACTGGGCGGATTTCGACCCAGCGAGCGTTGGCATGAGTGCCAGGCGGCTGGCCGTTATCGACGAGATCGTGCAGGAAGGGATCCGCGACAAGAAGATGCCCGGCGCGGTCGTACTCATCGGCTTCAAAGGCCAGATGGTCTACCGCCAGGCATTCGGCCATCGCCAGATCGAACCGACCGCCGAACCCATGACGCTCGACACCGTGTTCGACCTCGCCTCGCTCACCAAGCCGATCGCGACCGCCACCAGCATCATGCAGCTGATCGAGGCCGGGAAGATTGGCCTTGATGATCCGGTAGCAAAGCACTTGCCCGCGTTTGGCAATCATGGCAAGGAGTCGATCACGGTGCGGCACCTGCTCACGCATCAGGGGGGCCTAATCGCCGATAACTCGATGAAGGATTTCACCGATGGGCGAGAGAAATCAATCGAGAACTTACTGGCTCTTGAACCTCTCTCCGCACCGGGTGAGCGGTTCATCTACTCGGATGTCGGGTTCATGGTGCTCGGCGAACTGGTCGCGACCGTCTCGGGGCAGTCGTTGGATGAATACACCCATTCGCACATTTTCGAGCCGCTGGGGATGCACGAGACGATGTACCACCCGACCACAATCCCCGCGGAGAGGTTCGCCTCGACCGAGCAGCGCGACGGCCACTGGATGCGTGGCGAAGTCCATGACCCCCGTGCGTTTGCCCTGGACGGAGTCGCCGGACACGCGGGTCTGTTCTCCACCGCCAATGACCTTGCCCGCTATGCCCAGGCGATGCTGAACGGCGGCCAACTCGGTGAGGCCCACATCCTCCATCCCGAAACCGTCCAGCTGATGACCTCCCCGCAGCCGATTCCCGGTGGCGGCATTCGCGGCCTCGGCTGGGACAAGCAGTCCGGGTACTCCTCGAACCGCGGTGACCTGATGTCACCCACCGCTTGCGGCCACGGAGGCTTCACCGGCACCGCACTCTGGTTTGACCCGCAGCAAAAGCTGTTCGTGATCTTTCTGAGCAACCGCGTCCATCCTCACGGGGACGGGAGCGTCAATCCGCTGATCGGCCGCATCAGCACCGTGGCCGCAGCTGCGGTTCGAGAGTTCGAGTAGCGATCGCGTGATCCAGAACCAAATCCATCGCAACGTGGCGACCTCATGCGATCAGACAAGCCTTTCACCGCAGTGACGGCGTGGGCTGCGGTACTAACGACGACAGGTTTGTCGAAGGCTCCCTCGGAACGACACAGTTGCGATCTCGGTCAGTTTTCCATTGACATGCCCCCAGTGTGGCAATACATTGCCACATGTTAACCCATTGCCACATCAAGGGGCGACAGGAATGGCGAAGAAAAAGCCTGTGAAAGATCTGGCCCGTCGCGAGCGGCAGATCATGGATGTCATTCACCAGCTCAGTGAAGCCACCGTCAGCGAAGTGCTTGAGCAACTCTCCGACCCGCCGAGTTACTCCTCGGTGCGGACGATGATCCGGCATCTGGAGACGAAGGGACTGCTGTCCCATCGACAGGACGGCAAGCGCTACGTCTACAAGGCCATTCAATCGCGCGAGGCCGCCAGTCGGTCGGCCTTGCGGAAGCTCATGGATGTGTTCTTCGCCGGGTCGGCCACCGATGCGGTCGCGGCGATTCTGGATGTCTCATCCGAGTCACTCGAGCCGGCTGATCTCGACCGGATGGCCAAACTCATCAAGCAAGCCAAAGCAGAGGGGAAATAGCATGGACACGCTCACACTCGCTCGCGACTTCGCGTCACTACTGCTCGACACAGCCGCAAAGGGAACGGCTCTATTGCTGCTGGCTGTGCTGGCAGCGTGGCTCTGCCGGAGATCATCCGCAGCCCTGCGGCATTCGATCTGGTGCATGACAATGGGCGGGCTGCTGCTCTTGCCCGTCGCATCGTGGGCACTGCCCGCGTGGCAGATCCCGATCCTGCCGCCCGAGCCAGTCGTGGCTCCAGCCCCCGCCGTAGCGGAAGTCGTCAGACTTTCGACGCCTTCCCCAGCGCAGGGTGCCACTGGCGAGGGCTTTGACTCGCCAGTGCTGAGACGCTCGACAGCAGGGGCGACAGTACTTGGTCAGGACACGTTCAAAGACACTGGCGGCCCAGAGCGACCGCCAGTGGCACCCAGCGATCCTCCAGTCGTCGAGCCAGTGCCTGCTACGGCCCCTGCCAGCGTCGAACCTCCCGCCCCACCGCTGACTGCCATCGAGTGGACCTCGCTGCTCGTCAGTGCCATTTGGTCACTGGGCGTGTCACTCTTCGGCGTGCTACTGCTCGTAGGTCTGTGGAGAACAGTTCAGTTGCGGCGAGCATCGCTGACCGTCCATGAAGGCGAGTGGCCAGTGATGCTGGTCGAGTTGCGACAGCGTCTCGGCCTCTCGCGGTCGGTGGAGCTGCGCGAACATGCGCAGTCGGTCGTCCCGCTCACGTGGGGAATCTGGCGTCCGGTGGTGCTGCTGCCGAAGCTGGCCCGGGCGTGGGATGAGCCGATGCGGCGGGCGGTGCTGCTACACGAGCTGGCTCATGTGCAGCGCGGGGATGTCGCGTGCCAGGTACTCGGTCGGCTGACCTGCGTCCTCTACTGGTTCCACCCGCTGGCGTGGTTCGCCCTGCGACAACTGCGGCAAGAGCGCGAGCAAGCCTGCGACGATGCTGTCGTGCAATCCGGCGAGAAGGCCAGCGACTACGCCGAACAACTGCTGCAGGTCGCCCGCCTGTGCTGTGCCCCGCGCGGGCTGTCCCTCGGCGTGGCAATGGCCGAAGGGAGCAGCTTGGAAACCCGCGTGAAGTCGCTGTTTGATACGGCACGCGGGCATGGGCCAGTCTCGCGGCGCGTGGCCATCGTCAGTGTGCTGGTCGGGATCGCCATCCTCTGTGGCCTAGCACC
>JAYTCW010000251.1:0-21662 GCA_043736295.1 Planctomycetota bacterium | reverse complement strand
GTCTGAAAGTCTCTTGACTACCAATTCGGGAAGTGAAACCATTGCTTCCGTGTAAACGGATGTGACTTGCTCTGGCGACACGTCCGGATTGTCAATCAGCGAAAGCGTGAGATCACTCACAAGATTCTGATAGACAACGCTCTCGTTGGACAATGTGGCCAGCTTTTGATGGATGAAGTCAGCCTTCTCCTGTCGCTCGGCATAGTTCTCAGCAACACGGAAACTTGCAAGATCGGCCTCAAGCTTGTCGATCTGCGTACTGAGCTCAATGAGTTCGACTTCTGCATTCTTCTCGCCGAGATAGAACTCTCGAAGATCGGTATCCTTCTTGTATCGATCCGCCAGCTCTGTCTGGGTGTCTAGGTTCTTCTTTTGGTCGTGTTTTTGCACGACGCGGTGGTAGTCTAGCCCGAGTAGGAAAGACTGACTTAGGATGGACTGATAGGGTTTCCACTTGATCTGAGGACGCTCACACTCCACGTACGAGCTATTGCTGGCGCGGACAAAAAACGGAAGGAGCGTTCGCAAGGTGAGGTATGGAATTTGTTCGCTTGGCATCTCGAAAACACCGATCTGACACAGGTTTTCCTTGTATTTCTCAAGCGTGATCGTCTTCTCGTCATACATCAACTTCAATTCGCAGGGCGTACGAGTGACTTGGTGCGTCAGTCCTGCATGCTCGAATACGAGTGTAAAGGCCCAATCCGTGAGATGAGTGTCAAAATGTTTGTTCTTGTTCGATCCGAGGCAGTAGTCGATCAGCGTGATCAGGAGGGACTTCCCGACCCCGTTGTAAGTCTTCTTCAGATCCGTCTTCTTGGCTGTTCCATGCTTGCCCACGATCAGCGTCAGCCCGGTCCGATTGAAGAAGACGGGCTTAAAGGATGGTTCATTCGCAGTCAGTGAGATTAAACGCATTTGAACAGCGCTCCGTCTGCAGCCACGTCCACGAGGCCAATCGAGTGCAAGAAACAAAGAGCCAAGCACACGGACTCCGCATTGTGAAATGCTGGCCACTCCGGGGTTTCGAATTTTGCGGAGAGACTCGCCACAAGTGAGTCAAACGACAGAGTCTCTGTGAGCGATTCCAAGACCAAGGCTGCTAGGCCCAGGAGTGATTCGCTGATCTTGATGTGTTTATCAGGGAGAAGCACTGGGGGACTCCTTACCAGAGTGGGGGTCGAACACATCGCAGGCTTCGAAGTAATAGCCGATGAGGACATCGACTGCTGTTTCCACAGAGTGTGTCGAATTTGCGGGAAGTAACTCCTCTCGAAAACGGTGGAAAACGAAGTCCGCTGGTTCAATGTCTTGTGGCTTCGCCGGATTGTCGCGCCAAGCGTCTCGTGCAAGTTGGTAAACTCCGACAAGGTGGTCTCGCAACTGCTGTTTGAGATATTGCGAGTTTTTCCTGAAATAGTCGTCCACACGCCCCGATTGTCGCGCCCCAGCCCTGATTAAGTCGCCCCAACGGCTGCACAAATCGTTTAGCCGAATCTTCTCCTCCAACTCAGGCAGGTCTCCCCAGCGAGTGGCTGCTGAAGAGGAAGGCGAACCCATGATATGGGAGATCACTTCTCGAAGGATCGCGTAGTCTATTCTGACGATTCTGCTGGGGTCAGGCAGCATTCCAACGATGTTGACCATCTCGCTCGCTGGCAATGAGAGAAACAGGTCTTCTAGATTCCCGGTCGTCAACGGTCGGCACGTTATGGTCGGGTGGTTCTTCTCAATGGTTGCCAGAGACTGTGCAATTGTCGCGAACGTGCCTTGATACTTGTCATTGAAGACAAACGAATAGCTTCGGATTGGGTTCGACTGATCCCACGACTTGATCAGCTTGTCGAAGTCTACAGCAAGCTTGGAAGCAGCGACCGTTATCTTGTCGCTGGGATCGACGGGACCATAGACCTGAAAGTAGTGGCCTTCTGCTGGCAGATACCCATCGTTCCCTCCATCACCGAAGCTGCCCTGTGGCCGAATCGTCACGAAGTCCTGCCCATGTTTGGCACGCATCACCGCCCAAAACAGCTGCTGAAAGCCATCTCCATTGGCTTTCAGCAGTCGATTAGCGATCAAGATTCTCGCGATGTAACGCTCTTCAGCTGTCATTGGATGATCCGAGTGAAGCATCATCGGGTGATTGGAGTCAGTCTTTCTTCCTTTTCACGGTCGGTTGACCAGCGCTACAGTTTCGACGAGTGGCCTGGTTAAAGGATTGTATCACCTAGATCCCCAACCTCGGCAGCGAGGCCCCGGCCTTGGGCAGCTTGACCAACTGGACGCCGGTCACGTCCTTGTGGCCTTGAACTTCGCCGAGGGCTTGAGCAGACGGTTCGGTGTCGAGATTCAGGATCGCGATGGCGTTGCCGCCGGGGGCGCTTTGCTCGCGGCCCAGGGCCATGCAGGAGATGTTGACGTTGTGCTTGCCGAACGTCGTGCCGATGGCCCCGATCAGGCCCGGCACGTCGCGGTGGCGGTAGACCAGCATCAGACCGTCGAGGTAGGCGTCCATCTGGTAGTTGTCGAGCTTCACCAGCCGCAGGAACTCATTGCCGAACATCGTCCCGGCTGCGGTCAGCTCGCCTTCGTCGGTGATGATCGTGGCGGAGACGAGCGTCGAGAAGGCTCCGGCTTTTGCTTCGGTGCTGGTGCTGATGTTCAGCCCGCGATCCTTGGCGACGACCTCGGCGTTGACGATGTTGACTCCACTGTCGAGGGCCACGTCCATCAGGCCCGTCGTGAAGGCGTTCGCCAACAGCTTGGCGGGCTTCGAGGCGGCATCCCCCTTGAGCTGGATCTTCGCCCCCTTGATCGCCTTGCCCTGGCTGAGTTGAGCGAGCAGCAGCCCGAGCCGGTAGGAGAGATCGAGGTACGGCTTGACGGTCTGCATCTCGCTGGCCGAGATGCTGGTCATGTTGACCGCGCTGCGGATTTCGTTCTTCACCAAGAACCCCGAGATCAACTCGGCGGCTTCGATGGCGACCTGCTCTTGAGCCTCATCGGTCGAGGCTCCGAGGTGCGGCGTACAGAGTACATTCTTGAGCTTCGGTAGCCGGTCATCCGGCTTCGGCGGCTCGCTGGTGAACACGTCGATCGCGGCAGCTGCGACGTGGCCGGACTCGATGGCGTCGGCCAGAGCGTTCTCGTCGATGATCCCGCCGCGAGCACAGTTGACCAGCCGCACTCCCTTCTTCATCGAGGCCAGCCGGGCGGCGTTGATCATCCCCATGGTCTCGGGAGTGGCCGGGGTATGCACGGTGAGGAAGTCGCCCTTGGGAATCATCGCGTCGATGTCGCGATACAACTCGATCCCGAGTTCGGCAGCCTTCTCGGCGGAGAGGAACGGGTCGTAACCCATGACCTTCATCTCCAGCCCCTGCGCCCGCTTGGCGACCGACAGACCAATTCGTCCGAGGCCGATGACTGCGAGAACCTTGCCCGACAGTTGGACCCCGGTGTAGCTCTTGCGGTCCCACTTCCCCTCGCGGACTGACTGGGAGGCGGGGCCGATATGCCGGGCCATCGCCATCAGCATGGCGATGGTGAGTTCGGCGGTGCTCGTCGTGTTGCCCGCCGGGGTGTTCATGACGATGATCCCCTGCCGGGTCGCCGTGGTCAGGTCGATCGTGTCGACGCCGACCCCGGCGCGGACGATGACCTTCAGCCGGGTCTGGCCTTCGAGAGCGGCTGCCGGGAGCTTGGTGGCACTGCGAACGATAATCCCGTCGGCATTGGCGAGTTCGGCCCGCAATTCCGCGAGCGAGGCGACCGACTTGTTGACCACTTCGATTCCGGGAGTCTGCTCCAGAATCTGGAGTCCGGCCTTGGAGAGATTGTCAGTGATCAGGACGCGTAGCATGGCAGATTCCCGGGGTGGGTCGAATGTTCGACCGCCTGTGGCTCGTGGTTCCGGCACTCAGCGGACTAGCGAACGCTGGCTGGATTCCCCGTAGCATAGAGGATACAGGGATTCGGTCGAGTATCCGGACAGCGGAGGCGTCGATCGGTTCGATGTTCTCTGATTTGTACCGGTCTTTTCCGGTTCTCGGGAATGGCGAGCCGTAAGCGATGTCGCTCCGCGACTCGCATTTCGCGAGAAAGAAAGACGCATTTATACAGACCTTACCTGTTCCGCGAGGAGTTCACGGTGGGGAGAAACTCAATCGCGGAGCGGCATGAGCTACGGTCAGCGCTGACTGACGTACCGCCGCCAGAGGCGAGGGAGCACGGGAATCATGGCCAGTGCCATGCCGGTGAACATCCCCGCAAAGTGGGCCGTATTCGCGATCCGGCCAAAGACTCCAAACACGCAGAGGGCAGCAAACACCAGCATGTAAGTCACACTGTCGCGGCTCAGCCCGATGCCGTACTCCGGGGCGAACTTCGACTTCATCCACAAGAAGCCGAACAGCCCAAAGTCAACTCCCGACATGCCTCCGAACGTCGGGCCAGAGACGGCGTACTGGGCAAAGTTCGAAATCAGAGCCATCAACAGCACCATCCCTAGAAACCGAAACGAGCCGCTGCGTTGCTCGATCACCCGGCCATACGCCAGCGTGGCCGACATGTTGAAGAACAGGTGCATCGGGCCAAAGTGCAGGAAGATTGGCGACAGCCAGCGGTGGAACTGCCCCAGCTTCAGCAACCCCTGAATCCCTGGCGCGACGATCCGACCAGTCGCCGGATCGAGCAGCCAATCCGCCATCATGAACCGGGCATTCGCGTTCTGATCCAACCCCACACGGGTCACGATCGCGACCAGGATGGACAATGCAATCAGCAGCACGGTGACGGGGAGATGCTTCTGCCCTCCCCGCCAGCGGTCGCTCATATTCACCTGTCGCTGGCGGGCGGCGATCACTTCGCTCACCCGCTGTTGCCGGACGGTTTCCGCAGCGGCTTGAGAGGCGGCGTACCGGGGATCTTGGGAGTGAGTTTGAAACTGAGCCAGTTCTTCACGTGCCTGGGAGAGTTTGTCCTCATCGAGAATCCAGAGAGCCCATTCCGAGCCATCCTGATCGAGACGAATCTCGATCCCCTGCGCGTACAGGTGGTCTCGAAAGACTGCAGCTGAATCGCGGTCAGGGAGTGTGCCGAGCCGACGCATGAGTGGCGATCCAAGGGAGAATGAGGCGTGCGAATGCGGAGCCCAGCGTCCAGATCACGTCAGATTGAAACACTCGGCCCTCGGAATTCTAGCAGCCCGATCATCCCCGTGGGATGGGCTACTGGTCATCGCGTGACTCACCCAGCAACCCGACGCGTGAGCGAGGGCGTGCGTCTGTCGACGCTCGCCGAGAATTCGGCTCCCTGAAAATGTTGCGGGCAGACCAAGCGTGAATCCGCGCTAGCGAAGCGAGGTAAGGAAATTGAACTGGATCAAACTAAGAGCTGTGTTCAAGATTTCCTCAGATATCGTGTAGCGCACGATCACGATGTCCTCGGGCTGGATCAGAATGCGTTCGCTGGAATCAGTCAGGGCGCGATTAAGGTCAACACGGATCGGAATCTGTCCGCCGTCGGCGAGCTTGCGGACCACGATGGCCCGCGAGGGAGGGATGGGACCGGTTCGCCCTGCACTCCCACCTCCGCCGCGTTGTGATGAGGAGACCGCATTCCCCGAGGAGCCGACCGGGCCGCCCGCGAGAGCCACAGCTCCTAAAATGTCGAGGTCGTAGTCACGCGGGATCATGCGCTCCCCGCCACCCAGTACGCCGCCGGTGTAGAATTTCTCGCGCTCACGAGATTGAATCAAGACAATGTCACCCGTCTTCAGGATCACATCCGCCTCCTCAAACGCGGGGGTCTGATCGGGATAGAACCGCAGAGGAATCCGGGTCACATTCGGCGCATCCGGAATGATGGGAGGGGCCTGACAAGGCATTTTCGACAGCTTGGCTTGGCTGACGAATTCATCGTAGCGGGCTCCTTGATTCCCATCGTCATGCACAATCAGAACTTCGTTCTGAGCATCCGTCCCCGGCAAACCGCCCGTCATGTTGAGTGCGTGCAGCAGATCGTTTTCGTAGGCGGGCAGATCGATCAGATGACCCGCCCCACGCTTCGTCACGCCCTCCTTGGTGCCGGATTCTTCCCGCACTACCAGCACGCGGTACGTCCGGCGCTTGATCAGCGTCACGATGATGCGATCCTTCCCCGGTGGCAGCAGCTTGTTGTCTTCGGTGTAGGCTTTACGAACGAGATTGGTGACCTGCTCGATTGTGAGTCCAGAGACCTGAAGTGGTTGAATCGATGGCAATGACACCGTGCCATCCTCCCGGATAGGAATGGGGTATCCAATCGAGGGATCCCGCTCGCCGTTTTCAGGGAAGTGAACTGGCGGCGGCTCGTCCGTTTTCCCCAGGATTTTCTCGATGTAGATCCCGAGTATGTCATGCGGGCCCAACTGGTACTGCTTGGGCGGTGACTGCCGCAAACGAGAGAGCGAGATTTCCTGCATGTCCGACCGGGGGCGAGTCATGACGAGGCCCGGCACTTTGCGGGCGGGTACGGCGTCGGGTCCGTTCAATGACAGAGCCAACGAAGTGCATCCGGAGAAGACCGGCAGCACAGCCCCACACAACAGCAGAAGGCGAAATCTTGGGAGGTGTCGCATGAGCATCTCTTTGCGATTCTCGGTGACAGTCGAAGGAGAGAAAAAGAAACGAGGGACTCAGTCTTCCACTGTTTCGGGACGCGGGGGAGCCGGCGGCGTGAGTGCATCATCCGGAGCCACTCGACTGCCCTTCACAGGGGCGGGTGCCGGAGACTCGGGCACGGCAGACTCAGGCTTTGGTGTCTCCGGCAACGGGAGCGCGGGCGGGTTGTAAGGGGCCGCCGGGGGAATGCCCTCCAGGGGCGGGCTGGTCCCCTCCACGGGAGGCAGGAACTGGCCACCCTGCGGAAACAGCTGCAGACCGGGTGGGACCAGCTCGGACTGTTGATCTGCTGGACGGCGGAGGTCTTCCGGCAGCATCACGGGATAGGGATGGCTCGTCCCATAGATGTCGTTGGCCGTCGTCAGTGGACCGCTGCCCATGCCGTCGTGCTGAGCCTGGGCCACTCCACTGTCCCAGCCGTTGTACCAAGCCACAATGCGGCAATGATTCGCTTCGCCGCGCGTACACAGACTCCAGTATTTGCGAGGAGGCAGCGTCGGTCGACAACAGCTTCCGCCGTTCAGCACGTGCAGATACCCAGCGACGAAGCCCTCCCGAAAGTCGCTGATCTCCGCGACTTCGTAATAACAGCCCTGGCATCGCCGCCAAGCCCGCTTGGCTTCCAGATTGTCATGAAAACCAGTGAACGTGTCATCCACGCAGTCGTAAATAAAACTGGAGCAGCCGGATGCAGCGCACGCGACAATCACAACCAGACTCTGGCCAATGGACCGCAACATCAGACCCTCACGAGGTGAGAAGCACTGGAATTCCTCGGAATGATGCAGGCATCACTCAACGGTCGACCGCTTCGAGAATCCGTCGACTCTGGTATCGAAATGCAGGGGCACCGAGAAATTGGTAATCAGTCTTTCGTGTTGTATCGATCGAAACGAAAGTGACTGGAATACCGGTCAGGTAAAATGAGACAATTGGGTGAGAGAGTGTGGCGGCAATTCCTGCCGATGGTATCTCGCTCGGTGAAAGGTGCGGACCTCGGATGCAGTTCGAAAACTCAGAGTCCGTGATGCGGTACGCCCTCCAACTCGCGAGTCGGGGACTCGGCTTGGTCGAGCCCAATCCCCCCGTCGGCGCGGTGGTTGTCGATCAGTACTTGAATCTGATCAGCGAAGGCTGGCACCAGCGGTTCGGTGGCCCCCATGCCGAGGTCCACGCACTGGCAGCTGCGGGTCAGTTCGCGCGGGGGGCAACTCTGTATTGCACTCTCGAACCCTGCTCGCATCAGGGGAAGACTCCCTCCTGCGCCCCCGCTGTGATCGCAGCCGGAATTCGCCGTGTGGTGATCGGGACGCGAGACCCAGCTCCGCATGTCGATGGCCGGGGGATGGCACTGCTGCGGCAAGCCGGGGTCGAAGTCGAAGAGGGCGTTTGTGAAGCGGAAGCCCGCCGAATGATCGCTCCGTTTCGCCGATTGACGCTCGACAGTCGTCCGTGGGTGCATGCGAAGTGGGCCATGTCTCTCGATGGCCGCATCGCCACTCGCACGGGGGATTCACAGTGGATATCCAATGAGCAGTCGCGGGCTCAGGCTCACGAGCTGCGAGGTCGATGCGATGCGATTGTGGTCGGCGTCACGACCGTTCTGCATGACGACCCGCAATTGACAGCGCGTCCGGCGGGAGCGCGAGTCGCCACGCGAGTCGTCCTCGATTCGCAGGCAAGCACGCCGCTGACTTCTCACTTGGTGCGGACAGCGCGCGAGGTGCCAGTGCTGGTTGTGACTTCTCAGAACGCTCCCGAGGATCAGAAGGAGAGACTGCGCACGGCGGGTGTCGAGGTTCTCTCGCTCGCGGGAGCTGCGGGCGATCCGTGTCGTCCCTCATTGAGGTTGCTGCTGGAAGAGTTAGGACGCCGCAGCATGACTCACGTCCTGCTCGAAGGCGGTGCCGGAGTTTTGGGAACTGCGCTCGATGAGGGACTGGTCGACGAGTGCCATGTCTTCATCGCCCCCCGCATCATCGGCGGCCGAGAGGCACTCTCACCGGTCGGTGGAGTCGGCCACGAGTGGATGAAAGACATCCACTCGCTGACCAGCGTGCAGGTTGCCATGCTGGGGGACAATGTCTACTTGGGCGGCGACTGGGCGGTGACTCAATAGAGCGGCGTACGCTCCGCTTCGCAGAGCCTGCGCGTCGCGGCTAAACGATGCCGATGCCGTCACGGATTCAACGCGGCCTTTGTGGAAGCCCATTGCTTCTGAACGGCAATGTCGGTGGCACGGTCGGCACACTTCGCCATCAGTTCCCGCAGTCGGGTGCGTGTCGCAGCGTCGAGTTGCGGGGCCAGGTTTTGCACCGCCAGCATCCCGTTGGTGACCAGCAGCACACGCTCGAAATGCTGCGTCTTTTGTTCGTCAGACTTCGCCGCCGAGGGGACGAGGCTCCAGTCGGCGGCCTCAATGAAGAGTTGCTCGATCACCGGGATTCCTTGCGCCGAGTTCTGTCTCGCAAATCCGATGGCGGCATTCAACCGTGTTTTCTGATCGGGATCATCGAGCAACGCCCCCAGGCGTTCCAGGGCCTCGGGCGCGGTCAGCGTTCCGAGGATGAACGTCGCCTGGTGGCGCGACAGCAGCTCCGACTCCTGCGAGATCTCAATGATCCGGCTCGTTAGCGCGGGCATCGCCACCGGTTGATTACGATCAACAAATGCCCGTCCGCATATCACGGCCAGCGAATTCAAGGCCTGCTTCCGAATTTCGCGGTCGCGGGTACTCTCGACCGCAGTCAGCAGCACCGGGACAGCGGCCTCGGGCAGATCCAACAGCCCGACCGCTTTGAGCATGTAAATAGTCTGCTGCGTTTCTTCCTCGGACGGATTGGTCTTCTGGAGGAGGTCGGTCAGGACTCCCGTCAGCGCGGTCGCTACCTCGGGGGTCGAGGCGAGGTGTTGCCCCTTCTCCTTCCGAAAGGCGTCGTCCTGCAACACCTGCGCCAGATCAAGCGCCGACCGCCAGCGCACGTGAGCATTCTCACTTTGCACGTTCGTGACCAGCTGTCGCCAGTCGGCCTCGCCCGACGCCAATTGCCCGAATAACAGATAGACCCCAATGATGACCATCACGATCACCGCGGGCACCACGAACAGCTGGACGATAAAGCCCGCCGACGGCGGCTGCACGGGCGGCAGCGATTGATCGTCCAACCCGTCCGCAGGCATGTCGGCCCCCACCGTCCAGCGGTCCTTGTACAAGGAGTCGGGAGCGTTGTCGTCAGCGGGTGGCAGGGAGTCGGGCATGGGGGGAGGGTTTATGGTTGAGGGTTTATGGTTTATGGTTTATCGACAGAGGGGGGGAGGGTTTATGGTTTATGGTTGATGGTTTATCGACAGAAGTTACGGCACATGCTTGCCTCTGTCGTTAAACCATCAACCATAAACCATAAACCATCAACCTCCCCCCACTTCAGTCGCGGTACACGCGAACTCCAGTCGACAGCTGACCTTTCCCTCGCAGGTCACTTTGCCTTTAAGGTAGAAGGTGTTCTGTAACCGTTCGGTCAGCTCCACTTCCATCTCAATCGTCTGGTTCGGACGGACCATCGACCGGAACTGCACGTTGTTGAGCCGTGTCACGACTGGAGCCATCTCGGTCCCTGTCGGCAGGAGGCGCGAGATCAACACCGCGGAGGCTTGGAACGCCGCCTCGCACTGGATCACGCCCGGCAGGATCGGGAAGTGCGGGTAGTGCCCCCGGAACAGATCGAGGTCCGCTGGCAAATGCTTGCGAGCCACAATCCGCGTGTCCGAAATCGACACGACCTCGTCCAGCCACAGAAACGGGTCGCGGTGCGGGATCGCCTGCTTGATGTCGTCGAGTGTCATGTGGGGAGTTGTCAGTTTTCAGTCATCAGTGGTCAGTGAAGAGCGGCGGAGCAATCCGTGTCAATTCCCATGTCTTCACTGACGACTGAAAACTGACGACTGAAAACTTCCTCAGAACTTCCACCCGTCCGGCAACACAGTACGCCGTGGCACGACGATAATCCCGTCTCGCACGACCAGCGGGCCGCGTTCCCCATTCTCGGGAAATCCGGGCGGCAGTTTGATCACGCAATTGGCCCCGATCGAGCAGTTCTTATCGACGATGGCCTTCTCGATGATCGTCCCCGCTCCGATCCCCAGTTCGGGCTGTCCCTCAATGTGATTGGCCCGGATGTCGTGGCGGAAATAGTCCGCCCCCATCAGCACCGAGTCCTTGATCTGGGCATTCGCACCGATGTTCGACCGCAGCCCGATGGAGCTATTCTTGATGACCGCAGCTGCGCCGATCGAGCAACCATCGGCGATCATACTCCGCAGAATCGTGGCCCCTTCGATTCTCGTCGGTGGGAGAAATCGAGGCCGCGTGTAAATCGGAGCGTCCTTCCGATCGAGATCGAACGGCGGGTTCGGACCGGCCATCGCCAGGCTTGCCTCATAGAAGGCCAGGATCGTGCCGATGTCCTCCCAGTACCCATCGAACAGATGGAGTTGAACCTTGCGGGCCCGGATCGCCATCGGGAAGACCTCCTTGCCGAAGTCCTCGTAGTCCGTCTTCTCCAGCAGGTCGACCAGCGTGTCGCGATTGAACAGGTAGATCCCCATGCTGGCGATGTACTCGCGACCGTGGCTCGGGATGCCTTGGGCGTCGATCCATTTCGGATCGGTGCGGACCATGTTCAGGTCGCCAGTGGTCTGCGGCTTTTCGAGGAACCCCTCGACCCGACCGGAGTGGCTCACCCGCATGATGCCAAAACCAGCCGTCTGCTCCTGATTCACGGGCAGCCCCGCGATCGTCACATCCGCCCCATTCATCGTGTGCGTCTCCAGCATCTGCCGGAAATCCATGCGGTACAACTGGTCCCCCGAAAGGATCAACACGTAGTCGATGCCTGGCTGCTTCAGGTGCCTGAGCTGCTTGCGGACGGCATCGGCGGTGCCTTGATACCAGTCGGCCCCCTCGTTGGTTTGCTGAGCTGCGAGGATCTCGACGAACCCCCCGTTAAAGGAATCAAACGTATACGTCTGGCGAATATGCCGGTGCAGGCTGACCGAGTTGAACTGCGTCAGGAGATAGATCCGCCGGACTCCACTGTTGATGCAGTTGGAGATTGGGATGTCGATCAGCCGGTACTTCCCGGCCAGTGGCACAGCCGGTTTCGACCGCTCGCCCGTCAGCGGCAATAGCCGCGTCCCCTTACCTCCGCCAAGTACGATGCAAACCATATTGTCCATGGGAGGCTCCTGTGGTGACTCGAAGAGGGGACAAGGCCCCGCTCACAGCCCGGGAACCTCATGCGGGCAATGTACCCGAGAGAGACGCCCCGCGCAAAGGCAATATCATTCGTGAGGAACTCCGCGTGCGAATTGGCGCGCTATCGGGCCTCGAAGTCTCCCTAAATATCATCCGCGACTCGCGGCCTGGATCGCCAGACATGCACAGCCAATATCACCCCTCCCACGAATCCGCTCAGGTAACTCGCCGAGTGGGCCCACAGGTCAACGAGAAACGGGACATGGCGATCTGCGGGAACTCGGTCGGCGATCGATCCCACCAGAAATACGGCACCGTTCCGAGCCAGCACCCAACCCACAATCCCGGCCAAACACGCACAGACCGCCATAAAGAGCAGTAACTTCACGACGGGTTGAACTAGCGTACCGACAGTTCGCTTCGGGCGGGTGCCCGCGCGGGCTGCGATGGCCAGTGGAACTCCAATCAGCAATCCCGCCCACCAGGTCGCGATCACTCCCCACCCCAAAGCCAGCAACGTCGGATCAGCAGTCCCAAAGACCGGTGGGTGGCCAATCGTGAAATACTCCACACAGATCCGGGCTGTGATTTGGTCATGTAGTACCCCGTAGATCACAGCTGCGGCGATGCTCATCAGGATGATGCGGAGTGCTGGCATGCGAGCCTCTCTTCTGCGAACAGCGTGAGATTGTCTGCGGTCAGTTTTTATGGCAAGGGCTGGGTGACGAATCGGATTTGGCACCAAGCGCCCACTGGTTGCGTCCTCTGACGGCCCAACGGGCCAGCCGTTCGTCCAGCCAGGGCCGAAGGCCCTGGTCATCGATCGCTCACACGACAGAAGCCCCACCGGGGCGACCATTCGAATCGTTCACTCGCTTCGCGGGAGCAGAATGGCCGGGCCTTCAGCCCTCTAGAATGGCATGGTGGGCCACTTCCCAGGGGCGTTGCCCCTGGCTGGGCGAATGGCTGGCCCTATGGGCCGAAGGAACTGGGCTAAAGAACTGGCCAGACACGGGGCTCCCAATCACGCGAAGAAGACCCGCTCCGCTGTCCCACGGAGAAGCTGCTCGCGATCCGACGGACTCAAGAAGTCACAGCGCTCCGTAATCAGCTTCACTGAGTCCGCATATGTATTCGGCTCGACGATCTGATACGGGCTGTCACTGCCCCACATCAGGCGGCTGGCCCCGTATGCCGCGATGAGTTGTCGGATCATCGGGATCAGTTCCGTGTGTGGCGGCTTCTTCTCACCCAGCGCGTAGTAAGCCGAAATCTTCACATGCACATGCTCGTGCTTCGCCAGGTTGGCCAGGGCTTTCAGTTCCTTCTCGTCGATCGGACCGGCCATTCCAATGCGGGCGAAGTGGTCGATGACCACTTTCGTATCGGGATACTTGGTACACATCGTTTCGACTTGCGGAAGATCAGCTGGGCCGATTAGCGGGCACATGGCACTGCCTTGTTTCGCCGCATGTGCCCACATCCGACACATGCCGGGGGAGTCCTTCCACAAGTCTTTCCCGCCTTCTCCCGGACGAATGCGGAACCCGCGCATGCCGAGACGAAAGTGATAACCCATGTCCTGCTCAAGGCACAGCTGATCCGCTTCGATGCATGCCACTCCGGAGAATCGCCCGGGGAACTTCGCGATGCTGTCGGTGATGTAGCTGTTGTCGAGCCCGTGATAGGGCTTGTGTTGGATCAGGACGACCCGATCGACTCCGTTCTTGCCCGCCAGCTCCAACAGCTCTTCCGCCGTGAAGCTGCCGGGCTTCAGATCAGCGACCGTCTGCTTTCCATCCAGCGGGTACTTCGCCAGATCCCGCGTCCAGATGTGCGAGTGGGCATCAATCCACCTCGGCGGCTTCGAGTCCGCAGCGGAGGTCGTGGACGCGAGTGCGGTCATACCAAGAACTCCAAGGGCTTGTCGTCGAGTGAGCATCGGAGGGACCAAAGAATGGTGGCAAGTGGATCATGGCGCATTGCCAGAGGAGGACTGGGATACGAGTCTACGAGATACTCCCTCCAGGGTAAATTGCATCAGCCCCAGTCGGCCTTCCGTGTGTGTACATCACCAAAGTCGACAACCAGTGTCTGCCCCAACTTCTTCAGTTCCTTCAGCACCAGCGATTCATCCCCAGCCCATGCCCCCTGCCTCTCCGCCGCCCTCGAACCCGCCTCGGCCACCGCCGCCACGACCGTGTCCTTGTGGTCATCCAACCCCACATCTCGTTCGCTCGACATCGGACCAGCCTCACTGCGTTTGGCTCTGGAGCTTCGGGACACCGCCCCACCAGGAACGGCCCCCACCACTCCACCCACGCCCTCTGTGATCGCTGATCCTTCCATTCTGTCTCCTCCACAGTGACGCGGGTTCACATGGCAATATCGCTTGCGAGGGAGAGGGAGCAGAACCTGGCAGTCGAATTTTCTGACGCATGTCAATGATCGACCGGTTGAGTGCCATCGATTCGCAAACATCGACACATCTGCTACCGTCCGGGTTTCTTCCGCTGCTCGCCCATGATCTCTCGGAATGCCCACCATGTCCTCTCGATTCTCCACCCGGCGTGATCGCTTTTGGAAGCTGCTCAAGGACACGGGCGTTGACGCCTTCCTCGTCACGAACGAGACCAACGTCTCGTGGCTCACTGGCTTCACGGGAGACAGCAGTTGGTTGCTGCTCACCGCGAAGAAGTGCCTGCTCGTCAGCGATAGTCGGTACGAGACGCAGATCGCCGAAGAGTGTCCGGGGCTGGAGATGTTCATCCGCCGCACCGACCAAAAGATCGCCCAGGTCAGCTGCGATCTGGTGAACTCGATGAAGACGAAGCGTCTGGGTGTCGAGGGACATGTCGTGACGCTGGAGACTCGCGATGCGTTGGCTGCGTCGCTGGCGAGTACTGAGCTGGTCCCGGTTTCGATGCGGATTGAGAACGATCTGCGGTCGATTAAAGACGCCGAGGAGATCGCCGAAACTCGACTGGCGGTGAACATCGCCGGGCGCGGACTCGACTTCATCCGCGCCACGCTGCGGCCCGATCAGACCGAGCGGGATGTCGCCTATGATCTCGAACATGCCATGCGCAAGATCGGTGCCGAAGGAGTCGCGTTTCACCCGATCATCGCAGCTGGGGACCGAGCGGCGTTGCCGCACTACCGCCCTGGCGATCGAAAGGTCGGGGACTACGAGATGCTGCTGATCGACTGGGGCGCCCAGCCGCCGTCGCGTTACAAGTCGGACCTAACTCGGACACTGGTGTTCGGTAAGCCATCGGCCAAGTTCGCCAAGGTCTACAACACCGTCCTGGAAGCCCAGAAGCGGGCCATCGCGCTGATCCGTCCGGGGGCCAAGTGCGGGGACGTCGACATCGCTGCTCGCGGGTACATCGCGGACAAGGGGTACGGGAAATACTTCGGGCACGGACTGGGGCACGGCATCGGCCTGATCATCCACGAGCAGCCGCGATTCGCCCCTGCGAGCGAGACCCTGTTGAAGCCCGGCATGATTGTCACTGTCGAGCCGGGGATCTACCTGCCGGGCTGGGGCGGAGTGCGAATCGAGGATGATGTGCTGGTGACCAAGGACGGCTGCGAGGTCTTGTCGGCGCATGTGCCGAAGGAACTCGATTCCGCGGTGTTCAACTGGTAGTCCGGCCAATGAGTGTGCCAAAGCCCACCGGTTGCAACCGGTGGGCTTTCCAGACCCTAGGCTCCCGTCTCCCGACTTCTTCCGCTACCATCGCCCGATCCATCAGTGTCCCATTAGGAGGCTGCGCGATGTCTCACGTCGACGATGTTTTTGAGGACGTTCCAGGGAGCAACTGGAGCCCCGCTTCTGCGGTTCTTCTCCACAATGGGGAGAAGATTCCGGTGGACAGTGACTTCTTTCAGGAGCCGCCACCCGCGATTGGCGAGATCGTGTCGGCCCAGAGTACGCTGGTCACGACCAAGCACCCGTTCTCGACGATGGTCCGGCTGATGCTGGTCGTGGGGCTGACGGGGTTGGTGTTCTATGGGTGTGTGATTGGCTTCCGCATCTTCGTGACCAATCCGAACGATGCGGCGTTGGGGTATGTCTTCGGGGCGATCGCGGCCTTAGTCACATTGCCTCTGGTGATTTACTTCACGCGATTCAATCACTCCTGCACCTATGCGGGTGAACTCGGGATTGCCGAGTACAACCTCTCGGGAAATCGAGACAACTCTCCCAGGGCCCGCGTCCTGCTTTTCGAGGACTGCCAGGACATTACGACTTGGCAACTGCGACAGTACGTCAACGGAGTCTATTCGGGGACTCAGTATAAGAACATTTGGCGAGACGACGAGGGGGGTGAGCTGTTCGTGCTGAAGGGGAATTTCAGCTCGGAGAAGGGTACGCCCAAGGCGATCAGCCCGTACTGGTTTGCGGTCGCTGCCGAAGGGCACTGGAACGAATTCGCCTTCGATCGCATGGTCAAGGACTACGAGAGCCAGGGCTACCTGGACTTCCGCGTGAAGAAGAAAGACACGGTCCGGGTCGGCAACGGCTATCTGGAGTTTCACTTCGGCGGCAAGACCACTCGGCTTACCACCGACGATATCAAGACCCTCTCGCTCGCCAACGGCAGCTTCACCATCCACACCAAGGAAGCCCGCTGGTTCAGCAGCAAAGGGAAGTTCGGCTTCGAGTACGGCGGCATGGGGAATGCCAAGCTATTCCTGTTCGCCCTGGAGCGACTGGCGGGCTATTCGTTCTCGTAATGGTGCGGGCGTACGTCCCTCGGCAGCCTTCGAGTCGCTCACTCCGAGAAGAGGTCGCGGGCTTCCCACTGATGTCGGACGCGAATCGGCGGCAGCCTCGCTTGCGCTCGGTCCTCGCTCACGCTTCGCGTTATTGGGCTGCGCCTTGGTTGCTGCTGGCCTCTGCGGTGATGGGTGCCTTTTCGGCCTCTGTGGGTTTCTCGAATCCGGTCAGTTCGATTTCATAGACCAGCGTGGAGTTCGGAGGGACGATTTCCTTGAACCCCTTCGCTCCATAGGCCATCGCTGCGGGGACGATCAGTCGCCGTTTACCGCCGACCTGCATGCCGGGAATCCCTTCCCGCCAGCCGGGGATGACATCTTTGAGGGGGACCGTGACAGGCTTGTCCTTCTCAAAGCTGTTGGCGAAGCGTTTTCCGGTACTCAAGAACCCGATGTAGTGAACGGTCACTTTAGCTCCTGCGGGCACCGGATCTCCTGTCCCCGCTTGCAGGTCGAGCCAGCGGACGCCGGACGCCATCGCTTGGGTCAGGTCACGGATCCCTACCTGGCGGAAATCGATCCGTGTCGAGTGGCTTTGCAACGCGATGGAACCCATCGGGCAGCGAACCAGCGAGGACTTCTTGGTGGTGCTATCGGCCTTCGACGGGAGCTGGCCCAGGTCAATCTCATTCACCAATTGATCGTTGATCGTCACCTGCAGCTGATTCCCCACACAGCGGAGGGTGCATTGATTCCACTCTCCGGCGACACGGGCCACATTGCGAACCTTGGGAGCTGTGACGAAGTAGAGACTGCCGGTTGCCTGCTGAGCCTGGATGCTCTGGTACTTGTCGGCTCGGTCATCGAGAAGCTGGATCTCTAGACCTTCCAGAGACGGATTGCCGTGTCCGGAAAAGCGAAGGCAGACGCCCGAGTTGCCGCCCGGAGACAGTCGGTACTCGAACCGCAGTTCGAAGTCGGTATAGAGCGTCAGCGTTTGCAGCCACCCACCGCCGGGTGCCACGCAGCTGACCTCGCCCTCTTTAAATTGCCAGGCTTCCGACTTGCCATCGTAGACTTCCCAGCCGGTGAGATCCTTGTTGTTAAACAAGGCGGTGAACCCTGGAGGGAGTTCCGTGATCGGACGGCTGATCGAGATGGGGGAGGCGGGTGTCTCGCTGGTTCCCGGCTGAGTTTTGGAAGTGGTGTCGGCGGGAATCGTCAACGAGGGCAGCATGCTCTTCGGGTCGAGAGCGGCCACTGAAGTTGCAGTGACAGCGGCTCCACCGGCCAATGGATTCTCGACGGACACTTGAGGCGCTAAGGGGGAGAGCAGAGCCGCATCGGCTGCAGGGGATGGTGGGAGGATAACGGCGGGTTGCTCGCTGGGAGGCGGTTGTTTGTCTGTCGACGCAACCTGATGGTCGACGAGTGGTTTTACATTCCGAGGCGAAATCAGGAGGAGAGTTCGGGGTTTCGCCACTTCCAGAGGCTTGGGATTGGCCTCTGGAAAGGTCGGAGTGGATTCCGTCACTGGTGTTGGCAATGGGGCCGAGGGATTGGCCTCTGTCTCCGCCAGAGTGGGTTCGGCACTGGTTGGGAACGGTGCGGGAGCAGTGTCGCTGGCAATCGGGGTGGGGGCGGCGAGTGTCGGCTCCGCCGGTGATGGCATCGGAGCTGGCTGGCCAATTGACTCGGTGGGGTGAGGCTGTGATTCCGGAACTCGGGCAGGGGCTGCGACCCAGCCGTCCGGATCGGGTGTCTCGGCGGCAGTCGGTGTTGCCTCGGTCGTCGCCTCGGGAGTGGTCAATTCGCTGGGAGCAGGCTCGGAGGAAGCAACCTCCACAGCATCCGTGAGTGTCCCCGAAGTGGCTGGCCCCGGTGCGTCCACGCATCCGGCCAGCAGCACAAGCGATGTTGAACCAAGCCAGGCAGTCGCCCGAGCGAATCCGAGCAGCCGTCGACGTGGATGTTGTGGAGGCACGAGTCGACCTTCCCTGATCGATGAGAACGAACAATCTTCCAGCGAGGAGGGAATGAACCTCTGGCTGGCAGCGCATGAATATCGGTGTTTTGTAAGTGAGCGCTGGATGAAGTGCCGAGTCGATCTGGCCTTCATCAGATTCGCACGGCGATAACTGCCGAGACGCTCTTGCTTCGAAGCCCAGCACCGGCAAGTTCTGCCGGAGGAGACGATCCGCTCGCGAGCCGAATGGCCCACACCCTCGGTGGAATCGGTAGGACCCACACAACCCCTCGAATCCCATTTATTCCCTCATAAACCGCAAGCCTCCCCAAAGACAAACTCCACTTCTGAATTGTTTCTGATTAGCCTCAAGGCGGAAGCTAAGTTGAGGGGTATCCCGGCGACTAAGGTCCAGGGGTTTCAGGCACCCCGCTTCCCTCCTTTTTTCACGACCGGTGTGTCATGAGCATCGAAACACTGACTCCGCTCCCCATCCCCAGGACTGAACCAGTGGCGACCATGCCACAGGCCGAAGTCGTACACCCCGAGGGTTTAGGCGATGTCTTTGACTTTGCCGCTCAGGAGCAACTGCCCGTGGTTCCGTGGCTCTCCCAGTTGGGGGATCAGGACTCGCGGGTCAACCTGCATTCACTGGAAACGGGGACTCGATTCCTGAAGCGAGCTTGCGACTTAGTCATCGCGACGAGCATGCTGATTGTACTGTCACCGGTCATGCTACTGACCGCATTGTTGGTGAAACTGACCTCTCCCGGCCCCGCCATTTTTCGCCAGACTCGTGTCGGGCTGAATCTGCGCCAACCGGGTGCAGAACGGCGGATCGAGGATCTTCCCCCTCCCGAGGGCGAGGAGCGTCGTGTGCCCGAGAGCGACCGCCGCAGGGAATTCACCTACGGGCGGCACTTCACTTTGTACAAGTTCCGCAGCATGCGAAACGACGCCGAAAAGAACGGAGCCCAGTTCGCCGTGAAGGGCGATGCTCGAGTCACACCGCTGGGGAGCTTCATGCGAAAGACCCGTCTCGACGAGTTGCCCCAACTGTGGAATGTCATTCGAGGTGACATGTCACTCGTCGGACCTCGTCCAGAGCGTCCAGAGTTCATCAAAGAGCTGTCCACAGAGATTCCGGATTACCTGGAGCGTCTGGGACTGAAGCCGGGCCTAACCGGTGTCGCTCAGATTGTGAATGGGTACGACAACAACATCGACAGTTTTCGCCGCAAGGTGGCCTTCGATCTGATGTACCTGCGCAATTGCTGCTTGTGGAATGATCTCAAAGTGCTGTTCCGGACGATCCGTGTGGTGCTGTCCGGCAGCGGGGCACTGTAAGGCGAGCGGCCCGTGAACACTTAGCCGCCAGACTTCCGAAGTCTCGGAAGACTTCGGAAGTCTGTTGTATAGTGTTGTCCGACGGTCGCCCAACGTGTTCACGGTTTTTCAGCCGGGCGAGGATCAGGCACCGTGAACGGCAGGATGTGGCCCATCTTGTCCCGCTTGGCATCCATATATTTCTCTCGCAGAGGAGCGGCGGGGGCCACAATCGGAACCTGCTCGACGACTTTGAGGTCGAGCCAATGTTCGAACGCCTCGGTCTTCTTGGGGTTGTTCGTCAGAATGCGGACCTTGGTCAGGCCAAGATCCTTCAGGATCTGCAAGCCCACCATGTAGTCCCGCAGATCGGCCTTAAAGCCCAATCGGTGATTCGCCTCAACGGTGTCGAGTCCCTCGTCTTGCAGGCGATACGCCTTGAGCTTCGAGACCAGCCCGATCCCGCGCCCCTCTTGCGGCAGATACACCACGGCCCCGGCTCCCTCCTCACAAATCATCCGGATCGCCATGTGCAGCTGTTCTCCGCAGTCGCAGCGGAGTGAGCCGAGGATGTCGCCGGTGAAGCAGGACGAGTGCATGCGAACCAGCGGGGCTTCGACGGAGGAGAGGTCGCCCCAGACGATGGCCAGCGGTTCCTGCTCCTCATGATCGACCCGATAGGCGATGAACTTGGGCGTCCCGTAGTCGCCGGTCGGCATGTCGACCTCGACCTCGCGCTGGACCAGTTGTTCGCGGACGCGGCGGAACTGGATGATGTCAGCGATCGAGACGATGGGGATGTCGTACTCGCGGGACATCTCTTGAAGTTCGTCGAGGTCGGCCATGCCTGAGTTGCGGCGGCTGCAGATCTCAATCAGGCAGCCGACCGGGGCCAGTCCCGCCATCTTCATCAGATCGACGGTGGCCTCGGTATGTCCCGCCCGGCGAAGGACGCCGCCTTCGCGGGCGAGCAGCGGGTTGATGTGTCCGGGACGCACGAAGTCCGCCGACTTGGCCTTGGGGTCGGCGAGAGCGCGGAGGGTCGCCGTCCGGCTTAAAGCGCTCACTCCGGTCCCCGCGTCGCGATGGTCCACGGGGATCAGAAACGGAGTCTGATGCGGCGACGTGTTCGACTCGGGATCGACGATGGGACTGAGTTGGAGCCGTTTGGCGTACTCCTGCGTCAGTGGTGCGCACAGCACGCCCGCTCCCTTCCGCAACATGAAGTCGACCGTCTCGGGAGTCATCAACTCCGCAGCTGCGATCAGATCGCCTTCGTTCTCCCGCTCTTGGGCATCCAGCACAATGACCAGCTTCCCCTGGCGTAAAGCTTCGAGGGCGGCTTCGATCTGCTGCATGGGGGCGGGCATGGCGGGGCGGTTTGGAAGAGAGGGCGTGTCCAGTGAGTGCTCAGGTGAATTGTAGCTGAGTCGCCTCTCCCGAGTACCCCGAGTGCGTCACTTGCCAGCAGCATGCGGACGAAAACGCTCTGGCGAGAGCTGAACGGCATGAATTCCGTTCGACAGCCTCACACGTCATCAGGATCGGTGGCTTCCTGCGGGATCAGCGTTGTGTGATGCAGAACCCAGTAGATCGCAGCTGTGAACATGCCGCCGAAGAACCTCGCGAATGCCCAGAGAAAGGGGCCGATGAACCACAGCTTGCGGCCCCGAATGGTGCGGTTAGAATTTTCACAATCAAGTGTCTCATAGTCGCCTTTCGCTCCGCG
>JAYTCW010000250.1:0-10079 GCA_043736295.1 Planctomycetota bacterium | reverse complement strand
GCCCAACTCGGCATCGACCCCGACAAAATCAAATCCCTCGAACACCCAAAGTCCCCATAACTCGCTACGATTCCCTGAGAACCTGGCGCTGTCCAATTAAGTGGTATTTCAGCACCAGTCGATTCAGAATCTACGCATCGAGTTCAAGGGGTGATGCTGAGATTTTCCAAGGGTTTTGCCTAGCCATCGCCGCCCGTCACTGACCGGGGACACCGAATGTTGAAGACACACTCCGAGTTCCGATGGACACGCTGTATGCAGTGCCGATTGAACCACTCGAAGATCGCACGATTTCCGGTCGTGAGGCGAGGGCGGTTGCCTCACAAAACAGCATTCACCGATGGACCCCCGCTGTTCTATGTTTTCTCGTTTCATCAGGCGAGGGCCAAGCCCCCGCCATTAATCCTCTTTCGGTCCGGGCGCGGACGGTTTCGGCTTGATGCGTTTTACGACGTTGATGATTTCATCCAGCTTGGATAAGAATTTGGAGACATCCCGCCCTGCCATCGGTCGGGGTCCGCCGGTGATCGCTCCGGTTTGACGCAGGCCGTCGAACAGGTCGCGCATCGCGAGTGTCTCGCCAATGTCTGCATCGGTGAAGACTCGCCCCTTGGGGTCAAGCACTCGCGCTTGTTTCGCCACGCAGCGTGCGGCCAGCGGGATGTCCGAGGTCACTACGATATCGCCCAGTCCCGATTGCTCGGCAATCCAGTCATCCACGATATTCAGTCCCACCTCACTGCGGACGACCAGTTCGATGAGCGGACTGTTGGGCACTCGCATCCAGTTGTTGGCGACGACTTTGACCGGCATCTTGTAACGCAAGGCCACGCGATAGATCTCGTCTTTGACGGGACACGCATCGGCATCAATGTAGATCGTCAGCATACGCTTTCCCTTGCTCAAACAGATGCACGGCAGTTCGCCCACTGATCGTCTCACTCCGAAGGAGTTCCGCGACAATCAACTCGACAGCTTTCCAATTCTCAGGTTGAGACAGCATGTGTTCGACCTTGGACAGTAACCGCTTCTGCAATCGCTCCACATGTCGCTCGCCCGCCCGTTGAGTGGCCAATCGCTTCACCGTTTGTAAATCCCGCGCTGCCCCCTCCCAGGCATACTGGCCCGTGTGTCTTGCCTCGGCAGCCAGTCCCGCCAGCGAGATCAGGATCTCACGCTCGAGCCAATCTTCACTGGGCCGAGTCCGTCCCTTTTGAAACTCGCAGCGGCCCAGAGTATCCAGTTTCGGCAAGACGCTGACCCGCTGGACCGCACGGCCCAGCACCAGTGCGATCACCGCATGCCCCGCCTCGTGGTAAGCTGTCGCTTCCGGGTTCATCAGGGGTTTCGGCTTTCACAGAGTTTGAGGGCGGAAGAGACTCGCGCTGAAGTCTCGGGATCGTAGCTTAACATGAAATCGTCGCGGATGCCGGAGTGTCAAATCTCGACTCCATGCCGCAGGGTGCATTCGCCCATTGGCATTCCCCGTACTGTCTGCCCCCTCTCCCCCGCAATCGGCATGGCATTCGGGGGAGACTCCACTGTGGGGGAGAGGGCCGGGGTGAGGGGGCATAAGCGAGAGGTGTGGCGTCCCCACCTCACCCTCTTCTCCCGGCAGCCGCCTCGCACCATCATCGTCTCTCGTTAGCGAGGGGCGTGCATGTGCCCCACAAGGGCAGGAGCGTCCCGCAGGGTGGGCCTGTACCCGTGGATCAGTTCAAATTGCTTCAAGGCATCGTAAATCACGGTGGTGTCAGCCACGGTGCCGCCTGTCATACCGACCAGGTATCCAATCTGATACGAATTCTTCGGATCGATCAGATCATCCTGCGAGGCAATGCGGGCTTCTGCGGGTGAAGCGTGAGTAAAGATCAGCCAGCAAAGGAACAGAGTGGCTCCAAACCCGATCATGAGTTGGATGAGCAGTGACATGGTGTATGTCTCTCCAGGGGAGGGGGGACGACACCTCGTTGAACGAGTAAAAGTCCCGGATGGATCACGCGATTTCACGGGATCGTGGCCAATCACCCATCCAACACGCCCATCAATTGCTGCCACGCTCCCTGGGACGGCGAGATAATGAGCCGAACAAGCGGACTCCATCACTTCGCAGGGAGCGTGATCCACAACTCGTGTGTGACGGCTTTCACGCCGTCGATCGGGGCTGTGGCCCGACGATCCAAATCGGGTCCAGTCGTCTGGCCGACGATCTGAATCGGTCCCTGTGCCGCAGCTGCATCAGCGGCAACAGAGAGTTTGAGGGTGACGGCTTTGGCAGTATCGCCCTCGGGCTTGGACTCGACTGGCTCAAATGTGACACCAGCGGGGAGTCCCTCCACCCTGAATTGAATCGGGACATTCAGCCCGGTCAGGCGATTGATGGTGACCGGAATTTCGAGTGGCTTGGCGCGATCTAGCGTGAAGCGATTGGCCGCCACCGTCAACTCCAGGTCAGGAACTTCGGGCAGGAGGGTGAGCGCGTAGAAGTGCCACTCGCTGCCGGTCTGGTAACGGTCGGACACCTCGACGGTGTAGTTGTCATCGACGGGGATCTTGATCTGAAAATTGGGATCCACGAATTCCCCAGAGTCATCCTGGACGGTGACCACTTCTCCAGTCGAGTTCAGAAACCGAATCAGCGGGTCCAGCTGGGATCCGAGCGGCTTGGTCTGGGTACGAAATCGTAGTAATTGACCCTTCATGCCGAAGAACTGGTAGCGATCAGTGTCTCCGGGGGCTTCGATGGTGCCGGTTACCGACGACGGAATGGTCAGCAGCTGAACGGCGGAGGCAGCAGCGTCCTCGATCACCATGCTGCCGTTGGGTTCGGGCAAGCGATCCAGCGAAAACGTGATCGGGGCAGGTATGCCGTTGGAAAAGGGGGAGAGTCGAGGTGATGCGAGATCGCCGGTAAGGCTGAGCTTCTCGGCAGGCAAGTTCCATCCGTGGGGAGTCACTTCACCGAGTTGCTTCAAAAGTGGGAAGACGTGATCGATGACCGGCCCCGTCGTCAGCAAGAGGCGGTAGATGTCGTTGGCTCCGCCGGCGTATTGGATCGTGGAATCGGGAGTTGACGGAAACGTGAAGATGCGGATCAGCCATGTGCCATCCATGGGGGCTGTCCAGACGATCTGCGGGTCGCTGGCCAGCCAGTCATCCTTCTGCTCGATGACGAACCCCTGTGTGTCCACGAGTTGCAGCACCGCATCCATCGGCGATGGCAGCGTGCGGTTGGCCTCGACGGAAGCGACCAATGTTTCACCAGCCTTGAGCGTGAGGGCAAAGGTGTCCAACTCACCGCCCTTGTGCAACGAACCGTTGACGATCACCGGCAAGGCCGAAACCCTCTGCGCGTCTTTGGTCGCATTGTTGGGTTCGACCTCCATGATTTCGGGCAACGTGCCGATCACGAAAGGCCGCAGATCACTGGCTCCCTCGGCGTTATGCCAGCGCAGCCAAGCCACTCCGGGACGTGCGTCACCAGTGGCGGTGAATATGTACTCGTCGGGCTTCTCGGTCGCTTTGATCGACACGTCGGGGCGGTCGATCCAGACTTCTACGGGAGCCGTCCCGACGGCACCCAGCAACTTGACCGTGACGGATTGCCCAGCTTGCACGCCCGCTGGAAAGAGTGCCGTCACAGCGGGGACTTCAGCAGACACCGAATGCGGATCGAGGAGCAAGCTCAGCCATGCGAGTGCGATCCACCTCGACATCTTCGAAACAGGAGATTTACGGGACATCAATGAAGAAACCCTCGGGCCGCGCGTCGAGAACTGGCTATCCAAGAGAGTACCAATTCACGAGTGATCTCTGCACGCCAGGCGGACCAAGGATCTGGGATGAGTAGCGTGGGCTTTAGCCCACGCAAACTGTAAGGGATCCGTCGATCACGTGGGCTAAAGCCCACGCTACATTCAAATGGGCGATCACCCGTCTCGGTGACATCAATCGTCGAAGTCATCATCATCCACTCCACCGCCGCTGCCCATCCCGCCTTGGCGGTCGTGCCAGTCATCGATCGTGCAGATCACCTCGCGGCATTTGGCTCCGTTATAGTCGCCGACGATCCCGTCTTCGGCCATCCAGTCGATCATGCGAGCCGCACGGCCGTAGCCGATCCCGAGTGAGCGCTGGAGTAACGACACGCTGCCGCGACCTTCCCCGATGACCACTTCGCAGGCCCGCAGGTACACCGGATCCTGATGGCGGGCGTTCTCCGCAGGCCCAGCCTCCTTGTCCTTCTCTTTATCCTTGCGCAACGCAGCTGCCGTCGCTTCGGCAATCTCGGGCGAGTACTGAGTCGGCTGGTCGCTGAAGAAGTCGATGACAGCGTTGACCTCCTCTTCACTGATATAGGTTCCCTGTGCGCGCGACAACGTGCTGGTGCCGGGAGCGAGGAATAGCATGTCCCCATGACCTAGCAGCTTCTCCGCCCCGTTCTCGTCGAGGACGACACGGCTGTCGGTTTTGCTGGCGACCGTGAACGCGATACGAGCCGGAAGGTTTGACTTAATCAGGCCGGTGATGACATCGACCGTCGGCTTCTGAGTCGCGAGAATCAGATGGATGCCGACTGCGCGAGACTTCTGAGCCAGCCGGATGATGTGAGCTTCGACGTCCTTGCCGCTGGTCATAATCATATCCGCCATTTCGTCGGCGATGATCACGATGTACGGCAACTTCTCGGGGATCGCCTCGGCTTCGTACGTGTCGGGATCGATGTCGAGACGTTCGAGGACCGCCTCTTTGCCGAGCTTGTTGTAGCTGTCGAGGTGCCGCACGCCGACACGGGCGAGCAGGTCGTAGCGCTCTTCCATCTTGTCGACAGCCCAGGCCAGCACTGCCTCGGCCTTCTTCATGTCGGTGATCACCGGATGCATCAAGTGCGGCAGCTTGGTGAACGGGCTGAGTTCGACCATCTTGGGATCGATCATGATCATCCGCACTTCATCCGGGGTGCGCGTCATCAGCATCGAGACGATGAGAGTGTTCAGGCACACGCTCTTCCCGGTCCCCGTACGCCCCGCGATCAACAAGTGCGGCATCTTGGCCATGTCGACCACCAGCGAGTTCCCGCTGACATCCTTACCCAGGAACATCGGAATCCTCAGCTTGTCGAGTTCCGGACCGGTGGCCTCGATCAGCTCCTTTAAGCGGACCATCACACGAATGTCATTGGGGACTTCAACCCCGACGGTGTTCTTGCCGGGGATGGGCGAGACCACGCGGACAGCGGGCACGCGCAGCGCGATGGCGAGGTCATCTTGCAGGCTGATGACCTTGGCGACTTTCAGCCCTGGTTCGAGGTCAATTTCGAACAGGGTGACGACCGGGCCGGTGTCGATCTCGGTCACTTTGACCTTGAGGCCGAACTGCTCGAAGGTCTTCTCCAGAGTGGCTGCGTTCTGCTGAGCCTTGGCCGCCAGTTTCTCGAACGGGAACTCCTGCGCGTTCTCCAGCAGGCTCGTCTCCGGCAGTCGATGGACCGGACGAGGTTCATTGGAGTTAGGGGCGACTGCGGGGCGGTTGGCTTTGGTCCGTCCTCCCAGCGGCAGGTTCACCTTGAACCCCGGAGGCGGAGGTAGCGGAGAAGTCACCAGCGCCGTCACGCGCTCGATGAGTGTGGGCGGCGGCGGCATCGGTGGGGCGTGGACCGGAATCGCTCGCGGGGCGGGAGCAACCATTGGGGCGGGCTCGATGATGGTGTCATCGTACCGCCTGGTACAGGCCCGCAACGGCCACAACACCACTCGAAACGGCAACAGCAACCCCACTACACACCACTGCGAGATCACGTTGTCCACCACCAGCAACAGCCCCGCCACCCCCAGCGTGCCGACCACAATCAAACCACCAGTCATCGAGAAGTGCCGCTCGACCACAGTTCCCGACCACGCCCCCATCCAGCCGCCACTCCCAATGACCGGCCCATGACCCCATGTGGGAATCAGCAGTTGCAGAGCCAGAGCGCAGGCCCCAACGAGTAAGGCTCCACCGAACAGACGCACACCAGGGTCCGGGGTCGGCACGCGGCGGAATAAGCGAAAGTCCGCCACGACCAATAGCAGCACCAGAAACCAGGATGCCTCGCCCAAGACCGCGAACATCCCGTTGGCGGTGATTGCTCCGGGCTGACCGGCGAGATTGGCGATGGTTCGATGCGCAGGGAACACCAGCGACGCCGGCGGGTCCGCCGGATCGTAGCTGCCAAGGCTGAGTGCCAGAAACACCGAAAGGGCGAGGCACCCGAGCGCCAGCAAGTCGTTTTTCAGACGCTGGGAGTCGATCATGAACCGGCTGCGAATTCCGCCTGGGCAAGCGCTGTCGTTGCCATCGGAAATCGCCTTTCACTCCATTCTGCCCTCCTTGGCAGCACTGTGTGCGCAATCCTACTCGGGGGCGATCCCCTCGCCCTCCTTCTATATTCTGACCACAGTGTGGCGAGACTGGCGTTCGGCACGGCGGCTTTTCGGCATCCGCAGCAGATGTTGGCAGGTGGTAGGGGATCGTTCGGTGGAACTCGCAGATCGCGGCGTCCCGGAGACGCGGAGAGTGCCGAACAGTCGGGCGACGTGGCAGTGAGTGCAGGATTCAAAGCGACAACTCGCGATTCAAATCAAGTTCGTCTCCGACTCCGAAAAAACTATCGACACTCTGTAGATCGCCGAAGAGTGAAGTCGTACCTCCTTGTAGGCCACATGAAGAGGACATCCTCTCCTGCGGTGCCCCACTTCAAAACTTTCTGTGTGACTTTCACACGGGTTGAATCTCCGCGCTTCTGCACGTGGTACGTGCAGAACAGACCCCGGTCGTCGTACGACCGGGGTTTTGCAATTTGGTAGACAGGTTGCCGTCTGACAGCCGGATATTTTCGGGAATAGTCAGTCCGGTGCTTGCGGTACGAGGATGCCCGCAAATCCCAAGAACAATCACACACAGCTTGATCGACCCCGTATGCTTACAGTTGTGGGATGTATTTGATATCATGGACGAGTGATGCTGGCGGCTGTGTGTGGCCGCCAACGATGGTTTCGCCGACCGGGCTTCCCGTGCGGAGCCTAGAGGCCAGATCAAAGCTGACTGGAGCTGTCATGCGACAACTCTTGGGAGAATGCGATGAACCGTACGTGTCGGTGGGTAGTCTGGCTGTTGAGTATTGCCGTGATCTCTGTGGCGTCGGTCTCGGCGGCCCGACCCAATGCTTCACCCGAACAATTGAAGCGGAATTCCACTGTGATTGTGACGGGCATGGTCAAATGCACTTACTCCAGCACCTCTCGAGATGAGAACTGGGAAACCACCAAGTTTGTTACGGAAGTCGTCATTGACCGCTGCGAGAAGGGGGAACTGCCTCCGAGAAGCATCGTCTACGCCCGTTACTACCAGCTACGGTGGATCGGCAAAGGGTTCACTCCCCCGGGTTATTCCGGAATCAGTCCTCAACCCCAAGAAGGACAATCGGTCCGACTGCATCTGACCACCGAATGGAACGAATCGCTTGATCGCGAGTCGGATGGCGGTCTGAATATCATCGGGCCCAATGGAGTCGAAGTATTGAAGACCAAGAACTGAATCGGGCGTAATAGAGTTCAGTGCAATCCTCTCATCGTCGAGTGCTCTTACAGGACAAGCCAACAGTGGCCCCCCGACGCTTCTGCTCGAATGTCTGTGCAGAACAGACCCCGGTTGTCGTTCGACCGGGGTTTTGTTATTGGCTCACCTCGAACCGTAGGCGACGTCGCTCCGCGACACGCATTCCGCCTGCTAGCCACCGCACAAACATGGCTCAGAAGATGTCCAGAGAGCGGAATCTCAGTCGCGGAGCGACATGAGCGACAGTTACGCTTCCGACGTGCTTGGCTCCGATGTTGTGGAAGAGTGATCGCCGCAAGAAACTCAAGAAACGCAAAAGGGGAGACCCGTCCTGTTTGCGTTCTTGAGTTTTTTGCGGCGTTGGCTCCCTTCGGGCTTCACGCTGGTCCACGGGCACGTAAAAAACGTGCCCCACGCCGAACGCTCGCCGGTGGCGAACCTCGACGAGATGCTTTATCTTCACCCCCATGCAACGACTCATCGGCTCACACCTCAGTATCGCGGGCGGCTACTACAAGGCGGCGGACGCTGCCGGTGCGCTCGGGATGCCCACCGTCCAGATCTTCACCAAGAACGCCAGTCAGTGGAATGCGAAGCCGCTGACCGAGGAAGAGATCCGACTCTTCAAGGAAGCCGTCGCTCGAAATCACATTCATCATCACTGCTCCCATGACAGCTATCTCATCAACCTCGGGAGCGAGAAGGACGACTTGTGGAACAAGTCGATCGAGGCCTTCGTGATCGAACTGGAGCGGGCCGAAGCACTGGAGCTGACCGGCGTCGTCATGCATCCGGGAGCTGCGGTCGACTCGGAAGAAGAGGACGCTCTAAACCGTGTCGTGGAAGCGTTCAACATCATCAACAAACGCACTGCGGGCTTCCGCGTCCAGACCTGGATCGAAACCACGGCGGGGCAGGGATCGACACTCGGCTACCGCTTTCAGCACCTCGGCCACATCATCAACGAGGTCCAAGACCCCGACCGCTTCGGCGTCTGCGTCGACACCTGCCACATCTTCGCAGCTGGCTATCCACTCGGGACAGCTGAGGAGTACGCGGCGACGTTTCAAGAGTTCGACGACGTGGTCGGCATCGACCGCATCCGGGCGTTCCACCTCAACGACAGCAAGAAGCCGTTGGCTAGCCGCGTCGACCGCCACGACCACATCGGCGAGGGGTGCCTGGGGCTGGAGCCCTTCCACCATCTCATGAACGACCCGCGTTTCGTTGATCGCCCAATGTATTTGGAGACGAAGAAGGAAGAACGCGATGGGGAAGATATGGACGCCGTCAACGTGCGGACGCTGCTGGGGTTGATTCGGGAGTAAGGCCCTGTCCATGCCTGATTCTGTTGAGGTGGCCCCCGCCGGGAGGGCGAGGCTCCTGCCGAGCCGCGGCCAGGGAAAACGTTTACTGGTGTGAGCGGCTCAGCAGGAGCTTCGCCCTCCCGATCACGCAGACTCCAACCCCCATTCAAGCCTTGACGGGACACGATCTTCGGATTGCGGAACAGATGTCTCCCACTGAAACTGGAGTCGGTGCGTATGGATGAGCAACGGAAGAATGCGTATCGATACTTGCTTTACGAGGCGATGCTGGGCATTCGTCCCCTGAGTTGGATGTGCTGGGGGTGGTTTCGTGCCTGGAACCCCTTCTACTGGCGACGTGAGGGGCAGAGGATTCGCTATGCCGGGGCGGTTGCAGACTGGCTGCACAACTTGGCGTTCTTTTCTTCAAGCGACTTCGAGGGGTTTAACGAGGAATGGTTCTGGCGAGACTTCGAACGGCTGCGGTCCGACTATCCTCAGTATGGAGTGGAAGTGTACCGCAGCGAATTTGAGAAAATGGCCGGATGACTCTGGTGAGAACTTGGACTCGCCCGTGTCGAGCGACTCACAGCGATTGCATCCCGGTTTCAGCCTCAGCCACGCTCCCTCGCACGGGCGGTTCCGTACGACCGCACTGACACCCCGGTGCCCGAATCCGAATGCCAGTCTCCTCGCCCGTAATCGTGAGCTAGGCTTCCCATACGGGACAGTGCGCAATAACTGAACCGACTCTCCGATCCTTGAGCGCTCCGATGAACTGCAAGAACTGCGCTGGTCCACTCACGATGTCCGCTGGCCCGATGCGAATGGTCTGCACGTTTTGCCACACGGTTCAGTCCTCCCCCGACGTGAGTGAAGTCGTCGACCGCGTGCAGCCACTCCACGCTCCGCTGGGTGTCCATTGTCCGGTCTGCGAAGCCGAACTGGTGGCCTCACTGGTGGACGAAGTCCCGGCGTGCCACTGTCCCAATTGCCGAGGTTTGCTCCTCTCCAGCACCGAATTTCGTAAGGTCGTCGAGGACCGCCGCGCGGCCTACACCGGGCCGGACATCGCAGTTGCCCCGCCGCATCCCATCGAGCTGGAGCGGACGCTGGCCTGCCCCACCTGTCACCAGTCGATGGAGGTCCACCCCTATTACGGAGCGGGTCGAGCGA
>JAYTCW010000249.1:0-8439 GCA_043736295.1 Planctomycetota bacterium | reverse complement strand
GCTTGCGGTCGTTGAGGTCGCGCTGCACATCCTGCGTGACCCAGTTCGCAGCCTGCTTACCATCACCACACAACGCGACCACCGTTTCAAAGTACCGGGCGAGTTCAGCCCCCTGGTTCACGATCACCGAGGCGTCATACAGAGACAGACCGAACTCGGTGCGGTATCGCGAGCGGCGCACAGCGGGGAACTCGGGCAGTTCGCGGCGGATCTCTGCGATCCGCTCGGGGCTGGTCGTGATCGGCACCAGATCGGGGCACGGGAAGTAGCGGTAGTCGGCGGCCTCTTCCTTCGCCCGCTGAGCGGTGGTCACCCCACGGTCCGGATCCCAGCCGCGTGTCTCCTTGTCGGCACCGGGGTCGCCCATCTTGCGACCGGTCTTCTGGAATTCGGCCAGTTGTCGCTGGACCTCGTACTCAATCGCCGCTTCGACCGCGCGGAAGCTGTTGAGGTTCTTCACTTCGACGATCGGCGTCGCGATCGGCTTACCGCCCGGTTGGTCGATGTGGAGGTTGACGTTCGCGTCGCAGCGCAGGCTCCCCTCCTGCATGTTGCAGTCGGAGACGCCGAGGTACGTGAGCAACAAGTGCAGCTCTTCGAGCACCGCTTTGGCCTCTTGGGCCGAGCGGATATCGGGATCGCTAACGATCTCCAGCAGCGGTGTCCCAGCGCGGTTGAGGTCGACCTGGCTGTCGCGGCCACGCCCCGACTCGTCGTGCATGTTCTTGCCGGCGTCCTCTTCGAGGTGGGCCCGGCGGATGCGGACGCGGCGGGCGACTCCCTCGGGCGTGAACGTCTCGACCCACCCGTTCTGGCACAGCGGCAGGTCGAACTGGCTGGTCTGATATCCCTTCGGTAGATCGGGATAAAAGTATTGCTTGCGGTCCCACTTAGTGAACGGAGTGACCTCGCAGTTGAGGGCCAACCCGGTCATCTGGCCGAGGTGGATCGCCTCCCGATTCAGCACCGGCAACGACCCCGGCAGACCGAGGCACACCGGGCAGGTCTGCGTGTTCGGCTGGTCCGGATTGAACTTGTTGACGCACCCGCAAAAGATCTTCGTGCGGGTGTTCAGCTGGACGTGGACTTCGATACCGATGATGGTCGTGGCGTGCATGGCGGCGGAAACCGAGGGCGGTGGTCGGGGAGGACTCGCATGGTAATCAAACTCGCCGTGAGAATCGCTCTGCCTGAAGGCAATCGATGTGAATGGTGTGTGCATCCCCAAAGTCGGCAGAGATTCACTACGGAGACACGGTGGAATGCAGAGATGGGATGACAATCCCCAGTTTGTCAGAGGACGAGACTGATTTGACAGGATGAACAGGATGTCAACCCGCTGTAGTCGTGTTCGAGTGATCCGCGTAGACTTCCGCTCTCCTCTCCACTGACTTCTTGACATCGGATTCGCGTGCGCCTTGTCCCAGACTTCTCTTCCGAACTCCCCCTCGAATCCGGATGCGCCCGACAGAGCGGTGTCCATGGTGGCATCGCGTTTCCTCACATTCATTCGGCTGGCAATCCTGCTCGGGATTGCCGCCTTGCTCCGGGCGTCATGCAGCCTGGGCGAGCTGTGGCTCGATGAGGTCTGGACCTGGGAGATCTCCCACAAGCTGACTTGGCCGGGCGGCTTGTTCTATCAATTGCAGGAAGAGAACAACCACTACTTGAATACACTGATGGTCTGGTTACTCCGGAATCAAGCCGGGGTATGGTATCGACTCCCCGCGATCAGCTGCGGAATTGCAGCGGTGGGAATGGCGTGGCGGCTAGGGCTGGCGGACTCGAAGTTCGGGAGACTGACCAGTTGGTTGGCGGGGGGACTGACGGCGACATCGTATCTGATGGTCCACTATTCGTCGGAGGCACGGGGGTATGCTTATGCGGTGTTCTTCGCCTCTCTGGCGTTCCATCAACTGCTGGTCTTAGAGGCGTGTCGTTCGTTGGGGAGTGATCTCACCCCCCGCGTGTCCCGCATTCGTCGCCTCTCGAGTTGGCTCTTCCTCCTCGCCTGCTGTGGAGGGTTTCTGTCGCAGCCGATCTTCTTGACATGCTTTGGAGCGATGGCCGTGTGGGTCTACCTGCGGCTGACACGTCCAGGAACAGCAGAACAGGTGTGGCCCACGCTGCTGCGGTACTTCGTCCCGCCAGGACTGTTCTTTGTGGTGCTGTATGTGATTGATCTACGGCACGCGGTCAACGCGGGCGGCGACCAGTACCCGCTGTGGCAAGTGGCCATGGAGACACTGTCGCTGACGGGAGGCGGTCCGTTCGCGGGGTGGGGAGCGGTGGTCGTCGCGGGACTGGTGGCGGGGGCGTTCGTGCATGGCCTGCGAGTTCTGGCTCGCGAGAAAGACGACCGCTGGGTGTTCTATCTGCTGGTCGTGGTGGTGATGCCTTTGGGGCTGCTGTTGGTGCTGCGCCGGGCCGAGGTCTACCCGCGATATTTCCTGATTGCGGTCTTCTTTCTGCTACAAGCCGCTGCGGTCGGGTTGGCGGACCTGCTGCAAAGGGGGTCGGTAGCGGGGGTGTTGGCAATCGTGTGTCTGGCAGCTGCCATGTGGGGTAACGGTCAGCACATCGGTCGGCTCGCCGAGTTTGGGCGCGGTGGGTATCTCCCGATCCTCGAGTCGATCCCGTTCCAGGAACCGTCCTCGGTGATTCACCTGCGCAGCGACCACGACTTTCGGCACTCGCTGATGCTGAAATACTCCCTGCCCTGGGCGCAGATGCAGAGGAAGTCCGTGGAGTACGTCCCACTCGACCAGGTTCCACCCGAGGGCACCGATTGGCTACTCACCCACAGCTTGGATGTCGCCTGGCAACCACCACAGACCCGCACGGTAAAGGGCATCGCTTACGACCGGCGAGCCTTTCGGCCTTACGCGGGCCTCTCGGGGTGGGGTTTGGCACTCTATCGACGCCGGGAAGCTGGTCCTCCGGCTCAATAAACTCTCCCCCGATCACCCATCAACATTCTCCCACACACGATGACCCTTGCTGTCTGGCGTCATCGGCGATAGTGTGGGAGTCGAGATTCACACATTGCAAATAGCTGTGAGGCTGCGGGCGACGAGCCGTGCTGTCCTTACGGGATGGAATTGGAGAGACTGATGTCGTCATTGCGCGCCGAACTTGTGGCTGAGATTCTGTACGGACTGAAGAAAGAGAATCAATACGCCACGCTCACCTCGATCGCCCGCCGGGCCGGGTTCAGCCCGGGGGCTCAATGCCGCACGATCCTGGCTTGTATGAATACGATTCAGAAGGACTGGCCACACTTGGAAGCGTTTCGAGCGATTCACGATGATGGAATCACCCCCAAGGCTTCGTCACAAGCCGAGGCTCTGCAGAAGCAGGGGATTGAGCTGCGCGATGACGGCGACAATTGGACAATCATTCTGGACGAGCGGATGCTGGTCGTGTGGGAGACTTCGCTGGACGGGAAGGCCATTCCTGTGAAACCCGCAGCGACGTGAAGGATGCGGATGGAAGAAGGGGCGAGTACACAGCAATGTGTGCTTCTGGATTGTCGGCGATTTCTCCGAAATCGTTGTCTGAGTACACTACGATAGTGGTTCTCGATGGAGAGCGTCAAACCAGCGATTTCGGAGAAATCGCCGACAACGGTGCAGCCAGGGTGATTTGATCTGACTGGCCAAGCTCACACTGGCCCGACGACTTCCCAAAATCCAGCCCGTCGCTGCCGATTCGCCATGCGCGAGTGAATTGTTGGTGGGTAGAATCTACGGATCACCGGATGCTGTGAGTGGGGAAGTCTCCGATACAGACCGCTCATCTCACATCGCGGCAAAGTAAGGGAGAGACCATGCGATTCTGGATGGCTTTTGCTTTCGGCGTCTTCCTGTGTCCCTCACAGGGATTCTCCCAGCTGCCCCCCAGTCGGACCGACACATTCATCCCGCAAATGCGGACGGATGTGTTCATCCCGCAAATGTCGTTCTCCTCATACGGTGGGAATTACGGGGGGCGTCACTGCCATGGCCCAGCACCCGCTCCCGGATACGGATACGGAGGGTACTCTGGTCCAAGTTATGGGATCGGGTATTATAACCAATCTCCGTTTGGCTTCGGCTATTCCAATTACTCCAGCGCCTACTATGGGGTGCCCGGTTTCAGCGTGGGCTACTCCGCCCCCCTGTTCGGGAACAACTATTACGGCGGAGGCTATGGATACACCGGGTGGGGGGCTCCGATCTACTCGGCTCCACCAATCTACGTGAACCCGCAGCCAGCCCTGCCCCAACTGCCCCAGTGGATGCTCGATGAAGCGAGCGTTGATACCCATCGCGGCGAGAAGATTAAACCCATTTCACAAACGCACCGCAGCCTCGTCCAGCCCTCGACTCCCGAGGCCCAGCTAAGGAGTGTCCGGTTACAGGCCGCTGGAGATCGACTTTTTACCACTTTGGACTATTCAGCTGCGGAGAAGAGTTATGCGAAGTCGCTCCAAGCGGCTCCAGATCGGCCCGAACCGTATGTCCGATTGGCTGTGGCCAAAGCCAGTCGAGGAGACTTTCGGGCGGCGGTCGGTTTTCTGAAGCAGATGACGGATGTCGACCCGAATTCTCCTGGCCGGGTGGATTCACTAGATCAATTGTTCGGCCTGCAAAATGGTGTTTCCAAGATACAACTCAAGCAGCGTGTCGCCGACTGGACCAAGGTCGATGTTCGCGATCCCGACCGGATTTTCCTCCTGGGGGTTGTCCTGTTTCTGGATGGAGACGATCGGTTTCGGACCCTGCTGGATACTGCACTGAAGATCGAGGGTGAGCAACTGCACTTGCGAGCGTTCCTCAATGCCGCACCGCCCCGAGACGCGTCGGTGCTTGCTCCCACTCCCGAGGAGATCGATGCGCTGACTGAAGTAGCCCCCGCCCCGGCCCAGCCCCCGAAACCCGGTGCTGCACAACCGCCACTCCTGCTCCCGACGCTGCCCGACCTCCCCGCCCCTTGAAACTTCCGAAGTCTCGGAAGACTTCGGAAGTCTTTTGTGTGCGAAGACCGGATGCTCGACTTACCGCAACACTCCGGACCCCTCAGCCGTCATCCGGAATTGCTTGAGCCAGTTTTGCATGGCGGGTGATAACTTCGTTTCGGGATAGCGAGCGGCCCCCAGCTGTCGAATGATTCTCTCTTGCAGGGGGGTCTTCGAATCGGTCTGCACATCCAGATCGGTCGCCGAATTGGTAAGGTCGCCATACCAGTCTTCCTGCACAGCTGTGGCTACATTTTGGGGGAGCATCAGCAGCCGTTCCGTGTACTCAGCTTTGAGGTTCTTCTGGACTGAGGCGAATTGACTTTTGGTGGCCACAATCTCATCCAGCATCGTCCGGGGTCCGTTCGCTGCTGGCGGTCGAGTTGTCTTCGGTTGTTGAGCCACGGGTTGTGAGGGCGCGACCGCTGGTTGCCGCGAGGGAGTCGTTCGTGACGGCGTTGTGGCTTTCGGTCGAGCGACCGGAGTCACATCGCCGCCGCCCAACGTGTCCGCCGCCCAGTCGTCCAGCAACTGGACCAGCAGGCCGTCCTCGCCCTCATCGAGCAGCCGCTCTTGCAGCTGTCGCTTGGATTGCGTGCCCCCGGATTGCAGGGCGTCTGCGATATTCTGCTCGATACGGGCTTTGACCTGGGGGGTCGCCGCTCGTAGCTCCTCTTCGATCAGGCGAGACGCTTTGCTGCCCACTGTTCTGCGGAGTTCGGTGAGCAGATCCGGGCTGACCTCGTCTGGATCAGAGGAGGTTTGAGTCCCCGGCTGCTTCGACTTCGAACCGGAGAGCATGCCAAACGGATCGAACGGTTCCGCCTGTCCCAACGATTTATCCTCGTCGAGAGGGGCTGTCTCATCCCCCATGTCGCCGGGGAGGACTTCTTCTAACTCCTCGTTCGGGTCATGCGCCACGAACCCGGTGGCGTCGAACATCTGGATGTACTTGTTGACCGCCCCGTTCAGCTTGTCGGGAACGAGTGGCTCAATTTGATGAATGATGCGAGCGGCAATGTGGGCTGCCTGGGAGTCCTTCAATGAGTTGCGGGTCTTCTCAGAAAACGTGACGATCATGAAGGTCATGATCAACACAAGTAAAGCTCCCTTGAGGAGACCAAACACCGCCCCCAGATGGCGGTTGTACTCCTTCATCTCCATCTTCTCGATCCACCCGTTCAACGTTCGGGCGAATCCAAAGGCTACCAGCGACGCCAGCATGTACGTGATGAACATCACGGCCCACTGGTTGGTCGGCTGAGGCAGATTGATATGGGGGCCGATGACCTTCGAGGCGCTCCCGGCAAACGTGATGCAGAGCAGAATCCCGAGGATGCCCGCCAATTGCCAGACGAGACCGCGGGATGCTCCCCGGACCAGAAAGAACAACAGCACACACACGACCAGAATGTTGTACCACATCGCGACCCCCCTCCTTGGCGAGCGTCAGCAGGCCCCGACTCGGGCCATTTCATTGACGCTGCAAAAGCCCTTCCAGTTTAGCGGGGTCAGGGAAATTGGGTAAAGACCGTTTTCAGTTGTCGTCGAGTCCCCCCGTTGCCACAACCTCTCAAAGTCCTCTTTCCCGATTTTGCAAGAACTGCTAAGAACCGTCTGTCGTGCGGCAAAAGTTGCCGAGGAAGGCGAGTTTCGTCCGGGATGGATGAAGCTGGCCACGATTGCCACGCTGATGGTCGTGGCCATGCAGACTGTGGCAGCGACTCGGGTGTGAGCCCGTGGGGACTGCCAGGGAAAGGACTCCCATGCCAACTCTACTTCTCAAATTTCTCGCTCTCTCCGGCGTCATTTCCGCAGGCTGTTTTGCCGTGTGGAAAGCCAACACTGAACTCCAGCCGATCACGGCTGCGGACCAATCACAATTCTCAGAGCTTGGAGGTGAGCCTGAAGAGGGTGTGGGCCTCGGGGGTCAGCCGATCCCGAAGCCTACCGCGACCCAGGTGATGCCCCCAGTGGTCGAGCCCGCCGAGGACAACCTGCTCGCCATGGCGGATCCCGCCTTTGCCCGTGACTCACTCGAAGTCGAAGAGTCGACCCCACGCGGGATGCCAGCTGCGTTCCCGCCGGAGCAGGACGAGCCTGCCCTCGCGGAGACCCCCGAGCAGTCGGAGCCAGAACCGGGCGTCGCTTCACTGGAGGTACTGGAAGCCTCGGAACCGCAACCGACACCCGCCACCCGGGCTCGAACATTGGGAGGGGCCGCTCCGAAGTCGGCCGCTCTGGAGACCCGCCCGCTGAATCGATTGCCAGTGGTGACTGGAGCGCCCGTGCTGATGGCCATTCCGAATTCCAATCCCACTCAGAGTGCCGACTCGGGCGAGTTGCCTCGCAGCCGAACACCCAGTCGCATCGTCCCCGCCAATGCCGAGAATTTCGGCAACGAGGAATTGGAATTGGTGCCCGGCGCGACGGACGAGACCGTGACTCCCGGTGAGTTTTCCACGCAGCTAGAGGCTTTGGACGCCGCGCCGACGAGTGAACCCGGAGTGCTGAATCCCCAACCGGGTGCTCGCACACGTGGGCCAGCCAGCCCACCTGCCGAGGACATCGCAACCCCGGAAGAGGGTGCCTCTCCGTGGGATATCTCCGCTCCCGATTTAGGAGCCGAGCCCGAGGCGGTCGAGGAGCCTCAACCGGTCGATGCCTCACCCGCACCCAGTCCGTTCGCCCCTCGCAACCGCATATCGGTGCCGACTCCCGTGGAGGAAGTCCCCTCGCCAGGTCTGGAAACCGAGCCCGCTCCGCTGAATCTGGCTCCCAACCGACAGCCCGGCCGGACGCCGACTCATACGCATGCTGTCGGGGAAGAGCTGGATGAGGCTCCGGCCGCGCGGTCCTCGATTCCCTCGAACAACCTTCCAGCACGCACGATCACCCCAGAGATGCTGATCGGCGATGCCACGGTTGAAGACCCGCTGTTGACTCCCACGCAGCAGCCACAATTGCGGATCGAGAAGAAGGCCCAGGCCGAAGCTGAGGTCGGAGAGAAGTTCGTCTACGAGATCATCGTGCAGAACGTCGGTTCCGTCCCCGCAGAGTATGTTGTTGTGGAGGAGCGGATCCCCAAGGGAACCCGCATGGAGCGTTCTCAGCCGCAGGCCCACATCGGTCGTGACCGCATCTTGCGCTGGGAACTGGAGACGATGGCCCCCAACACACAGCAGGTGATTAAGGTCGAAGTCACTCCACTGGAAGCTGGTCCCATCGGCAGTGTGGCCACCGTGCGGTTTGCCGCCCGAGTGGCGACCAAGACCGTCGTGACAGCCCCTACGCTGTCGCTGTCGATTAAGCATCCCTCCGAAGTGGCCGTGGGCGAATTGGTGCCTCTCAAGTTTGTGATCACCAATAAGGGGACCGGCACCGCTCGAAAGGCGACTTTGCGTGCGGTCCTGCAGGAAGGGCTACACCATCCTGCGGGC
>JAYTCW010000248.1:0-11938 GCA_043736295.1 Planctomycetota bacterium | reverse complement strand
CTGGCATGAGTGGCACCGAGTGTACCGGGCTGTCAGAAATTCTCTCAGGACACGCAGACTGGAATGGTTTGCAGTACAGATCAGCACAGATTCAGAGGGGCGCGTGGCGACTCGACCAGCAACCCTTCCGGTCTATGCCAATCTGTGAAATCTGTGTACCGTACAGCTCATTCCGGAGTCGTTCAGATGAGCCATCTTCAGCGATACTTGATTGGTGTGTTGGCATTACTTGCGGGGACTCAGTACGCCCTCGCTGATCGGGTCGTCCTCGTCGCCGGAGGGGGGACAGCTACCGGAGCGGCCCCCGCACTGGAGACTCGGCTCAACACTCCGTTCGGCGTCGATTGTGACGCAACTGGCACCCTTTTCTTCGTTGAGCTGACCGGACAGCGTGTCTGCCGCATCGCCCCACAAGGCCAGTTGACGGTGATCGCGGGAGATGGCCAGAAGGGGTACTCCGGGGACGGAGATCCGGCGGTGAAGGCCCAGTTCAACGGCTTGCACAATCTGTCAATCACTCCACAAGGTGACATCTATCTGGCAGATACCTGGAACCAGGTGGTTCGGAAGATCGACTCGCAGACGGGGCTGATCTCGACGATTGCCGGGACCGGCGAGAATGGGTTCTCGGGCGATGATGGCCCTGCCGTCCAAGCGAAGTTCGGCGGCATCTACTGCGTGACAGTCTCCCCGGATGGTGAGAATCTGTACCTCGCGGACCTCGACAACCGCCGCATCCGGGTTGTCGATCTCCAGTCTGGCACCGTCGAGACCGTGGCAGGGAATGGAAAGGGAGGCGTTCCCTTGAATAACTCACCCGCCCGCGATCAACCGCTTGTCGATCCTCGAGCTGTGATGGCCGACAAGAAGGGGCGCGTGTACGTCCTGGAACGCGGGGGTCATGCCTTGCGAGTCGTGGACGAGCAGGGACAGATCACCACCATCGTCGGGACCGGGAAGAAGGGCCACACGGGCGATGGTGGACCTGCGATCGAGGCGACGCTCAGTGGCCCCAAACATCTCTGCCTCGACCGCGATGGCACCGTGCTGATCGCCGATACCGACAACCACACGATCCGCCGGTATGACCCGCAGACGGGCCAAATTCACCGCGTCGCAGGCACAGGCAAGGTCGGCACCAAGGGGGTCGGCGGACCTCCGGACCAAGTCGAACTCAATCAACCTCACGGAGTCTTTCTCCATCCCTCCGGCGACCTGTACATCTCCGACAGCCACAACCACCGCATCCTGAAGATCGTACGGGAGTGAGTGACCGACATCGCCCCGCCAGTCATTCGGTTGGCCCATTGCCCGGTTAAGGGCCGGGCGAGAATCTTCAACAACGCCATCTGAAACTGCCCACATCATCGCCGCCAGACTGTCCTTCGCCAGGTGGCTACACTGGGGACGGGCACGTCGGAAACTGGCCCCACAAGAGTCACGGCGACCCAGGCCCCAAGCCCTGACAAGTTTCCCGCCACGATTCGACGCGAGGACTGACCCATGACGCGTATGCCTGTGATGCCCTCTCTGTTCACCAACCGTCCGACCCGCTGGGTCGTTCTCGGTCTCTTGACGTTGGTTCTCGGAACTCTCCCGGCAGTGTCCCAGTCGCCAGAGGCCAAACCTGCCTCGAAACCCGCAGCACCGGTCGACACCAAACTCCAATTGATCGGCAGCTTGGCCTCTTCGCACGTCTACACCACGTTTGGATACATCGGCGTCGTCGCAGACAACGTGCAGAAGGATCTCTATACGCCCGATGATGTCGATCGATTGATGAAAGAGATCACCGTCATCTCCGACCCGCTGATCGTTCAATTAGTCGCGCTTCAGAAGTCGGAGATGACTCCCGAAGACGCGAAAGCAGTGCGGGAGATCATTGAGATCTATGCGCTCCTCAAGCAGGAGTCCGAGGCGCTGCGGACCTACGCCAAAGAAAAGACCAAAGTAAACGGCGATGAGTTCAATCGTCGCCGGGCAGAGGCTTGGACCCGCGTGGCGAAGTTGTTGGATATTCCGGTCAAGGCTCCGGCGAAATAACGGCGTGAGCGGTACGGCGCTGGTCGCTGGTTCTTCTTCTCAGTGTGGCACACTCTGCAAAGAACCGGCGGCTAGCGCCGTGCCGCTCACGGAAGCGATCAAATTCGGGCTGACCTGTTTCGCCGTTTCTGTCACACTCCGCGTCTGTGTTCACATCGCAAGGAGGCGAAGTGTCGAGTGTGCATCGAGTCCGTTGGTGGCCGTGGGCGGTCCCGCTGTGTGCGGGTCTGCTGATGCTGGCTGGACTGGCGGGGATTTCGCGCGGCGATGAACTGGCCAGTGGAGCCCGCTTCTTGCCTCGGCAGTTGCTCTGGATTGGAGTCTCAGTCCCCGCCTTACTCGGTCCGCTATGTCTGCATTATCGACGACTCCGCCGAGCGAGTTATGCCCTGTACGCCGTCTCGCTGGTCCTGCTGTGTGTGGTTTTTTTCTGCCCGCCGAAGAATGGGGCCCGAGGTTGGATTCCGCTCGGCGTGGCTGACTTCCAGCCGTCCGAGCTGATGAAGCTGGCACTAATCGTGACGCTGGCCCGCTACCTGATGTACTGTCGTAGCCACCGTACGTTGTGGGGCATGGTGCCGCCGTTCCTGCTGACCTTGCTTCCCGTGGTGTTGATCCTTAAAGAACCCGACCTCGGCACGGCCATCCTCTTCTTCCCCGTCCTGTTCGCCATGCTCTTTGCAGCTGGGGCGCGCTGGCCCGCACTCTTGCTGGTCGGAATGATGGGCGTCGCCAGCCTCCCGGTGGTCTGGAAGTGCATGACCGTAGAGCAACGCTCGCGAGTGACCGTACTCTTCCAACAAGAGGACGGCGTCTCGCACGGTGGCGATGATTACCAGCTGCACCAAGCGAAGCAGATGCTGGCCTTTGGCGGGGTATGGGGCAGCGACCGCAGCGGGATGGCGGTGGCCGATCCGTCGGCGTATCACTTGCCCGCCTCGCGAAGCGATTTCGTGTTCTGCCTGGTCGGCGAGCGGTGGGGGCTGGTCGGGTGTCTGGCGGTACTGATGATTTATCTGCTACTGCTCGGTTGCGGACTGACGATCGCAGCTGGCACCGAAGAGCCGTTTGGCCGCCTCGTAGCGACCGGGGTGACGGCGCTACTCGGGACACAGGTCGTGGTGAACACCGGCGTCACCGTCGGTCTGATGCCGATCACGGGGATCACATTGCCGTTGATGAGTGCCGGAGGGTCGAGCTTGCTGACCACTTGCTTCGCGATCGGGCTGCTCATCAACATTGGATTTCGACCGGACTACGAACTCTCCGGCGACCCGTTCCGGTTTACGGAGCCTGCCGCATCGTGATCGGCTGGGGACTCAATCTGGTCTACTGCGGGTTGCTGCTCTTGTTCAGCCCAGTGATTCTGTTTCGCGCGATCTGGCAGGGGAAGTACCGCCAGGGGTGGAGCGAAAAGTTTCTGGGCCGAGTCGCAGTCCGCACTTCGACCGGTCCCGCGATCTGGCTACACGCGGTGAGTGTCGGCGAGGTGCTGATCCTCCGCACGCTGCTGCCTCCCTTGCGAGAGAGCCTGCCGGGCTGCGAGATCTGGATCTCGACCACCACTCACACCGGGCACGCGGTGGCCATCGAGAAATACCCCGACTGCCGAGTGATCTACTTCCCGCTTGACTTCACCTGTGCGGTGCGGAACGCCTTGCAGCGTGTGCGACCATCGCTAGTCATACTCGTCGAACTCGAACTGTGGCCGAATTTCATCCGCGAGGCAGCTGCACAGTCGATCCCACTGGTCCTCATCAACGGGCGGATGAGTGAGAAGAGTTTTCGGGGGTATCGCCGGATTCGTCCGCTGATGATGGGACTGTGGAAGGGGTTCGCTCGCATCGCGGTTCAGACGGAAGAGTACCGCCGCCGGTTGATCGAGTTGGGGGCACCGAGTGATCGGCTTGCCGTGACCGGCTCGACGAAGTACGACGGGTTGGAGACGGATCGACTCAATGCCCGCACCGAGGTGATTCGGTCCGGGTTTGGCATCCGCGAGGGGGAAACCGTCTTCGTTGCGGGGAGTACGCAAGCTCCCGAAGAGTCGTTCGCCATCGAGACCTATCTGGCTTTGAGAGAGCAGCATCCGGCATTGCGTCTGATGCTCGTGCCGAGGCATCAGGAGCGGTTTGAAGAGGTGGCTGCGTTGGTCGAGTCGCTCGGGCTGCCGCTGATGCGTCGCAGCGCCATTAAGGCCGCAAGCCGGGAGGGCGAGGCTCCCGCCGAGCCAAACGCCAGCCTTGGCCCCCTCACCCCGACCCTCTCCCCCACAGCCATGTCTCTCCCGAAAGCCCAATCGATTGTGGGGGAGAGGGGGCAGAATTCGGAGCCGCGACCGGCAACCAATGCCCTCTCGTTAGTCCCGGCCCCGCAGGAGCTTCGCCCTCCCGGATCGCGTCCCGTTCTGCTGCTCGACACCCTCGGCGAACTCGGTGCCGCTTGGGGGCTGGCCGATGTCGCCTTCGTCGGCGGCAGCCTGACTCCGCGCGGCGGCCAGAACATGATCGAGCCCGCTGCCTACGCCGCAGCTGTCCTGTTCGGGCCGAACACCGGAAACTTCCGACAGGTGGTGGAACTGCTACTGGGCGAACAGGCTGCGCGGGTGGTTCACGCTCCCGAGGAACTGACCCGTGTCGTGAGTGAGTTCTTGGAGAATCCGAGTCTGGCCCGGCACCTTGGCGAGACGGCGCAGCGACTGGTCCTCCAGCAGCAGGGAGCCACCGCGAGGACGGTCAACTTGATCGTCGAAGCCCTTCTCGCTAATCAATCGCACGGGTAGGGAATTCAAAGAGAAGGTCGCCCAGGACGCGATGGGTTCCTTCAGAAGTCACTGGGCGTCCCGGGCGATCTTCTGATCAAAATCCAATCGGGAAGTTGTTTCGGACCAGTTCCAAACACGTTCTTGAACGGACAAATCGCCGTCGCCGCCAACCCACCACTGGTGCATGCCGACCTCGACGAGGATGGCGAACCCGATCCAACAACCCCTCACGAATGTCGCAGGGCCTCAATGGGGTCGAGTTTGGCAGCTGAGTTGGCGGGGTAGACGCCGAACACCAAGCCGGTCACGACCGAAAAACCAAATGCGACTGGGAGGCTCCACATGGCGATCTCCGGCTGCATCCCCAGGAACATCTTCCCCATCTCACTGGACGCCGCAGAGGCACTAATGACCTCGAAATACACGAGTGCTTGCTTGGTGATGCTGAACACGAGGGGTGTCGAGAGTCCCATCCCCATTCCGATCAAGCCGCCGGTTCCCGACAGGACCACCGTCTCGATAATGAACTGCTGAATGATGTCGCGGCGGCGGGCTCCCAAGGCCCGGCGAATCCCGATCTCCCGCGTTCGCTCTGTCACTGTGGCCAACATGATGTTCATGATCCCGATCCCGCCCACCAGTAGACTGATCCCAGCGACCGAACCCAGTACGATGTTAAAGATGTTCCGCAGCTGTTCCGCTTGGCGAAGCAGTTCGAGAGGCACGACCACAGCATAATCGGGCTTGATAGGGTGAGTGATCTTCATGGTTTCGCGAACGACCTCGGCGGTGCGCACCACGTTCTCGATGCTGTCGACCTGTAGGGTGATCTGGTTGTAGACCACCGATTCGGAACTGCGGGCGCCCGAGGTGAACTTCATGAACACGTCGCCGGTGTTAATGCGGGCTTGTAAGGTTTGGAGCGGGAGGTACACGTCCTTGTTGAAGTCCTGTCCCGAGAGGCTGCCCCCCACGGCGGCCGAGGCGGTGCGGGAGTGCATGACTCCGACCACGCGATAGGCTTGGTATCCGATCTGAATCGACTGGCCGATCGGGTCCTCAATGGGGAACAGCTTCTCTGCTGTCTCCGAGGCCAAGACCACGACATTGGCGATGTCATGACCATCGCGGTCGGTGAGGAATCGAGCCTTGTCGACCTCCAAATGATTCATCTCCAGATAATCCGCGGTACAGCCCACCACGCGGGCATTCAAGACCCGGTCTCGGCAGCGGACCTCCATCAACAGTTCTCGAACGGGCACCAGTCCCTTGCCCGTCAGATTGGGAACCGTCTCGCTGAGAATCTTGAAATCAGTGCGATTCAATCCGTAACGCAGCACGGAAAAGCGGCCCGAGGTGGCGTTCTGACTCGACGAGGGATCGTCTGGTGGCTTCACACTCCGAACGATGATGTTGGTCGCCCCGAGCGAGAGCACCTGCTGCTGGGCTTGCTTGCTGGCCCCCTCGCCAATCGCCAACATCGCGATGACGGAGAACACTCCAAAGACGATCCCCAGCATCGTCAGCCCCGACCGCAGCTTGTGCAGCAGCAGGCTCTTGAGTGCCAGTTGAATCGTGCGGATGAGTCTGAGCATGGGTGTTCAGGCCTTGATCGCTCGGTGACCTGGAAATAGCCCCTCGCCCGCGATCAGACCGTCTTTCATGTAGATCTGACGATTGGCGTTTTCGGCGACATCGGCTTCGTGGGTGACCATGATGATGGTGCGTCCCTCGTCATGCAGCTCGCCGAGAATTCGCATGATCTCCTCCCCAGTGGCCGAGTCGAGGTTCCCCGTCGGTTCGTCTGCCAGCACAATGGCCGGATCGTTGACCAGTGCGCGAGCGATCGCCACGCGCTGCTGCTGTCCCCCGGAAAGCTGGAAGGGACGGTGGTCGAGTCGGTCGTTGAGCCCGACTCGGTCGGCCAGGTCGAGACACTTCTTCTGATCTTTGGCACTGATGGACCCAGACCCCGTCCGGTAGAGCAGCGGCACCTGGATATTCTCCAGAACGGTGTACTGCTGAATGAGATTGAACGACTGAAACACAAACCCGATCATCGAGTTGCGGGCCTCGGACAGTTCGTCGTCGGTCATCTCCGAAACGTCCCGCCCCCCTAAGATGTACTGTCCGCTAGTCGGGCGATCGAGCGCCCCCAGCAGGTTCAGCATCGTGCTCTTACCCGAACCCGACTGTCCCATGATGGCCAGAAAGTCCCCCTTGGGAATATCCAGCGAAACACCCCGCAGCGCCTGAACCTCATGGGTTCCGAGCCGGTAGTGCTTGCGGATATTGAACAGTCGGGCCGAATACTCCATGTATTCTCTCGTGAGGCTCACGATTCGTAGCCACCTTCGCCAGAAGGTGGGCGACCGAGTATCAGCGTTGCGGAAGTCGAGGAGCTTCAACCGCCAGACTTCCGAAGTCTCACAAGACTTCGGAAGTCTTCACGGTGTTCGGATGCTGGTTCCCGGAGCCCACGATTGGCGAACCCAGCGACGATGATGTGCCGTCACATGCCCCCATACTGATCGGTCTGCCAGCTCTTGGGAACCTCCCCGGATTGTGAGGTACGGGAAAACGCAGCAATATCGTCCCGATACTCCGACTTTTCTCAATGATAACGCTTGCCTGGTAAACAGTGGTATAGTATAACGGTGCAGGCGATCAGTAGTCGACGCCCGTGAACTGGTTGGAGGGAAGTGGTCAGTCGTCAGTTTTCAGTTCTAAGTCAGAACCGAGACGGCAGCACTCTTTCCTACTGAAAACTGACCACTAAAAACTGAGAACCCCCTCCCATGGCCGATCATCTCACCCTCACTCAGCGTCAAAAAGACATCTACGAGTTCATTAAGGATAAGATCCTGAACCGGGGATACGGGCCGACGGTGCGGGAGATCGGTACTGCCTTCGACATCCGTTCCCCCAACGGCGTGATGTGCCACCTCAAGGCCCTCGAACGTAAGGGGCTCATCTCTCGCGAACAGCATATGTCCCGCGCGATCCAGCTGACCGACCAACCTCAGCTGAAACGGACCAGCCTGCCGCTGGCCGGGCACATCAATGCGGGTCGCCCCTCGACCGCCGACGAGCAGGTGGAGCGGGTCGAGTTCAGCAAGCTGTTCGAGGAGCCGGACCATTTCTGCCTGAAGGTGCGGGGCGAATCGATGATCGAGGCCCACATCGCCGACGGCGACTACGCCATCATCCGCCGCCAGCCGACCGCCCGCGATGGTGAGATCGTGGCCGCCCTGATTGACGGAGCGGACGCCACCCTCAAGAAGTACTACCGCGAATCCGACCGCATCCGTCTCGACCCCGCGAATTCGAGGTTTCAGCCGATCTACTCCCAACACGTCGAGATCCTCGGAGTGCTGGCGGGGGTGATTCGGCAGTATTGAGGAGGAATCTTCAAAACCTGATTGAGCTTCTTCGCCTCGCAGCATTGCGATTCGCCTATTAAGGGAACTTCGCGATCATCTCACTAGCCAATTTCAAGCCGAATGTGCAAGATGTCGATGAGATTGGACGGCTAGCGGTTACGACCACTGGAGACGGTTGACGCCATGTTGACGGAACAGAACATCGAATCAGAACTCAGCTACGCGTACCTGCATGCGGTAGCGTCCCGTGCAGGTTTCTCATGTGAATATTCCAACCGGCACTCTGATAGCGCAGGTGTTGACGCCACGGTCAAAGAAGATGGTCGCAGGCTTGCCCAGAATTCCGTTCAAACCACATTCGATCTACATGTGCAATTGAAGGCGACGTACCAACCTCCCACCTTGATTGACGGACGGTTCTCATTCAGCCTGTCGGTTCCAAGTTACAACAAACTCCGAACTCCCCATATCACGCATTTCCGAATCCTCGTTGTGATGTTCTTGCCTCAAGATTCAACGGAATGGTTGCAGCATTCAGAGGACGGCTTGATCGCCAAGCGATGTGCCTACTGGGTCAGCCTGCGTAACGCAACAGAAAGCTCCAATCCAAAACACCAAACAGTCTACATCCCTCAATGGCAGCAACTCTCTCCTGATTCTCTCACCGCTTTGATGACGCGTTTGTCACGCAGAGAGGAAATCAGCTATGACGCCTAATCGACAGACTGCTGACGCCACGCTGAAACTCGTGCAGCCTCGCGCTATCAAGAACTACGCTAAATCTCTGGGGTGGAAGCCGGTCGATGGAGTAAATGGTTCGATCACTGTATTGCACGATCCGAATTCCGAGTTGCATCAGTTGGTGATTCCACTTGATGAGACATTAGATGACTACGAAGAGTCGATTCGTGAAGTTATCCAGAAGTTGGCAGCTTTCGACAGACGTTCCTTCCAGGAAGTCTTAGATCATTTGCTGCTTCCGCCAGCCGATGTTCTGCGGTTCAGGGAAAGCAGTGCCGATGCGGAATCCGGTTCCCTCAGTCTGGATCAAGGTTTGCGGATACTCGAAGGTGCTCGAGGCATGATTCTCGCTCAGGCTCATAGTGAGATCGCAGCGAAACCTTATCATCCTCGGTTGAGTCGTTCAGATGCAGGAGAACTCGTTCGCCGATGTCGACTCGGGCAAACAGAACGGGGGAGCTTCATTCTGACGATTGCTTGCCCGATCGAGATCATCCAAAACTCATTGATTCACACGGATCCGTACACTCGAAGAGTGACACAGGGCGTCATTGAATCGCTTTCAACCCTCATCGACGCTGCTGATTCAGGCGTGATCGACGACACGTTTGACCGCAGTGCTCATCCGAAATTGAGTGCGAACTTCTGTGAGGCGTTTTTATTGCTTCGTCCTACAGGAGACCGTTCCTACCTATCAGTCTCTCCAACATGGTCGAAAGCTATTCCAGCCCCCACAGGTCATTTCCGTAAGGAATTGCATCTCGGACAGGAATGCTTTGAGGCAGCCGAAAGCATTGCCTCGAAGTTGCGGGTTGTCCCAGAATCAAAACCGGATGCATTCGTCGGAGTTGTTGAGGTCTTACGTGGCCAACCGGATGAGCAAGGGGCGACTTCAGGAGAAGTGATATTCTCACTTTTGATTGAAGGGGCGGTCATTCGTGCGAAGGCTGAACTTGCGGCGAATGAGTATCAGATCGCTGGAACGGCTCATTTGAAGAATCTACCTGTTTACTGCAGGGGCTGTCTCATCCGATCGTCACGCAGCAATCGCCTCACGGATGTCTCCGACTTGAAACTCATTGAACCGAACTCAATCACGGACCAACAACCGAGAGAGCGAGAAATGCGTGTTATTGATTTTCCTGAAGAACCGTCTAACGATGGATGTGAGTGATACTTTTTCGTGGCAACCGGACTTGCAATGAAGGCGTGGAGAGCCAGCCAGATCGCGAAGTGATGCCCCTCCGGCATCTTCCACCCGCCGGTGTATCACGCTCATTCGTTATCTCCGGAATCTTCTGGCATGTGGTGTTTTCGAAACATGCACTTGGGACGAAACCACTACAGACTCTTTCCGTTTAAGGTGTCATACCTATTGGTGGAGGTTCGCGAACCGCTGGTTCGCCCTCACGACTCCTGCAACCCGCATGGCTGTCATTCTCATGCACCGCGACACCAAGCTCGGACTCGCGCTCGCCATCCTCGTGATGGGGTTTGCAGCTGCGCTCTGCTTCCCGCGGGAGTCGGGTGAGAAGCCGGTCGATCTGACGCTGCAATCGGCGGCGGACCTGGACGAGGCGATTCGTCTCATGCCGGTGAAGTCATACACGGATGCCGACCGGCCCCAGCCGCGCGGGACACAAGAGTTGCCCGTCGAGCCGACACCAGTGGAAACACCCGTCGAGGTACTGCCACTGGCCGGTGTTCCTGACCCAATTCAGATCTCGCGAGAACCCGAACCGACGCCGATTGATCCGGGCAATCTCCCCGCCGAGATCGTCGCCCCGGCTGACCCGGAACCGGTCGTCCACACTCGCACTTACCGAGTGGTCAACGGAGACAGCCTCAGCTTGATCGCCGAGCGGGAACTGGGCAGCCACAAGTATTGGAACACCCTGTTCAACGCCAACCGCCATCTGCTGCGAACCGAGAACGATCTCAAACCCGGCATGGAACTGATCATCCCGATCGAGTCCGGAGATGAGGTGACTCCCGCTCCACAGAATCCGGTTCCGGTACTCTCGACGAACGCAGTGATACCGACAGCCCCCACTCCGCCCCCTCGTTCGGATGCCCCGACGGCCCGCGCGACCGGACGCTTTAGCCCAGCCAGAACACGTATCGGTTCTGATGGCCCGACTCCGAGTCCGCAATAAACCCGCACGGCCAGAGCCTTCCACGATTGCGTTCGCGCCGAGAAGTAGAACGGACCCCCAGGTCCGTTCCGCCCGGACCTAGGGGTCCAGGCTACGAGGACGCTCACAGAATTGTAAAATGCGCTAATGCGTCAGTAATGCGGTGGACGCTCGTCGATCGGCGACGACTGCGGTTCCGACCATTCGGCGGCTAGCGACTCGATCCGCTTCACTTGCGACTGAATGCCGTGGAAGTCCTTCTGCTGATTTAGCAGGGCTTCGTTCAGCAACTCGACATGCCGCTGCAGTTCCATTAGAGCAGATTCGATCCGGACCAGTCGATCTTCAGCATTCATGAGGAATCGGTTCCGGACTCGGGAGTGGGGTGTTGCAGCTGGCGGCGATCTATCTATACCAGCTTGCGCCCGATTGAGACAGTCGAACGACTCGGCGTCATGTGATTCTTGGGGGGTATGTCAGCATTTGCCTCTCGGCATATCGCCCGAGAAACGTCAATGGGAGCCGTCGGAGGGGTGCGAGAAGAGGGGTGGTGCCAAGGGGATGTGGATAGCGCTGTTTTCGCAGGGAGGCGGGAATTATGGCTGGGAATGTGGCGGCGCGGGTGGCGGAGAGGAGAAAACGTTGGCTCGGGCGGCGGAACTAGAGCTGTTTCACAATCTCTCTTCAGTGAACTGACGAGCCGTCAGCTTTCAGCAGTCAGCCAGAAGGTTTTGTTTCGGCTTCAGGTTGACCGCTGACGGCTGATGGCTGATGGCGTTAATTGGACAGCGCCAGGTTCTCAGGGAATCGTAGCGAGTTATGGGGACTTTGGGTGTTCGAGGGATTTGATTTTGTCGGGGTCGATGCCGAGT
>JAYTCW010000247.1:0-3612 GCA_043736295.1 Planctomycetota bacterium | reverse complement strand
GGGACCACTGACTTCTTGGACTTCACAGACATGCGACGATCTCCTCACGGGATAGGATACTCTCCATTTCCCGCGCCCACGAAGCGTGGGGAAGTCCAGAGTGTCTGGGCGAAGGGTCAGCGCATGCGTACATGCCATCGATTGAACGAACCCCGAATCGCTGTCGATTACGGCTTCCAGGCCCTCGAAAAACGGCCCAATGCTGCATTCGAACATCACCCTCTTCAACGAGGCGACAACGGCCTCATAATCGCCCGATTCTGCAATTTGAGCGATGCAGCTTCTCACTGCTTCTTTCGGTTCCATCAATTGACCCTTTGCGAGAACTCGAACCCGTAGACCATGCTATGGTTTTTCGTTGGCGATTCAACGCTCATCGTACATTCTGGAAGTCACTCTTCCTGCATTGACGACTTCCCCGTGTCTGGCGGCACGATCGCCCAGTGCCTGTGCGGTAGGTGTTTTACAGCCATTTTCTGACAACACAGCCGTCCACCTCAACGATTATATGGGCAAAGATTGGTCGGTGACACCAGGCATTCTGCTCGCAGGGGACAACTGATATCGCCGGAGACAATCTACCTCGCAGATCCCGCCCCTTGCTCCTGATGCCTCAATGCCGCTTCGATCTTGTCGACCTGTAACCGTCCTTCGAAGTCGTTTTTGCGGAGCCAGACTTTGCCTTGGTCTTCGTAGTCGGGGTGGTACTGGAACCCGCCGTCCTTCACAGCGTTGAGAATTTCTTCGCTGGGCCGATCGTGGAACTTCAAAACGAGCAGGCCGCGTTTGGTATCAGTCAGCTTCTCGTAACCTGATGCGGTTCTGATAGTCCAGCTGCGGAAGCGGGGGCGGTCGGGTTCGACTTCTGGAAGCGGGCGGGAGCTTTGGCGATGGGTATGGTTGACGGGAGTGGGATCGAACGGAGGTGGTTCGACTTCGGCGGGAGCAGGGGCGTCATCGCTGGAATGAGCCGCTCGCTCGACAGCGGCGATGGGCGGCTCGACTGGGATGACGACTGGTTCCAAAGTCGTCTCGCTCAGATTCACGGACTCGGTTCCGACCAGACCGGTTTCATCCAGCACTGACTCCGCCGGAGCGATGGCGGGTTCAGCAACACCCATCTTACGGCGAGGACTCTTGCGAGTTTTGTCTGGTTTCGCCAGTTGATTTGCGGACTCGGCGGCCAACTCCGCGACCGCCGTTGCTGTCCCAGTTTCGGCGTCCACGGGTGCCGTGACTTTCTTCTTTCTGGCCATATCAACCTTCCTCTGTTTGGCATTACAAATCGGTCTCTTTCGACCGTTCTTTAAGCATACACCAGCTTGGTAACGATTTGGTTAACGACTTGAAACCATTGAAATGTCAGACGGATATCCGCTCGACGATATTCCGCGTCACCTGATGCTGGCGTCGATCATATAATTTCGTAACTCGGCTATCGGAGTGGCCGAGGAGGTACTGAACGTCTTCTAACTGTACGCCCTGAAGCAACAGGTCCGTCGCGGTGCAGGATCGAAACGAGTGCGGGGAGATGAGTGTGGGCAGCTTGGCAGCGGCCAGTCGGCGTTTCATCATGCGGCAGATGTTCACGCCGTTGAGGGGGCGAGACGACAGCGTGCCTTTGGCCTCCAGCGACCGAAACAGCGGAGCGTCTTTGTGGGTTCGCAGCGGGTCTGCGATGGCGAGGTAGTCGAGTAGCAGTTGCTGCAAATCGAACCGCACGGGAATGGTCCGTTGCTTGCCGCCCTTCTCGTGGAACTTCAAACATACTGCCCGCCTTCATCGACCAGATCACGCACTCGCAGCTTCGCGACGGCTCCGGCTCTGGCAGCTGTGAAGATCAGCGTGGCGATGACGGCCTTGTCGCGGAAGTCGACGGGGTTTTTGCAGTCAATCGATTTTAATAATGTGCGAGCCTGATCCGTGGTGATGGAAGGCGTCTTGCCCTCCTTGACGGAGAACCGTTCTAACCGCACGGAGTGTGCCGGATTGAACGCCATCACATGCCGCTGCACCAGCAGATCGAAGAACCGGCGAACCGCAGCCAGATGCAGCTTCTTCGTCGGGATCGCGATTTTCAGTTCGCTGAAGTAGTGACCGATCATGCCGGGAGTCACCCGAGCGATGTCCGGTTCTACGCCTTCGAGCCACTTTAATAATTGCCGCACCGCGTGCAGATACGCCGCTCGTGTGTGCTTGTTCGGAAGCTGTGCGTCAAAGAACTCGTCCCAGGCGAACTGCCCCGCTGCTCCCTTACGGGCCAGTATCGCGGGCACAGCTGTGCCTCTTGCCCCCACCGCTTTCTGCAACGTGGAAGTTCCTGCATAGGCGACCAGCTCGGTCGCGGCGAGTTCATCGCCCCGTGCCTGTTCGGGAACTTTTCCTTCTTGCTCTGTGTCATCATCGGGAGACGAGCCAGGGGTGAGTCCTTCACTCATGGCCCCTCACGAATCTGAATCACTTCAATCCCCAGATCGAGCTTCGACCACTCGCGATTCGAGGTCAGCACTGGAATCCCTCGCGATCGTGCCAGGGACAAACACGCCCGCTCGGAGAGCGTCAGCGCCCGCTCCCCCGTCTGCCATTTGATCTCAGCTGCGATGGTCGCTTGCTGGGTATTGAACGGCACAATCTCGATCCCCCAGTTCTTGAGTAAGGCCAAAACCTTGTTCACCGCCAGCTCATTGTGAACGCACGTCTCCAGCACTTCCGACAAATTCACCGCCGACATCGTGCCAAACAGCAAGTGTTTCGCGGCCACCTCAGCCCCCGGCTCCACCCGCAAAAACGCCAGCCACGCCGAGGCATCGACCACCACCCGCTTCACCGCTCGCCCTCGCGCTTCCGAGTCTCAACCAAGTCGTCCGACCATAGCGGCTCACTCGGCACGACCCGCCCGAACATCGCCTGCACCTCGCGCGTGAACTGGTCCAGCGTCAGCACCCGCAAGCTGTCGCCATCCGACTCCAGCACGACATCGGTCCCGCGTTCCCATCCCATCGCCGCCCGCGACTCCGCCGGAATCAACAACCGCCCCGACGCATCAATCTGCCCCCGCCATGTCTGAACCTCTCGACCATTTTGCATACACCCTCCCTGTTTGCTGTGACCACCCGTTTCGAGTCAGGAGTCGCACAACGAACAGGAAGTGTCAACTGGATTCGGAGGTGGCAGGGAGGCGGGAGAGGTGAAAACAACCCCTTTTGTTTGGACTGCTCGGGATTCGAATATGCCCGAAAATACGGTTCATCCGACTATTTGGAAGGGGGTGGCCCGTAACTGGGTGGATTTTTCAAGGCATCTCTCCGATGTCCAATGGTTGCAGGGAGATAGCACGACCTGCTGCAATCCCCTTGCCAGGAGAAGCGGAGGCCAGCTCTGCTGGGAAGCCACCGGCCAAGGAATATCTTGGTCTCCGATGCGCCCTGGGCGTCTCAGCCCCTGGCTGAGGGTCTCGGCCAGGGGCCTCTCGGGTTCCCGGCAATGACCGCATTGGAGCCATGCCTCCGTAAATCCGGTTCATCCGACTATTTGGGGGGATGGTCATTGGCGAGATTTTAGCCTTGTAGGGTGTACTTGGTGTGGTGCAGGGTGAGGAGTCGTTCCTTCAGG
>JAYTCW010000246.1:0-10541 GCA_043736295.1 Planctomycetota bacterium | reverse complement strand
GCCAAAGCCTCTTCAAATACATCGAAGTCTTCTACAACCGAATCCGCAGCCACTCCGCCCTGGGCTACGTGTCACCCGCTCAATTCGCCGAAGCCCTGTAACCCCTTTCCCGCGCCCACGAATCGTGGGGAAGTCCAGATTGCAGTTGGCAGTGGCTTCGCGACCTCACTCGGCAGGGTATCGAGAAGTGGATTTCTCAGAGGATGGCCGATGGTGCGTCGGCTGCGTCTCGAAATAAACACTTGGCTTCGATGATCGCCTTTGGGAACTGGTGCGTCGATAGCGGGCGAATGACTTCGAACCCGTTCGCTCGCATCCCCAAGGCCAATGAGAAGGCTGATCCAAAGCGGAAACGTCGGGCACTCACTGAGGATGAACTCAATCGGCTGATTCTTGTCACTCGCTGGCGTCCTCTGGCTGAATACGGTCGAAAATCAGAGAAGACCAAGGGACGGACCAACCGGAAGAAAGTCTCCCTCACTTTTGAAGGGCTGTCTGACGCTGTGGCGATGGCACGGATTGCACTGGCCAAGAATCCCGATCTGATCGACGAACTCGACCGGCAGGGGCAGGAACGAGCATTGATCGTCAAGACGCTGGTCCTCACAGGATTGCGGAAGGGGGAATTGGCTTCGATCACAGTGGGGCAGGTCAACCTCACCGGCTCGCTTCCCTGCGTCTACCTGAACGCAGCCGATGAAAAGAACCGTCAGGGATCAACAATCCCTCTCCGGGCCGATCTGGCTGCGGACCTCAGTGCCTGGCTCGCCAGTGGAGAGGACACATCCCGGAAGCTGTTCACGGTGCCGAGTGGATTCATGAGGATATTGGACCGTGACTTGAGAACGGCAGGGATTCCCAAACGAGATGACCGGGGCCGAACGGTCGACGTTCACGCCTTGCGGCATACGTTCGGGACACTACTATCGGCTGGCGGTGTTGCCCCCCGGACGGCTCAAGGTGCCATGCGTCACAGTTCAATTGACCTGACCATGAACACCTACACCGACCCGAAGCTACTTGACATCCAAGGGGCTGTCGACCGACTGCCCGTGCTGGCTCTGCCGGGATTTCTTGTACCAAATCTTGTACCAGCTAGCGTCCAAACTGGTGCAACCCAGTCATTTCCTGTCATCGCAGCACAGAATTCCGACCCGACTGGCATGGGTGACGAAACCCCGTCCAATCCAATAAAAACCACCGCATCGCAGGGTTTGCGAGCGGGGGAAGAAGAATGCACCTGGCAGAACTCGAATCTGCGACCTCATCCATGTCAAGGATGTGCTCCTGAATCGCAAGTGCCAACCGGTCAAGAGTTACGTCTCTCACGTTCGGCAGTTGCACCACCTGTTGCACCAGTTCGACGGAAAACGCATCTTCCGCAAGGTCAAACGCCGGGAGCTGGCTCACCTGCTTCCGATGGTTTCGGAGCTGCGCTGATGATGATTGCCGGGCTGCCTCTGTCGGATGCGGACAAGGCGGAAGCGGTCAAGCGGCTGTTGAGGGGACTCTGAACAGTAATTGTCTGAGTCCGGGGGGAGGCGGGTTGGACACTGGCCACAACAGCTGCCAAGCTGCATCCCCTACACCCGCAGTGGGCATGGGGTAGTTGACTACAGCGTCTAGTCGCTGACGTGGAGGCAAATGCGCTATGGCAGGCCGCAGAGTTCGGGGTGAACAAAAGACGAAGCGACCGGTGGATACACCGGCACAAGTGGCGATTCAGAGCATACAGCGGACCAACGACCAGATGCTGAATCGGTTCAGTCAGTTGTTTCGTGAGTATGACCTCACCCCTTCGCAGTACAACCTCCTTGGAATTCTTTGCAGTGCAGGCCAGCCCATGTCCACACATGAGATTGCTCGTCGGATGGATCAGGGGCAGTCGGGAATGTCTGGGATTCTGGGACGACTGGAAAAGCAAGGACTCATTACACGACAACGCGGCATGAGCGATCAAAGAATCATCTATGTGGAGCCATCGAAGTCGGCTGGGGAAGTGCTGAAACGCCTCGACGTTCCCGTGAGCGAACTTCACCAACAGCTGATTGGCCATCTCACTCGGGAGGAGCTAAAAGAACTCGTTCGCTTGTTGGAGAAAGCCCGTGTGGTCACTGAGCAACCCTGAACGCCGGAGACGCTCGCCACGGGCTTGAACCGGTTCTCTGAGTCCTATCGCTCATCGAACCCGCCGCCGTGGTGAGTGCGGCTAGGCGGGTCTCGAATCAGGCTTGCGACCGGATCAATTCCACTCCGCCGCCCGGCGTACCGCCACCGTCATCCGCAGGATCGCCACGGCTCGACTCCAAATGGCCGGTACATTCTTCAAGCTGGCGTCATCCTGTTCGCGGGCGAGCATACACCAGTTGGTCCGGTCGTGCTGGCTCCGGTCTTCCACGCACGCAGCGAAGATCGACAGCAGCATCCGCCCACGAGCAGTCACGGGTGTCGTCCAAGTCTCATCAGAGATCATGCGGTTGGCCTCCACGCTGTTCCTGTCACTGAGCAAACAAAACCTACTGCACAGAATGGATAAGCCTGTGTGGATTCTTGAAAAAATGATCAAGAGAATCTCCATGTGTCGGCGCTTTCTTGCCGACTCCCCCTCACACTCTCGGGTCATCCGCTCCACGGGGGCAGCTGCCCACCCTGGCACGTTGCTTTGCCCGTCAAACCTCGCGAACCATGCCACCCGATCCGTGATTCCCTTCCCGATCGAGTTTCGCAACCATCCAAAAAAACAACGCGAGGGAGTTGCGGGCCAACGGCTCCCCCGCGTCCTGTCGCCCACTGGACTGATATCACGCTACCGGCCCGGTTGTCGGCGGACGATTCAAGACACCTTGGTGGCGGGGTTCAACGTGAACTGTCCCCGGTCGGCCTTCACGAACCGGGCGTCTGCGCCCTTCTTCTGGAGCTGTCTGAGGATCGCGGAATACAGAGTAGCATGGAGGGTCGCTCGGGCGGGGCTGATCCAGTAGCCCCGGGTCGCCATGGCTTCGATCATCGCCTTGGTGGTCATCGGGGTTCCGAATTCAGCGAGTCGCTTGACCGCTGCATTGATGCTGTATTTCACCATGCTGGACGCTGTCTGATAGCGATGGTGGGCCTGCGCCCAAAGCGGCTTGTTCCACCCTAACAGGCTGGGTATTTTTGCTTCATTTGGCAGCGTATTCCGAACGGTCGGAGTGCCGCTCGTGTGGAAGGGCTGCGAGTAGTCATCCGCAGGCAACATCCCGAAGGAGTTCCCGTGTTGAAAGTCCCATTCGAGCAACATAGGGGTAGGGAGGACTCATTGGGTTGAGTCCCCTCTCCCTCCGAACCGGACGGGCGGGTCTCCCGCATCCGGCTCTCCGGTTGATGGTTCACCTCAGTGAGGATTGACAGGCTGCGGCATGGGCGGTGGCCAGACTGTACAGCCCATGATCAGCGAAGAAGCGGTTTGGCCAGGTGAAGCAATCTCGGGCGGTGTGGCCGTGGCCGGGGCGGCCTTGGCGGCGACGAAGCAGGCTTCGTAACCGTCGGCGGAGCCAGCCGTCCAGACCACGATAGTCCGACTTACGGGTGCTGTGCTGGAAGTATGTGAACCATCCGCGAAGCGTACGGTTCACCTCCGCGATGATGCGGTCCAGCGAGCGACCGGAATTCCGCCGGGTCTTGACGCGCAGTGAGTCTCGCAACTTTTGGACACTCTTCTGACGTGGCCAGTGTTGGTCGCGTTCGAAGTGGTAGCCCAGAAAGTCGAAGCCCTCCTGAGCGGCATCGACCAGACGGGTCTTCGTCGGGTGCAGTGTCAGGCCGTTCTCGCTCACCCAGGACTGGATCAACTCCAATGCCTGTGTGGCTGCTTCGGCGGTTCGACACAACACCACAAAGTCGTCGGCGTATCGCACCATCTGAAAGCCGCTAGCGGCCAACAGATGGTCCAGCGGGTCCAGGTACACGTTGCTCAGCAGCGGACTGAGGACCGCTCCTTGCGGAGCCCCCGCAGTCGGCGTCCACTCCTCCAGACCGTCCAGGATGTTGGCCTTCAAGAACGATTCGATCAGCGACAGCACGGAGCCGTCGGCGATCTTGGTCTTGAGGCGGTCCATCAAACGGTCATGAGGGATCGTGTCAAAGTACCCCTTGAGGTCAGCATCCACCACATGGGTGTAGCCTGCCTTCAGCAGTTCATCGACTCGACGCAAAGCCTCTTTGCATCCGCGTCCCGGTCGAAACCCATAGCTCTGTTCCGCGAAGTCTCGCTCGAAGATCGGCTCGATCACGTTCACCACCGCCGCCTGCACCACACGATCCCGAACCGTCGGTATGCCCAACGGTCGTGTCTCGTTCGTGCCCGGCTTGGGAATGTGAACACGCCTGATGCACTGTGGCTGGAACGCCCCTGACTTCAGCCGATCCGATAGCTCCCAGTTCGAGTCTGGCAGCTGTCGTTCGAATTCCGATGTCGTGACGTGATCCACCCCCGGTGCCCCATCGTTCCTCGCGACTTGCTGAAACGCAGCCAGCAGATTCCGCTCCGAAAACACCTTATCAAACAGCCGAAACCATCGGTCTCCTTCCACTCCTTGAATCAGAGTCGTCAACATGCGGACGGTCCATGCACACGGTTTCGCCCACCGCCATAGCGGATGATCCGCATGCGGCAAAGCTGTTCCCGCTTGTTGAGCCAGCGGCACTTTCGCGGGTTGTGGTTCCGTGTTCCTGGTCATCACGCATCCATCTTCCTGGAACCCTTCGCTCCCCCGGAGTTACCCGGCTTCAGCGCTACTATGGTTCCTCTGACTCCTGCCGAGTGTTGTCTGACTCTCGACAGGTCTCTTGGCTTGATGAGCTTGGACTTCCGACCATTCCGCCTCCAACCACCTGATTGCTCCGACGATCGCTTTCACACGTTACCCCTCAGCGTCGTCGGCTTTCGGATCGCTCCGATCTGGGCTTCGCCACAAGAGGGCAGGCTCGCCAGACAACCCGGCCGAATCGAGTTCACTCACGTTGCGGACTGGCCATTCGCCTCCCGATGCTCCCCACCCCGTCTCGCGACGACGCAGTTTCGGTCAGCTACAAGCCGGAGAACGCCTACTTGAAGAGGACTTTCACCTCTCCGTCCATGCTCACCCACCAACGCACCCTCTTGTGCCGCTGGCACACCAGTAGGCCCAAAGCGGCCAGCCGATTCCACTCCGCTGTTCGGCTCCCTCGCCGTTGGATTATTCACTCCGCCAGGCGTATTTGCCGGAGTTGAATGCTCGGTGGTGGGCCGAGGGGTTTGAGCCGCCGGGGAAGGGCCTTGTGGCTTGGGCGAGGTTGGCTCGGATCGTGCCGGTGGAGGCTGAGATCGTCACGGTCAACAGGGATCAGTACACTGGCCCCTTAGCATTCGAACTGGCTCCCTGCCGGACCCCCGAAGACACAGAGACGCAAACGTGAAGAGAGTCATCGAACAAGATGCCAAGTCGAATCGGGTCAGGTCGTCCGCTGAGGTCTACGGTCTGACCCTCGTGGCCGTGGGCATCGCTGGGCTGCTGCGGTGGTTGTTCGACCCATTCCTGGGCGATCATCTGCCGTTCGTGACCTTCTTCGTCAGCGTGGCGGCGGCGGCGTGGCTGGACGGTTTCCGCCCCACGCTGCTCGCGACTTGGCTGGGTTTTGGGGTGGCGTGGTACTGCTTCGTCCCGCCCCGTTACTCGTGGAACTTGCCCTCCGGTCCGCACCTGTTTGGGCTGGTGGCCTACTTCATCGTTTGCCTCGCAATCGCTGCATTTGGGGAGGCGCTGCACATCGCCCGCCGCCGCACCGAGCAGGAGCAACTGAAAACGCTGGCCGAGCGGGAGCGGTTCCGGCTCGCCGCCGAAGCCGTGAACGGCATCATCTACGAGTACGACATCACGACCGGCCATGTCGAACGGCAGCGCGGGCTGTACGAAGTCGTCGGCTACCGGGTCGACGAGGTTCCGTCGACCGCCGCCTGGTGGTAGGAACAAATCCACCCCGATGATCATGAATCCCTTCAGAAACGCTTCGTGGAGTTAGCGGGAAATTCCAGTGTGGGTGAGTACCGGGTGCGGCACAAAGACGGGCGTTGGCTGCACGTCGAAGATCGGGCCGTGTTGCTGCGGGGCGACGACGGCCAGCTGCGGAAGATGATCGGCTGCACGGTGGACGTGACTGAGCGGAAGGAGACCGAGGAGCGGTTGCGGTACAGCGAACAGTTGCACCGCGTGGCGTTCGACCAATCCCCGACCGGGATGGCTTACGTCGGGCCGGACGGGCGGTTCATCAAAGTGAACCCGGCGATGTGCGAGATCACCGGCTACCCCGCCGAGGAGTTGGTGGGGATGACGATGTCCGACCTCACGCACCCGGACGACCGGGCCCGCGACGCCGAACTCTCCATCCCAGTACTGCGCGGCGACACGCCGACCTACATGAACGAAAAGCGTTACGTGCGCAAGGACGGCGGCATCCGCTGGGTGGCCGTCACCGCACGCATGGTGACCGATGCCGAAGGCCGCCCGCTCCACAGTGTATGTGTGATCCGCGACATCACGGCGCGTATGCAAGCCGAGCAGGCGCTGGCCGACCGGACGGAGTTGCTGAACGGGGTGCTGGAGGGGACGACCGACGTGAACTTCGTGAAGGATCTGAACGGCCGCCTATTGCTGGCGAACTCCGCTTGCGCCGCGGTGTTCGGCTCCACCCCCGACCAGGTGGTGGGGAAGACGTGCGAGGAGTTGTTCCCGCCGGACGTGGCGGCCGCGATACGGCAACATGACGAGGCAGTGATCGCCGGGGGATCGCCCATCCAGCTTGAGGAGACGGTCCCGGTGGCGGGCGGGCTGCAAGTAGCCCTGACCCTCAAGGCGCCACTGCGCGACCGCGGCGGTCGCGTCGTGGGCGTACTCGGCATCAGCCGCGACATTACGGAGCGGAAGCGGGTCGAGGACCGTCTGCGGCTGGCCGTGGAAGTCGCCGGGCTGGGCGTCAACCAGATCGACTACCGGACGAACACGGTCGTGCCGGACGCCACCGCCGCCGCCCTGTTCGGGCTGGAGGCCGGTGTGCCGGTCCCCCGGTCGGCAGTCCACGATCGTTTCCACCCGGACGACAGTGCTGAGCTTTCCCGCCTCATGGAACGGTCGCTCGACCCGACCGGGGAAGGCTGGTTCGTGATGGACCACCGGGTCATCCGGCCCGACGGCTCGACGAAGTGGTTGAGCGTCAAGAAGCAGATCGTGTTCGGGGACGTGGATGGCGTCCGCCGCCCGGTGACGGGCGTGCTGACGGCGGTGGACATCACCGAACGCAAACTCCGTGATCGCAATCTCGCGTTTATGGCGGACATGCAGGAGGTGTTCGCCACGCTCACCTCCTCCACGGAAATCATGCGCGCGGCGGGCGAGCGGATCGCGGAGCATCTGGGCCTGGTCCACTGCACCCTCGTGGAAGTGGATGATCCGGCGGACACCTGCACGGTGCTGCACGATCACCACGCTCCGGGCACGCAGAATCTGGCGGGCGATTACCGCTTGCTGGACTTTCTCCCCGAGGAAGAGCTGCGCGTGCTGGCGTCGGGCGCACCGCTGGTGATTGCCAACGTGCGCGATGGCGGACGCACGGCGGCGCGGGCGGAGCACTTCGAGGCGCTGGGGATGCGCGCGGTGTTGAATGCGGGCTACGTGTCGGGCGGGCACTTGAGATTCATGCTGCACGCCTCCCGCGCTGAGCCGTATGCGTGGCCCGCGGAGGAGGTGGAGCTGCTCACCGAGCTGGCCGCGCGCATTTATGTGCGGGTGGAACGCGCCCGCGCCGAGGAGGCGCTGCGCGAGAGCGAGGAGTTCAACCGCACCGTGCTCGAGAGCAGCCCGGACTGCCTGAAGGTGGTCGCCTCCGACGGCACGGTGCTCTCGATCAATGAAAACGGCTGCCGCCTGTTGCGGTTCGCCGATCCGACGGTGCTGGTCGGGAAAAAGTGGTGGAGCTTCTGGCCGGAGGAATCGCGCGCGCTGGTGCAGGATGCCGTGGTGCGCGCGAGCCGGGGCGAGTCGGTGCGCTTCGAGCGCGAGGGCCCGATCGCCACCGGTGAGATGAAATGGTGGGACGTGGAAGTGTCGCCCGTGTGCAATCCCGATGGCAGCGTGAGCCGCATCCTGGCCGTCTCGCGCGACATCACCGAGCGCAAGCAGGCGGAAGAAAAGATTCGCGTCAGCGAAGATCGCCTCAACCTGCTCCATGAAATTACGTCGAATCCCACGCTCGGCGACGCGGCGCGTTTGCAGTCTTTGCTGCGGCTCGGCTGTGAGCAGTTCGATTTGGAAAACGGCGTGGTCGGCGAAGTCACGGGCGATATTTACCAAGTCGCGCTGGCGATTTCCCCCGGTGATTCAATTCCGGTGGGATTTTCCTGTCCGGTCACAGATGCTCTGTGCATTGAAGTTTTAAAACGCAACGATCTGCTGGCAGTCGAAAACGTCGTCGGCGGCGAATGGCGCGGGCATCGGGCGCACAGCGTTTTCGGCACGGAAGTTTATTTCGGCGTGCCGATCAATGTGGACGGGCGCGTTTTCGGAACGCTCTGTTTTACGAGTCCGAAGCCGCGCGAAACGGCGTTCTCGCGCGGCGATGAGGAGTTTTTGCGGCTGCTGGCAAACACCCTCGGCGCGGAAATAACCCGGCAGCATTTCACCGAACGACTGCGCGAGAGCGAGGCTCGCTTCCGTGCGGCGATCAACGCGGTGAGCGAGATCGTTTGGACCAACGACGCCCAGGGCATGATGGCGGGCGAGCAGGCTGCCTGGGGGAAATTCACGGGGCAGGATCAGGAGAGCTATCAGGGGTACGGCTGGTCCCAGGCCATCCACCCCGACGACGCCCAGCCGACCATCGATGCCTGGAACGAGGCGGTGGCCGAGCAGAGGCCCTTCGAGTTCGCACACCGGGTTCGTCGCAGCGACGGCCAGTGGCGGCTCTGTTTCGTCCGGGCTGTGCCGGTCGTCAATGACCGGGGCGAGATCACCGAGTGGGTCGGGGTGCATACGGACATCACCGAGCGGAAGCGCACCGAGGAGGCGCTGCGGGAAAATGCCGCGCTGTTTTCCACCCTCATCGCGCAGGCGCCGATGGGGACGTATGTGTTGGATGCGCAGCTCCGCTTCCGGCAGATCAATGCTCATGCGTTGCCGTCCTTTGGCTCCGTGCAGCTGCTCATCGGTCGCGATTTCCAGGAAGTGGTCGAAATCCTTTGGGGGCCGGAAGTGGGGGGCCCGATCATCCGCGTATTCCGGAACACTCTGGAGACCGGCGAACGCTACATTTCGCCGCCTTTCACCGAGGAGCGCCAGGACCTCGGCATCGAGCAGTCCTACGAATGGGAAACCCAGCGCGTCACTCTGCCGGACGGCCAGCACGGGGTGGTCTGCTATTTCCACGAAGTGACCGAGCGCGCGCGGGCCACGGCGGCGCTGCGGGCGAGTCAGGAGCGCATGCACCTCGCCGCCGAAGCCACCGGCGTCGGTATCTGGGAATGGAACGTCGTTACGAACGCGATCCGCTGGGATGCGGAGATGTTCCGGATCTACGGCATCGAGCCCACACCGGATGGATTTGTGCATTATCGCGACTGGACTGACGCGGTGCTGCCTGAGGATCTGGCGGAGACGGCGGCCATCCTCCAAGACACCGTCCGCCGTTGCGGGCAAAGCACGCGGGGATTCCGCATCCGGCGGCGCAGTGACGGCGAGTGCCGCTGGATTCAGGCCGTGGAGACGGTGCGCACGAATCACGAGGGCCAGGCTGAATGGGTGCTGGGCACAAATCTGGACATCACTGAGCGCCAAGTCACGGCGCAAGCTTTGCGAGACACCGACCGCCGCAAGGACGAGTTCCTGGCGACGCTCGCCCACGAACTCCGCAACCCGCTGGCCCCGATCCGCAACGGCTTGCAAATCATGAAGCTCCCCCACGTCGATGCCGGGACCGTGGAGAAGTCACGCTCGATGATGGAGCGACAGGTCGACCAGATGACCCGGCTGATCGACGATCTGATGGACATCAGTCGTATTAACCAGGGCAAGATCCAGTTGCAGACGACGAGGATGCCGCTGGCGGATGCCGTGCGGAACGCCGTGGAGACCAGCCGCCCGCTGATTGATGTTCAGGGCCACGAACTCGTCGTGGACGTGCCGCCCCAACCGATCTACGTCGATGGCGACCTCACCCGGCTGTCGCAGGTGTTCGCTAACTTGTTGAACAACTCCGCCAAGTACACCGACCGGGGCGGACGCATCCGGCTGGCCGTCGAGCAGCAGGGGAGCGACGCGGTGGTGAGCATCGCGGACAACGGCGTGGGCATCCCCGCCAACATGTTGACCCGTGTGTTTGACATGTTCGCTCAGATCGACGGTTCGTTGGAAAAGTCGCAGGGCGGACTGGGCATCGGCCTGAACATCGTGAAGCGGCTCGTGGAGATGCACGGCGGCAGTATCACCGCCGAGAGCGGCGGTCCCGGCAGGGGCAGCACGTTCACCGTGCGGCTGCCG